>JAURJQ010000007.1 GCA_030832185.1 Chitinophagales bacterium | reverse complement strand
GCTGATAGAGACTATCACAGTAGGGAAACTCTGCACTTTTTACCGTATCTTGAGTAAAGAAGCTCTGTGTCTTGGCTTGGTTTCTATGCAGAATTTCTTCGCAGAATGGAATAGACTTAGGCTCTAAGACCATTGGATTAGGCTTAGTGATAGTGACTAGGTGCTTCGTCACAATACTATCGCAGTTAAGAGAGTTTTTAATCGTTTCCGTAAAGCTATCACTCTGGGTATAGGTGCTGCTGCCGTAGCGGAAAGCTCCGCATTTGTTGTGTGAAATGGTTTTATATTGCGTAGCAGGTAAATGTTTGAGATATATAGTCAAAATACTATCGCAACCTTGGTTCGATTTATAGGTTTCATAATAAGTGCCAGGGCTGGAATAGCCTCTAAAAGATTGTCCAACGCAGACTGTCTGACGAAGTGTATCATAAAGCACCAGACCGAAACTGAGATTTAAAGTCACAAAACTATCACAACCTATGTGATTGATAAACGTATCTCGATACACGCCTGCTTGAGTTAGGTTTTGATTATTAAACGGAAAAGACTGACCACTGCACAGCATTCTATTAAAGCTATAGGTCGAACTATCGATAACAGACAAGGTCAATAAAATGGTGCTATCACAACCATTTCTATTCGTGAATTTGTGGCTATAAGTCCCTTGGCTCGTCAAAACTTGACTGTAGAAATTATAAGACTTCCCTCTACAGATAGCCTGTGTCTGTCTATTCGTGTCGAGTGGGTTTATGGTCAGCGTTAGTTTCAGCGCACTATCACAGTTTCGTATTGTTTTTAAGGTATCAAAGTAAACACCTGCTAACTTTCTATACTTGCCACCAAAAAGACTGCTATCATTCGCACAGATAGCTCTGCTGAGAGGTGTTTCATAAATAGGCTTAGGGATAAAATGATAGAAAATATGACTATCGCAGCCCACTGCATTCATAAACGTATCTCGATAAACCCCTGCCATCGTGAGGTTTTGACCATTGAAGGTCTTAGGCACATTATTGCATAGCGTATCATAGACCTGCACCGAGTCCGTTCGCTTTACGAGAAGATTCAGAATCAAAAAACTATCACATCCTACATTATTTACAAGTGTATCTCGGTAGACTCCACTAGTGGTTCTATTCACTCCATTCCAGACATAGCTAGTACCTGAACAGATAGTATCGTAGAGATAGGTCGTATCTTTTCTGAGCACGGTGAGGTGGAGGGTAATCAAACTGTCGCAAATGTCCCAGGTGAGTAAAGAATCAGTGTAGAAGCCTGCTTGGGAGTATTTTTTAGATCTATAAAGCAGCGTATCCCCACGGCAGATGGTGTCTCGGATAGTATCATATCGATTACAAGAAATTTTCATAAGGAAAGCGTCAAAATTTCCCCCATTGTGATTATTTTGATGACCTAGGTAGCTAATGCCAGAGTTTGATCCGGTATAGCCTGATATATATAAGTTATTCATTTTATCTATCTGTAAATCAGGATGTTCTTCAAATGTATTACCTCCAAAATAACTAGACCAAATGACGGTCCCTAAATGTGATACTTTTGTTACAAATAGATCATTAGACCCCGACAGAGTGCTATCTAGCCCCTTATGATAAATACCCGCGGTAGAGGTGGTCGTGCCTCCTATATAGATATTATTCCGTTTATCAAAGGCCATAGTTGGATCCCTATCATTAAAATTTCCCCCACAATAGCTCTCCCATCTTGTATTTCCATACTTATCCATTTTTATTATAATCAAATCATCTGCTGATACAGTCATTTTGAACCCAGTGGACAAGATTGGTTGAAGGTTTGAAACACCATTATAAGCTGAAATTAGATATAATGAACTATCGTTTTTATGAAATTTAAACGCTCCACCGTTAAATGCAAAATTTTGCCCGATGGATTTACCAAAAACTCTAGTGCCATTCGAACGAAATTTAGCTAGATACATTAAAAATGGACCTGGAGTATTTATCGAATAGTTTGAAGTGAATAAATAGGATGTATCTACAGGGTTTATTAAATTATTTAAATATATCTGATCATTGGAGTCTACTATAATATTGGCTCCACCATATCCAAGCCCATAATATGTGCCCCATTGTCTCACTCCTGAAGAATTGAGCTTAACTAAAAAGGTATTATGTATAATTGGTCCTGATGCATTAGTTTTAGTATAAAAACTATCTCTATATCCATTAATAGCTATATTATGATTGCTATTGGTGCTACCGCAGAAAATAATAGCATTTCCGCTATCGACTTGTATATCTGATATATTTTCATCTCCAGATCCACCATAATAGGTCGCCCATAAACGACTGCCGCTGGAGTCAAATTTTACGATAAAACCATCGATCTGACCAGCATGCGCACTTTGATGGCCATTAAAGGCAATGGAAGGATTGTTAATCCAAGTTTCACCGCATAAAATTAAATTTTGATTAAAATCGATAGTCGCACAATCAAAATATAACCCAGTTCCATAGTAGGTAGCCCAGATGCGATTTCCTTGAGAATTAAATTTGACAAGTAATCCATTAAATTTGTTTATTGTCAAATTAAAATTATAGTTGTTTTGAAATCCATTATAGGCTATACCTGTAGATGATGTCGTAGAGCCGTATAGATATGAATCGCCATTGCTATCTATCAGAGTCCCATAGGCGTTTTCTATTCCTGAACCACCATAATAGGTACTCCATTCGAGCTTTGGGTCTATGATGAGGTTTTCTGCTTTATTATAGTTTTTTATCTGAAAGCTGACTATACTGTCTCTGAGCAGATAGTTGGCGGTTAGTTTCTTTTGATTTTGAAATACTTCGGGTGCATTTTCTCTTATATCTCCTAATCGGTTTCGAAGAATAAGGTTGCCAAAATGGTCTAGGTAGATTTGTTCAGCGTTTTTGTATTTGAGTTTGATTAGAGCAGGATCAGCGCCGGGGTGGACGATGAAGTCGTATTTGAATAATTTTGAATGATTAATTTTTAATGTTGAATTGTCGTTTGTGGGTTCTTCCGTTTCTATATCTTTGGCTAGGTAGATAACCCAGTCGATACCAGGGTAGATGTTTTTATAGATTATTTTTTGGTAGGAATGTGTTTGTATTAAGTCAGGTTGATAATAGTTGGTATAGTCTTGGCTTTTGCCTTCGGCTATGATTTCTGCATGGGGATTGGCACCGACTAGCTCCATATCTATGCGGTAGGTAGAAAAACTTCCCGAATCCCGATAGCTATCGGGATGGATTTCGGGAAGTAAGTTTAGTTGATTTGTATCTTGTTCGTATTTTTCTAATTGATAAGCCAGTCCAGTCTTTAATAAGAAAATCTTGAGATTTCCTTGTTTGAAAACATATTTGACTTCAGTAGCCGGCATATCGTCAGGGTATTTGATTTGCCCACAGTTTTCTTCAAATAGAACACTACTGTTCGATAAACTTGTATTTAAAATATTCCTGCTAAATAGACTACTAGCATATAGTAAAAAGAATATAAATACAGTATAGTGGTTCATTTTAAAGAAGACATTAGCATAAAAATATAATTTAGAAAAATTCTACAATTACATCTCGTGTTATAGGATCTTCAGTCCACGTAACTGTGCAAGCAGAAGGGAATCCGCAAGCAGCGGATAAATTAGGATTAGGCATACAACTCGACAATGCAGTTACTAGGACAGTGTGCGATACTCCTCCAGATGTTCCTTTGGCTGAAACCCATTCAGTATCTCCAGTTGGCAAGGTATAAGGTCCTGCTGTGGATAATGGACCAAGGCTCGGAAATACACTCTGTGTAGCTGAAGCTATACAGGTAGCATTATCCATTGCCCAAAAATCAAAAGCAATAGTATTAGACGTATTGTTAATAACAGTTAGGGTCTGACCTATCGTGTTCCCAAAGATAAATAAAGATATAAATAATAATAATTTTTTCATTTTAAAAAATTTAGATTGAAGTAAAAATTGGTTTAATAATTCTTTGAGGCAACTTCAATACTGGTGGGTGGTCACTTAGATAAAACCCAGCGTAAATTTAAACAATTTAAGACTGATTACCGAAATTTTATCTAGTTTCGCCACCATAATTCATTACACAAAGCCTGTGGGATACCTTATAGGCATCTGTATAATGTGTGAAGAGCCATAGGATAAGTCCACTTTTCCCGAGCGAGGCTTACCTATGGTTATTTTATTTATGTTTAGTGGCTTGATGATGCTATATGCTCTCAAATCCTTAAATAGAACTAGATAGAAATTGATTAAAGAGATTAAATAGCTTGTCATTTTGGTTTTAATAGAGTATATGTCTTGTATTTTTTTAGAAAATTTATCTTTTAACCCCGCTGTAATTTTCTATCACAAATATAGTTTAAATTTGCCCCCACCGTTAATAATAGTTAAAATAATTAAAAACGTATACTAAAGGATATAAAAGTGTATGCAGGATTGGACTATAGGGAATCAATTAAAACAACCCCACATATATTTCACTTATTTTTCCTACCTCCACTATTTTAATAGAGAATTTATCTTTTGGCAGTTTCGCATTATATCGGGAGATGAATATTTTATCAAATCCCAGTTTTTCAGCTTCGGCTATGCGCTGCTCTATGCGGGAGACTGCTCTTATTTCTCCACTGAGGCCTACCTCGGCGCAGAAGGCGGTATTGTTAGAGATTTCTTCGTCCTTGTACGATGAAATAATCGCAGCTAGCACGGCTAAATCTAGCGCTGGATCGCTGACTTTGATACCACCAGCAAGGTTGAGAAATACATCTTTATTGGAGAGTTGAAATCCACCTCGCTTCTCTAAAATAGCTAGGAGCATATTGAGCCTTCGGGTATCGAAGCCTATCGAGCTCCGCTGCGGATTGCCATAGACAGCATTCGCTACTAGTGCCTGTACTTCTATCATGAGCGGACGCATACCCTCCATAGTGGAAGCAATGGCTACTCCGCTGAGAGCTTCATCTCTATTGCCTAGTAGAATATCGGAAGGATTTATGACGGGCTGCAGTCCATGCGATTTCATTTCATAGACTCCTAGCTCTAGTGCAGACCCAAATCTATTTTTAATCGTTCGTAGCAGTCGATGCGTATAATTTCTATCCCCTTCAAATTGTAGTACCGTGTCCACGATATGCTCTAATAGTTTAGGGCCGGCTATTTCCCCTTCTTTATTGATATGACCTATGAGGATGACAGGAATATTGGTTTCCTTAGCTAGTCGTTGGAACTCGCCCGCGCATTCTCGCACCTGCGATATACTGCCCGATGCGGATAGTATATGCTGCGAATAAACTGTCTGCACGGAGTCTATGATTATGAGATTGGGTTCTATGGCTTTGACTTGCTCAAATATCGTCTGTGTGCAGGTTTCGGAATACAAATAGAGACTATCGTTCTTTACATTAATTCTATCGGCTCGCATTTTGATTTGTTCTACGCTCTCTTCTCCCGATACATATAAGATTTTGAGATCATTGAGCGAGAGCGCGATTTGTAAAAGCAAGGTAGATTTCCCTATGCCAGGTTCTCCGCCTATGAGAACAATGGAGCCCGGGACAATGCCTCCACCCAATACTCGATTGAATTCGGGGTCATCGGAGTAGAATCGCGAGATATCATTTTGCTTGACTTCTGTGAGTTTGACGGGTTTGGTTTTAACCGAGAAATCTTTGAAAGTAGATTGATTGGGATTGGAGTTTTCCTTCGATATGATCTCTTCTACATAGGTGTTCCATTCATTGCAGCCAGGGCAGCGACCTATCCATTTTGTCGATTCATTTCCACAATTGGTGCAGAAAAATGCTTTTTTAATTTTTGCCAATTTCTATGATTATTTATTGTATGATATTAATTAACAAAAGTAAGGTCTATGTTGTATTCTATGTGTAAAACTTGTTTTACAACTTATTCTATATTGAAAAATAAAACACATAGTACACATAGTTTTCTATTATTGAATATATTGAAGAGGATAACAATACATTTGATACAAGCCAAAAATACTTCATTCAATTTGAAGTTAAGATAAATAGAAGGTTACCAACTATAATATATTTCATATTTGATAAGAGGTATGGGTTTTTAGAATACATAGAAAAAATCTTCGATTTTCTATTGTGTCCTATGTGATTAAAAAAATTAGTCAGAACTCCTTTAAAAATCAACTTAGACGCCAAAAATATGCATAAAGTACGTTATAAAATGTCGTTGTGGATATTTTAATTGTTCGAATATACTAAAAATACCCTATTTTCGTTTTTTATTTAGCTGGAAGCAATTCTTCTGGTTACTTATTTGTATTTATAAACAGAATAGAATGAAAAAGGTATTGTTTTTATCCGCTATCGTAGTTTTATTAACTGCTTCTGCATGTAGAAGCAAAACCTGTCCTGCCTACTCTCAGGCAGAGGAAAATACTTCGTCCCAGCAAGCTTAATCTTGCTCTCTAGCAGACCATGAAGCAGGCTAGAATTTTTAGTTTTATATTAGTTATTACACTATCGTCTTGTGAGAAAGTTCTAGACAAGTTCACTTTAGAAGAAGTAAATAGTTATGATAGCTACTACCCAATTAATATTGGATACTGGATAGATTATCGTGTTGACTCTACGAGTTACGTTAAGAGCGGCTTAGATCCCCAGCCAATAGTCACAGAAACTACTGGATTTATTCGAGAACTCATCGAAGATACCATCATCGGATTTGATACACCGGTTCAATACAAGGTCAAGGTTTTTAGCAGAAAGTCACTTTCAGATCCTTGGGTTTTTCAAAAGAATAAGTCTATTCAGCCACATGCAAATTTTATTACTCAAAACGAAAGTAATTTAAGATTCATCAAGCTGTATTCACCTATCAATCCCGCAGTATCATGGAAAGGGAACAAGTTTATAGATACTTCTATTACAAAACTATATGCTGATTGGGATTATAGATATATTGACCTTTTCCAGTCTAAAACAATTTTATCCATTCGTTTTGATTCCACTATCACGGTTTTACAGTATCTGGATACGAATGCCATCGAAAAAACTCATTTTTTTGAGACCTATGCCCCGCGGATAGGTTTGATCTATGCGGAGTATCATAAATTAGAAAAACAAAATGTACTGAATAGCTGGAATAATCCTGAAAATGGATACACTATAGTTCGAAGAGTCATTGACTGGAAAAGATAAGTATTATAAAGAACTTGGATTCATCTTTCTCTGTTTTTATTTTTTTAGAATCCTTAAACTAATTCCATTTAGGAATAAAAATTTTCCTGTAAATTTGCCCTCATTGAAAATAAGGTTAGGGAGGAGTATAAAATAAAAATAAAAGAAAGAACGAGATGGGACGCGCGTTTGAATACCGAAAAGCAGCCAAAATGGCTCGATGGAGCAAAATGGCTGTAACGTTTACACGGATAGGAAAGGAAATAGTCATGGCTGTGAAAAGCGGTGGTCCTGATCCCGACACCAATACTAGACTGCGTATAGCGATTCAGAATGGAAAGGCGGCCAATATGCCTAAAGAGAACGTAGAGCGTGCTATTAAAAAAGCCCTAGGAAAGGATGAAAAGGATTTTGCAGAGGTGCTTTATGAAGGATTCGGTCCTCATGGAGTAGCTTTTCTGGTAGAAACGGCTACAGATAATACGAATCGAACGGTGGCTAATGTGCGTTCTCATTTCAATAAATGCGGAGGAGCGCTTGGTAACTCAGGTTCAGTAGAGTTTCTATTCGACCATAAAGCTTTTTTCACCATAGATATAGCTGGGAAAAATCTAGAAGATCTGGAATTAGAGCTAATCGACTTTGGACTAGAAGAAATTGGCACAGAAGAAGGAGAATCATTTATTCAAGTGGCGTTTACAGATTTCGGTAAAATGCAACAGGCTTTGGACAGCATGGGCATAGCTATTCTATCAGCTGAAAAGGAGAGAGTTCCTATGAATACAAAAGATGATTTAACTCCAGAACAAGTAGCGGAAGTAGAGAAGCTCATAGAGCGATTGGAAGAAGATGAAGATGTGCAAGCTGTATACCATAATATGGGTTAAGAATTGAAAATTTTGAATTCTTGATTTTAATAGTAGAGATATTCCAACAAAGAAACAACTTAAAAAAAATAAATCAATTATATGAACATTTTAGTTTGCGTAAGCAAGGTGCCAGATACTACGGCTAAGATTGCTTTTAAAGATAATAATACCAAGTTCGCTAGCGACGGTGTTACTTATATTCTCAACCCTACAGATGAATGGTATGCATTGGTCAGAGCAATAGAATTGAAAGAAGCAGCAGGTGCAGGAAAAGTGACAGTCATCAATGTAGGTGCAGGTGATAATGATCAGTATTTGAGAAAAGCTTTAGCTATTGGCGCAGATGATGCGGTATTGATTGAATCTGCAGATGATTTAGAGCCATTTTATGTAGCGAAGGAAATAGCTAATTATGCTAGAACAAATAACTATGATGTGGTGGTAACTGGAAAAGAAACAATTGATTACAATAGCTTTTCAGTAGGTGGTATGATAGCAGAGTTTATGGATTGTGCTTTTGTATCGCAGGTATCTAAGTGGGATATGAATGGTAATGTAGCCACACTCAACCGCGAAGTAGAAGGTGGAGAAGAAGTGATGGAGGTTTCTACACCATTTGTACTATCGGCTCAGAAAGGTATGGCAGAGCAGCGTCTTCCAAATATGAAAGGAATCATGATGGCAAAAACAAAGCCTTTAGCAAAAATAGCTGCTGTAGGCGGTGATCCTTTGGTGACTATTGTAAAATTTGATGAACCTAAGTCTAAATCAGCTGTTAAATTATTTTCTATAGATGAAGTAGAAGCTTTGGTAAAAGCTCTGAACGAAGAAGCCAAGGTAATTTAGGTAGAAGTTAGATATTAGAAATTAGATTTTAGATAAAAAATAAAAATTGGATATGGTAATAGTATATATAGAAGCAGTAAATGGTCAATTGAAAAAATCTTCTTTTGAGGTTTTGACTTATGGTAAAAAATTAGCAGATAAAATGAGTAGCTCTGTGGCTGCTATTTGTTTGACTCCTTGTGATAGCAATGTAGTAGGTGAATATGGAATTAACAAATTATTTCAGGTCAGCGATGCTATATTCAGTCATTTTGATAGTAAGGCTTTTGCGAAAGCTGTTGCCGAAATATTCAATGCGAATGGAGGTCAAATTCTTGTTCTCCCATTTAATCAGAATGGAAAAGCACTAGCACCTAGACTGTCAGTGAGACTGAATGCTGGTCTAGTTAATGGCGCGAATGCACTCGCCAATACCTCGAATGGCTTTGTCATAAGTAAGAATGTATTTTCAGGTAAGGCAGTAGCCAATTATCAAATACATACTGATGTAAAAATAGTGTCACTAGCTTCGAACTCTATTCCTGCTGAAAAGAATCCGACGAGTTGTGAAGTTGTCGCAGCTGCAACCTCAGTATCAGCTGCAGATTTTTCTACTAAGTATATCAAAAGCGAACTCGTCTCTGGAGATATACCACTGAGTGAAGCAGACCTTGTAGTATCGGCTGGTAGAGGTTTAAAAGGACCTGAAAACTGGGGTATGATAGAAGAATGTGCCAAGATACTAGGGGCCGCTACTGCATGCAGCCGCGCTGTAGCAGATGTGCACTGGCGCCCTCACCATGAGCATGTGGGTCAGACAGGATTGGCTATTTCACCTAATTTATATATAGCTGTTGGAATCTCTGGAGCCATTCAGCATTTAGCGGGAGTGTCAAGTTCTAAAACTATTGTAGTCATCAATACCGACCCCGAAGCGCCATTTTTTAAGGCTGCGGATTATGGAATTGTAGGAGATGCATTTGAGGTAATGCCTAAGTTTAATGAAGCATTGAGAAAGCTGAAAGCTTAGGATAATTTAATAAAATGTCTATTTTTCTAATCTACTAGTATAAATAGTCCTAAATATTCTGTTTTTTTGTTTAAATTGAATTAAAATGTACTAGATTACATAGTTTAAAACTATTATTCCAAATATACTTAGTTTGTTTATTTATCGCTATAATAAATTGATTTTCATTTGCTTATTCATTCAACTACCACGTATTAAAAATCTCGCTTATATTTGCCAATATTTAATTATTAAGAATTATGATTAGTAATGAAAGTTCCCCGATTCAGTATCTAGATTTTGAGGCTCCTATAGAGCTTATTCAGAATCAGATAGATGAGATGTTGGCAATGGAGAAGAAATCGAATATAGATCTCACAGATAAGATTCAGCTACTCAAAGGTAATTTAGAAGCTGAAAAACTAAGAGTAACTCAAGGTCTAAGTACTTGGCAGAAAGTACAGTTATCTCGTCATCCTAATCGTCCTTATGCTTTGTTCTACATGGATCATATTTCAGATTTTAGTATAGAAATACATGGAGATAGAAATGTAAAGGATGATAAAGCTATTGTATGTAAAATGGCGCAAATCAATGGACAATCGGTTATGCTTATCGGCCATCAAAAAGGAGCTAATACTAAAATGAGGCAATATCGAAATTTCGGAATGCCATACCCAGAAGGCTATCGAAAGGCACTTCGTGCTATGAAAATGGCAGAAAAATTTAATATTCCTGTAGTCACCTTGATTGATACTCCGGGAGCTTTCCCGGGTATAGAAGCTGAGGATAGAGGACAGGCAGAAGCCATCGCTAGAAATCTATTTGAAATGGCAAAACTTCAGGTACCTATCCTATGTTACATCATAGGCGAAGGGGCTTCAGGCGGAGCCTTAGGAATAGGAGTGGGCGATAAGGTTTTTATGTTGGAAAACACATGGTTTACGGTGATATCCCCTGAGTCTTGTTCTAGTATCTTATGGAGAAGTTGGGAGCATAAAGAAAGAGCTGCAGAAGCTTTGAAATTGACTCCGGACGATAACCTAAGAAATAAACTTATAGATGGTATACTAGCGGAGCCAGCTGGGGGCGCTCATTATCAGCCAGAAGAGATGGCTCTCCATCTTAAGACACATATCATAGAAAATCTAGCGGTATTATGCAAAATGAAACCTGAAGATAGAGTCACTGCCAGAATAGAAAAATATAGTGCTATGAGCAGCGCTATAGAGGTAGGATAATGGCTAGCTAGATGATTCAAGAAATAAAAGACTACTTCTTTTTTAAGCGTTTGAATAGGGAAATCGATCATGGTCGAAAGAATTTGTTATTGCAAGAATTTTCCGAGGTAAAGAACATTGGATTGGTCTATGATGCTACAGATTTCTTAATGATTGCAGAGATGAGAGATCTTGAGATTAAATTGAAAAATGAAGGAAAGAATATTTCTGTATTCGCTTTTATTAATTCGGATGAAAAAAAATACGAACCCTTTTTATTCTCTAGAAAAGACTTAAACTGGTATGGCTATCCTACTAAGCAGCAGCTCTTTGACTTTACAGTCATGGATTTTGATTTAGTTTTGGGTTTTTTTAATGGTTTAAACTCTCCACTAAACGTTATATTTGCCCACTCGAAATCAAAATTGAGACTAGGAATAAATTATAAACAAAATCCTGCTCTATTCGATATCATATTGGGTTCTGATAGTAATCTTAGTGGAAAGGATATAGTGAATAAATTAATGAATTTTATAACAGAAATTAAAACATAATGAGTAGTCAATTGAGAGGAACAGGTGTAGCATTAGTTACGCCATTTGATAAGAAGAACGATATAGACTATCCAGCATTGAAAAAACTAGTAGCTCACTGTATTAAAGGGGGCGTAAATTCACTTATAGTTTTAGGTACTACAGGCGAGACACCTACATTAACCAAGGAAGAAAAAGCAGAAATATTAAGATTTGTCGCTGCAGAAGCTGATGGAAAAGTGAATTTGATCGCTGGATTCGGCGGTAATAATACACTTCAAGTAGTGGACGAAATTAACGAAGCAGATCTAACAGGCTATAGCTTTATTCTGAGTGCAAGCCCATATTACAATAAACCAAGCCAAGAAGGTATTTATCAGCACTATAAGACCATAGCCAAGGCTTCTCCATTACCTATAATTTTGTACAATGTACCAGGAAGAACTGCTTCTAATATTTTAGCTGACACTAGCTTAAAACTTGCTAGAGAAGTAGATAAGATAGTGGCTATCAAAGAGGCTAGCGGAAATATTGACCAATGCATGAAATTGGTGAAAAATAAGCCAAAGGACTTTATAGTTTTAAGTGGGGATGATAATCTAGTGGTTCCGCAACTTTCTTTCGGAATGGATGGCTGTATTTCGGTCATTGCTAATTTATTGCCAAAAGAGTTCTCTACCATGATTCAACATGGTCTTAATGGCGAGTTTGAAGAAGCGACAGCTATTCAATTTAGACTAGCAGATATTATAGAATCTATATTTGAAGAAGGCAACCCTGTAGGTATTAAATCTGCTTTAGGCCTTCAAAATATCACCACAGATGCTGTAAGATTGCCTCTGGTTAATGCCTCGGATGCCCTCCGTGAAAAAATCAAAAAGCAGTTAATTCAAATATAGTCATCTGGAGTTTTAGTTCGCTAAAATCCTGATTAATTTCAATCTTTGGTTCTCCAATTGTTTGTATATTTGTATATGAACACCATTTGTATTATGAATAAATTAGGTTACATTTTTCTTTTTCTATTTATAGGATTTACTGCGTTGGGTCAAGTTACAATACCCACTACACATATGCCCACTTTAGGTGACGTGTTTACCTATGGAGTAGATACGCAGACTTATCCGATAAAATCTCCACTAAGCGGACTGTATGATTTTTCAGAGCTAAGGCAGAATGATACGACCACATTTCGCTATATAGCTAACGATAAAATAGTTGAATACCCTAATTCTAACTTAAAGCTGATAGAAGATGACAATGACAATGCTACTGTATATTTTAATAAAAATGGGAATGACTTATTTTTAATATCCCTATCTCAGCTTCAATCTCAGCTTCCTATACCTGGTGTGGGAGGCCTCAAGGGTACTATGAAATATCTCAGTCTACCATTGACTAATACCACGAATATTACGACGACGGATGCTATTAATATCACTATACCAAAAGAATTTTTTCAGGGTTTCAATATTGATTCTTTGATTTCTGCTACGGTGCCTAATTCCAGAGCAGATTCTTTTGTTGTAAGTATTGCATTTTCTTTAAATATGAAAGCAGATGGCACCGGGAAAATAAAAACCCCTATTGATAATAACATAGATGTAATCAGAGTGATTCGAAAAATTACGATAGATTATAAAATTCTACTCTATGGCAGACTGCTAGGTTTTCCGGCTAATGGAAGTGATGTAACTCCATTTATAGGAGGCCTCTTGCCGATAGATGATTTAGATTTAAACTTAACTACTCACTCATTTTATTCTCCTAGCTTTAGACAAGAGATTCTCACGGCTACAGTAGACACTACTGGCACCAAATATCAAGGAATTAATTATCGTTATAGAACTAAGAATGGAGTCATAGTCAATCAAATTCAAGCGAATAAAATAGATGATCTAGATATAGTCCAGATTCAAAATAGGATAGAAGTAAGAAATATACCTATGCAAACTAGTCCAATACTTAGCATATATTCTCTAGATGGTAAAAAAATAACTGAAAAGAAATTAACTACTTCAGACTATAGTCTCGTCTTAGATAAAGTTTCTGGTATAGTGATCGCTCACCTCAATGCTGGTGGTAAAATTTCTACAAAAAAAATCTTCATACAATAAGTGTCTTCGAGTAAGAATATTCTAGAATTATTCGATAAAGCTTCTAAAATACTAGAAGACTATATCATACTGAAAAAGCTTCGTCGTACTCCAGAGCGCAATTATCTTTTGAAGCTGATTTATCAGCGCAATGACCATTTCGGAGCAGATGATTTATTTCTTACTGTAGACAAGGAAAGATTTAATATAAGCAAAGCTACCGTCTACAATTCACTGGAATTGTTTTTAGAATGCGGTATTATAACGAAGCACTACCTCAATAATAATACATCTATTTATGAGAAAGCTTATGGTTTCAAGCAGCATGACCATTTTATCTGCCAAGAGTGTAAGAAAATTATCGAATTTTGTGACCCACGATTGTATCAAATCAAGAAATCACTAGAAGAAGTTTTGAAAGTAGAAATCAATTCTCACCAACTATATTTGTATGGTTATTGTAAGGACAAGAAATGTAAAGGGAAGTTGTAACTATCTAATCTAGCTGCAATTTCACAATCTTATTTGCCAACTGACCGCATGCGGCATCAATGTCTTTCCCACGACTTTTTCTGACCTTAGATGAAACTCCTTTGTCACGGAGGGTTTGCAGGAAGGTATCTCTGCGCTCTTTTTTCGATTTGGAATAAGGCGTGCCATCTACGGGATTATATTCTATGAGATTGACATAGACCGGGAAATCCTGACAGAGTTTAGCTAAATCTATAGCATCCTCTGCATTATCATTAAATTGATTGAGTAGGATGTATTCATAGGTGATTTTATTATGCGTTTTTTCATAGAAGTAGGCGAGAATAGCCATCAGTTCTTCTAGCGGATTACTTTTATTGATATCCATGACGGCAGTTCGCTTCTCATTGGTAGCTGCGTGGAGTGATAGGGCTAGATTGATTTTCAAGCCTTCATCTGCTAGTTTTTTGATATTTCTAACTATCCCCGATGTCGATACCGTAATGCGTTTGGCTCCTATGCCCAGTCCTTCGTCCTCACTATGGAGGCGGTGGAGGCTTTTGACTACCTCGTCATAGTTGAGAAGAGGTTCGCCCATACCCATATAGACTATATTGGTCAATGGTTTTTCATAATGCTTTAGAGCGAGTTCGTTGAGCAGATAGACTTGATCATAGATTTCAAATGCAAATAAATTGCGCTTGCGAGGAAGAAAACCGGTGGCGCAGAAAGAACAACTCAAACTGCAACCTACCTGTGAAGAGATACAAGCCGTAATTCTATCTTCGGATGGGATAATAACCCCTTCGATTGTTTCCTTATCATAGGTTTCAAATCCTACCTTTATAGTGCCATCTTGACTCTGCTGAAATATACTCACGGCCGTCTCTGGTAGGTCGTATAATTCATGGAGCTTAGATTGCAAAGGCTTAGGGATGTTTTTCATTTCAGAAAAATCCAAGGTGCGGTATTTCCATAGCCACTGAAATAACTGAGAAGTGCGAAACTTCTTCTCGCCGAGCGCTTCCATTTCCTTGGTTAGCTCTTCCTTATCCAGTAGTCGTAGATTTTTCTTAGTTATTTGCATTTAATTTCTCTAAATAATGACTCAATTCTACACTGTCTATCCGTTCCATTTTATGATAAAGCAGTTTATTCCCCTCACCATAAAAAAATGCAGTAGGGAAGAGCAGAATTCCTTTTTCCTTCAATCTAGTTTGGGTATAATAAATCGGCAATTCATAAGGGAATCTAGCTCTATATTTTTTCATTAGTATCGTATCTTCATCGGTCACAAAGTAGATAGGAATATTATTTTTCTGACTAAAGTCCATAAGGCAGGGCGTCTCTGAGATACAGTCCTTGCACCAGGTTTGGATATAGCACAGAATGTAAGGTCGATCTTTCGGAAACTTAATTCGTTGTCCTTCGGCATTGCTTATTCCCATTTGATTATTATCAAAATAGGGGATATAGTAAAAATAATAACCTATGTAACCCAAACCAAGGAGAAGGGCTAGCAGGAAGATAAATTTTTTCAAAATGATATTTATTTATGCATGAAAAATTTCAACGATTGCGCTATGCGCTCCTTGAGATCTTTGCGCTCTACAATAAAATCTAGAAATCCATTTTCAAGCAAAGACTCAGACATCTGAAAGCCTTTTGGAAGTTCTTTTTTGATGGTCTCCTTGACTACTCTAGGTCCAGCAAAACCTATCAATGCCCCAGGTTCGGAGATATTGATATCGCCTAGCATAGCATAGCTAGCAGATACACCACCGGTGGTAGGATCTGTCATAAATGAAATATAGGGTAGCTTAGCAGCAGCTAATTGGGTCAGCTTGGCAGATGTTTTCGCCATCTGCATGAGCGAGAACGCACTCTCCATCATACGGGCACCACCAGATTTAGAGATGATAATAAATGCGGATTGCGTTTCTATGGCCTTGTCTATCCCCCTAGCTATTCGCTCACCGACTACAGAGCCCATAGAGCCACCAATATAGGCGAAGTCCATACACGCTATGACCGTACTTATGCCACCGATCTGCCCTTTACCTACTCGAATCGCTTCGGTTAGTCCTGTCGACTTATTGGCAGAACGTATTCTATCGGGATAGGGTTTTTCATCTACAAATTCTAATTTATCAGAAGCCACAATATTTTCAAATAGTACCTCCACTTCATTATTGTCAAATAAAATGGCGAAATAGCTCTCTGAACCTATTCTTCCCGTAGCTCCACACTTGGTGCAGCACCAAAAGTTCTGCTCATATTCTTTAAACGCAATGGTGGATCTACACTTTTTACAGCTATACCACACACCATCAGGTGTTTCTAGTTTTTCAGTCGTTTCGGTATTAATATTTTTTTTCAGACGTTGCCACCACTTGGCTTTACCACTGCCTTCTTGAAGTTCAAATTCCATATCACACGTTTTTGGACTGCAAAGTTAATCAAAAAATTTATTTATCCCACATTACGCATTAGGCTTTGACGACGGAGAAGACTGAGGCGTTAAGTGGGTTTAACCCCGTGATAGATTTTGTTTCAATATTTCTAAAAGATTGAAATACAATCCCGCACGTGCGGGAATACGAATCAGTGTTTTTAATGCTGATTTTGGGTTTAGAGCCAGGGTATGTATCATGAAGATTTACAAGTATTTATATTAAATTTACTTCACTTCAAAATAACCTTTATTCTCATTGAGTTCAAATTTTGCATTAGCCGGCATTTTTAAGATTAGTGGCTTGGTATTTTCCAGTTGTAACATGGTTTCTTTTCCGTCTACAGTATAAAATATGCGTAAACTAAGGTCTGTCTGAGAGTGATCTAATGTAAGTTTAATGGTTTTGATGCCGTTTTCTTCAGTCTCATTTTTACTGATTTTAGGAAGTTCGGCATACTGAATATAGGCGCTGAAAAGTGCATCAAACCTTCTTTGAGTGGTCTTATTGAAATATTGAAGAATTTCATCATAATTTGTGGTGCGCTTGCCGAAAGTCTTTCCTATATCTTTTAAAATAAAATTCCACAATTTTTCATTATTGATCTGGTAGCGCAGTGTATGAAAAAATAGAGCTCCTTTAGCATACATATCTCCGTCACCTTCTTTGGCTACACCATAGTCTCCCTGTATTGGTTTTTTATTTCTTACCCTTCGCTTCATTTTATTGATATAGGCATCTCCAGCTCCAGCCCCATAGATGCACTCAGCATATATACTCTCGGCATAGGTAGTCAAGCCTTCGTGTATCCACATATCAGCATTATCCTCTGCTGTGATATTATTTCCAAACCATTCATGCCCTGTTTCGTGTATGATGATATAATCAAAATCATGACCTCCTGTATAATTTTTATCGCCTAGGTAGCCACCGAAATATTTATTTCCATAGGCTACACAGCTTTGGTGCTCCATACCTAGGTAGGGGGTCTCTACGAGCTGATAGCCATCTTCATAGAATGGATAGAGCCCTAGTTTATTCTCATAGCAATCCATCATTGGGCCTACTTGCTGGAAATGTTTTTTGGCTTTTTCTAGATTGTAATCCAGCACCCAGAAAGCCATATTGAGGCTGTTTCCATTGACTTTAGATGTATAGGATTGATTAATACTTTTGTAATGGGCTATATTGAGTGTCACATTGTAAAGATTGATTGGGTGAGTTACCTTCCAGCGCCATTCCGATTTGCCATTAGCTAGTTTTTGTTGTGATATTAAACGACCATTAGATATTGCTTTATACGGATCGGGTACTATTAGATTGACTTCGACCCCTCTATCTGGTTCGTCAGACCAGTGATCCTTACATGGCCACCAGCTAGAAGCTCCTAGTCCTTCGCAGGCTACACCTACCCAGTGTCTATTCAGGCTATCTTTTTTCCATACAAATCCTCCGTCCCATGGTGCCTTTTTAGCTTCTGGAGGCGTCCCTTGGTATTTTACTTTGAGAATATAGTCCTTACTCCCAGTTATGACCCCTTTTGTAGCTATGAATATATGGTTTTTATCACGTTTATATTTGCATTTTATGCCGTTGATAGTTAATTCCTGAATTTGATAATTTTCGAAAAGGTCTAGCTGAAGGCTATCCATTTTATCTAGACTGATAAACTCCATATGGGATGCACCTTGTATTTTCTTTTTATCTAAATCTATTTCGAGATTGAGTTTATAATGAGTCACATCATAGGCTCGCATAGGACTAATAGTGCCTAATAGACTATCATATCTAGTATAACTAGATTTCTCCTTCATCAATTGGCTGAATGCTAATAATGGTAAAATTTGAAACCAAAGAATATAGATGCGTGTTCTCGTAGTGAGTTTTAACATAATTAATTTTTAAGATATACAAATTTAATGACTAGAAGTTTAATTCCTTGGATAATATTAGCATTAACTCTTGCAATGGACTACTACGGTTTCACTGCAGTGCGGTCGGCGTTTCAAAACTCTAATATCAAAGCTAGGAACGTAGCCTTTGTTTTATACTGGAGTTTTACTGCTTTTGTGCTTATTTATTTCATACTAGCCATCATTTTTAATTTCAGAGAAAATAGTACTTCAGTCACTCGATTTATGACGGGTGCTTTTATGGGTATTTTTGTCTCTAAACTTTTTCTAGTTTTATTTCTTTTTTTAGAGGACATATCTAGACTCATCAGTGTCATTTATAATTATCTTATCAAACCAACGAATGAACTTTACACTAGTAGAAGGCAGTTTTTAGATTCTATATTCCTAGGACTAGCTGGACTCCCTTTTTTGGCTTTTATCAATGGAATGGTGAAAACAGCTCATGATTATCAGTTTTGGCGAGTGGATATTCCTATCAAGAATCTTCCTGTGGCCTTAGAAGGTCTTAAAATAGTGCAATTATCGGATATTCATGCAGGGAGTTTCTCGGATCTAGAGCCACTTAAATTAGCCGTAGAGAAAGTCAATGCAATCAACCCTGACATCTTCGTCTTTACGGGAGATTTGGTCAATAACAAAGCATCTGAATTCACTCCATTTTTAGACGTATTTAAGCATATAAAGGCCAAATACGGGCAATTTTCTATTTTAGGAAATCATGACTATGGCGATTATATTCAGTGGCCAAGTCCTCAAGATAAGGAAGAAAATTTCTCTATGATAAAGAAATATCACAGAGATACGAACTGGGATATTCTCTGTAATGAACATCGAGTGATAGAGATTGGGGATGAAAAATTGGCTCTTATAGGGGTAGAAAATTGGGGAGCGAAAATGCATTTTACCAGACAGGGAGACCTGAAAAAGGCCTACCGTGGTATAGAAAATATACCTATCAAAATTTTACTCTCTCACGATCCTAGTCACTGGGATGCCGAGGTGCGAGAACTGACACCCGATGTGCAACTCACGCTCAGCGGGCACACGCATGGTATGCAATTCGGGGTAGAGAATAAATGGTTTAGATTTTCGCCTGTGCAGTGGTTTTACAAGCAGTGGGCGGGTCTCTACACAGAGTCTGACCAACATTTGTATGTCAATCGTGGATTTGGATTTATAGGTTATCCGGGTAGGGTGGGAATACGACCAGAAATAGCTATATTGACATTGACTCGCGCTTAGTCTTTCAGTCGCTGGATCATCATGGTCTTAAATTTCTTTTCAGCTTCTAGAAGTTGAACAATTTTTTTCTCAGGAAGTATCTTTCTAAATTTCTCTAGATATTCACGCTGAAGGTCTACCAGGTTTTGTTCTAAATCGATTATTTTATTTACGGAGTTGTCTGAACTCGTTTTTTCAGAGCGCAGGGATCTTCTTGTTTCTCTTTTTTTCTGAATATATTCATTATAGACTGGGAAAAAGGCATCTGACTCCGTGGGAGTAAGAGCCAGCTCTTTCGTGAGATATTCCTTTCGTATTCCTGCTATTTTATTGTCATCCTGAGCGTGTATGTTGATTCCACAAAATATTAAACTTAGTATAAGAATTAATTTGTTCATGTTAATACAATTTGTTTGTTCAAAAATAGTTTTTAATTTATAAAAATAGTGCATTTCTTAGTTGACTTGGGTACAATCCATACCCTCTACCTCACACAAATAATTTTTAATTTCTTCGTCGCTGATTTTTTCTAGTTCAGGACTTGGATTTATAAATGCGGTATTATCTACTGCTAAAAAGTCTCCATCTTCTTCTAGAAAGGATTTAACCTCGTTTTGACTTAGTTGGCTTCCATCTTCTGACCGCACTATGGTGAATATGCCCAGTCCTAGAATAGCAAAGGCAGAAACCGCTGCTAAAGAATAGGAGAATTTTTTACCGCTAAAAATTGAAAATTGTTGTGCTTCTCTAGGTGTTGATTTTTCTCGTATCTGGGCGATAAACTTATCTTCCATTCCTCTGAAAAAATTTTCTGGCACATCCTTGCTTTGAGCAAAAAAATGCTTATCCAACTCCGCCAATGGAGGTAGTAATTGTTGTAACTCTCTCTTTAATTCCTCGTTCATCTCTTTATAAATTCTTACTTATTTATTTTTACTGTTAAATTTCACGTATATTCTTTAGATGAAATTCTATCGCTCTAGTTTAATTCTTTTTAATAAATTCTTCTATTTTTTTGACAGCATGGTGAAAAGATGCTTTCAATGCGCCTTCCGAAGTACCAGTAATTTCAGCTATCTGATTATAAGGCAATTCCTCGTTATAGCGGTAATGAAAAATCAACTTCTGCTTATGTGGTAGTTTTTCTACAGCTAGTTCTATTTTTTTCAAAACCTCTTCTTTGTCATAAAGCTCATGAGAGAACATTTTATCCTCAGACTGAGATTCAACTGTGGGCTCTGAGGTCTCCCAGTCCGCTAGCTTTTGTTTTTTCCTACCTTGGATATAGGAGATAGACTCGTTATATGTAATTCTGTATATCCAAGTAGATAAGGCACTTTCACCTTTGAAACCACCTATGTTTTGCCATATTTTTATCCAGACATTTTGCAGGACCTCTTCGGCATCATCATGGTGCTCTACTATTCGCTTTATCTGCCAGTAGAGTTTTTCCTTATACTGCACTATGAGATGACGAATGCCCAGCTCCATCTGACCAGGGTCTTTGCACATGATGACTATCTTATCATCCTCTAGTTTCACAACTTTGGTTTAAATGAACTTATGATACTTTCTATCTCTGTTTCATATTTTTTATATCTCTCCTGACCACGGGTCCATACCGTTATCAGAAGCCTGTTTCCCTGCCGATAGATTAGCTTCTGAGTATAAAAGATAGGTTCTTTTTCATCTTTAAATTTACCTTTGATAGTCGTAATAATCTGGTCAGATCCTCGGTGTATGGTATCTATTTTATGCTCTATCAGTGTTTTAGTAATGCGCTGCGTGGCCTTCATCCATAGACTATCTTTAGTACTAGAATCTTTTAGTTGAAACACGACAATATAGAAATTTCTAAATCTATTAGCATATTCTAACACAGCATCCTCGGCCAGGTCTTCTTCTTTTACAAACCCTGGTAAGGTGACTTCGAAATTCTTGTTGTCTATGCGAATCGGCTGAGAATAATCCTGACAAGAGGCAAGACATAGAACAGATAGTGCGGAAATTACAAAGAGACTATTCTTCTTCATCTGAATAAACTATTTTAGCTGATTTTTCTATACGGAATCCTAAATCTAATAAGTTTTTCAACTTTTCTTGTCTCATTTCATGAATGACAGAGAAATTATAGGTGCCCTTAATAGGGAAATAGGTTCTTTTCATAAGGAGGATTCTTGAAAAACAAATATCTCCAGCACATTTTCCGAGCCATTTACCACCTTCATCGCAGAGGGGTAGAGATACTACCTCAGATTTAATTTCGCCATTCGGCAGTTGTGTGATCACTTTTACATATAGATTCGTATAGTCGTAGATATCTCTGTGTCTGACCGAAAGCGAGAGATCATAGCGCTGAGTAGAGTCTTCTATTTCTATATTATACTTTAGAGTATCTGCCATTTTCCAGCCATAAGCACTTACTGGGATTGACTTTTCATATACCACATCCGTTTGACAAGCTGAACATAATGAAACCATTATTAATAAGAAAGATAAGCGAATCACTAATTAGGGTTTTGGTGGGGGTTTTCTGAATGGTTTTTTCTTTTTTGGTTTAGGCTGGTTTGGTTGCTGCGGATGACCTGTATTATGCGGAGCAGTTGGGGGCGTCTGAGGATTTTGCTCTCGGTTATTCTGAGCTATCGGTCTTTTAGTATTTGTATTATTATTGTTATTATTCTTTTTTCGCTGACTATGCTTCTTCTTTTCTAGTGTTTTTAGCTGGATTTGTCCTACTAAATCCTCATCTTTCTTCACCTTTTCATCCTCTTTTTCTTTGATAGCCATCGTAGATAAACTCTGAGGTTTTTCGCCCTTCTTATTCATCTCTACTATTAGTTTCACATCATTCAGACTAAGCTTGTAATAGTCGCTTGCAGGATCGTTTTTATAGGTAAAAATAACCTGTCTCTTCAGGATCTCTGTTTTTCGAATGACTGCCACACCTTCCTCTGTTTGAATTTCATGGATATTCGACGGAAATTCTTTGGTAGCTTCTACATATTGAGCCAATTCGTAGTTTAGACAACATTTTAGTCTTCCACATTGACCTGAAAGCTTTTCAATATTGATAGAGATGTTTTGATATCGAGCAGCACCCGTAGTTACAGACGGAAATTCATTGAGCCAAGTACTGCAGCATAACTCTCGACCACAGCTGCCCATGCCACCTATTCGAGCTGCTTCTTGTCTAGCTCCTATATGCTTTAGTTCTATCTTGATTTTATATTCACTTACATAGCGTTTGATCAGTTCTCTAAAATCAACGCGCTCATCGGCTATGAAGTAGAAGATGGCTTTTTTTCCATCGGCTTGATATTCTACTTCGCTTATTTTCATTTCAAGGTTGAGCTGCCGAGCTATGAGTCTAGCTTTTATCATAGCCTCCATTTCCTTATTACGAAAAATTTCCATAGTAGCCAGCTCTTTCTCATTAGCCTTTCGGAGTATTTTGAGCAAAGGTTCTTTTGTCGTATCTATTTTATTCTTTTTGAGTTGCAGCTTGACCAATTCTCCTTTCAAGGATACCTGACCTATATCATAGCCTCCACTGCCTTCTACGCATATATAGTCTCCTTTGACGAGGTCTATTCTTCTATCATTGATATAATAATCCTTTCTAGATCCTCCTTTAAAGGAAACCTCTACGACATTATACTCATCTATGCCAGAGGCATATTGTATATTGGAAAACCAATCAAAAACATTTTTTTTATTGCAACTTCCTGTGCTACAACCTCCTGAACTGCAGCCTCCACTTGAACATCCCATATATCTTAACTACTTATAAATTTTTCAAATTCTTCTCTATCTTGAATTTTTCCCGATTCAATGGCCAAAGATACGAAACTTATTTTTACATTTGCATTTCCTTCTATGGCATAGTGGTATTTATCCACGAGCTGACTCCAAACCTCTATCTGGTCTGTATCTAGTATGTTAGCGAAATGGTTAGCTGCTTTGAATAAGTTCTCATTGAGTTGACATGTCTGAGTGATTTTTATCAAGACCAGCTGTCTCAAAAAGTATTGAAAATAATCTAAAAACTTCTTCTGATTTGGCCTCGATTGGCTAGCGAGTGCCTCTGCCTGGAGAATAGCCTTATTGATATTGTCAAATTTACGCTCATGAAAGCTAATCAAGCCTCTAAGAAAATTTAACAAATTAGCTTCAAGCGGAAACTCGCTATCCTCATCTGCTAGATAACGCTTAGCCTCCAATATATCGCCCTCTGAAAAGTGAACCGAACGCAGGAGCATTTCTCGGGATTTCCCCTCACTATCTTTCTCCAAATAGTGCTTCAGCGTGTCGGATTTCAAAGGCAGAATCTTGTGTATATTGCATCTAGATAAAATTGTAGGCAGAAGGTCAACCGATGATTCTGCTATCAGGACAAAAAGAGTCTTCGGATTAGGCTCCTCTAATATTTTCAATATTTTATTCGACTCTTTCTCTAGGCTTTCTGCCATCCATATGATTTGCGTTTTATAACCATTTTCATAGGAGGAAAGACCCATGTCATGAAGAATTACATCGCATTCCGCACTTCTTATTTTAGCATTTTTTTCATTGTTGTAATCATGCCAATCTTTTAGATCAAATCTAGCTTCCGTTTGTTCGATCAGATTTCTAAACTCTGGCATGAGCGTTTTACTGAGAGCTTCTTTTTTGAAACTGGGAATGGTGAAATGAATGTCAATATGTTCCATCTTCGTTATTTTAATGCAATTAGCGCATTGGTCGCAACTATCGGCTACTTGCTTATCTTTACAGTAGATGTATTTCACAAAAGCCATAGCTAGTTGAAACGTGCCATAGCCCATTTTGCCTAGAAAAAGGTGGGCATGGTGCAGTTTGCCACTATGTGCTTGGATTATAAGAGAGGACTTGACCTCTTCTTGACCTATGATGTCACTAAATTGGAACATTTATTTAGTTAAAAGTTGAAAGTTGAATCAAAGAGAAAAAAATGACTTCAGAGAAAACGTCTTCCCTGATAAAGCGAAGCGAAATTCAGGAATCTCTTCACTTTCGGCATACCATCGAATAAGTATAAAAATAATACGGTATAGCATTATTATCTTTTAGCTATTACACTTATTTCAATTCGGGCATCTTTTGGCAGGCGAGCGACTTCTACCGTCTCTCTGGCTGGATATGGCTCTTGAAGATAAGATGCATAGATTTCATTGATTTTAGCAAAATCATTCATGTCTTTAATGAATATACTTACCTTAATAACATGTTCGAATCCTAAACCAGCTTCGGCTAATAAAGCTGTTAAATTTTTCATCACTCGGTGGGTTTCTGTTTCAAGGCTTTGATTGTCCATTTCTCCTGTTTCTGGAATCAGCGCTACTTGGCCGCTCGTATATAATAAATCTCCTGCCCATACTGCTTGACTATATGGTCCAATGGCTGCTGGTGCATTTTTCGTATTGATGATTTCTTTCATGTTTTTTAATTGTGATTCTTTGTGATGACAACCTAAATTGTATATTGCTAGAAGACTAATTATGCTGATTAGCATGCATATATCTATTTTATAACTAGGTCTTATATTAAATGAAACAGCCATTTATAGCTTGAGTAATAATTATGGTGTTATATCATTCATCTTTAGATTGCAGGCGCGCAGCTCTATAGTTTTCTTACTGCCTATATTTGCTTTTACCGGCTTTATGCTCACTAGGTAATGATCTCCTTTATTTTCAATGGTGAGCATAGAGTCCTTATCATTATTATATACATAACTTTCCGATATATAACTACCCGATATTTCTCGAACAAATAGTTTTTTGTAAGTCATAATCTTACCAGAATCAGGCTTGGTCAATACATCTACCTGCAATCTATTGACACCTGAATTGGTGAATACAAAGCGATGGTAACCTCCGCCCTGATTGAAAAGAAATGTATCTAAGCTTTCTTGAGGATTGAAGCTATCCTTCTTGTCTACTAGCCAAATCCCCCCTTTGTTACAAAGATAACTTAGGTCAGGTGCCGGTTCGTCTTTTTTACAAGAAATCAAACCGAATAAAAATAATGCAAGAAAGGAGAGAAATTTACTCATGTTGTTATTTTTTTATGTGCCTTTAGGGCAAATTTAGATGAAAAATTTTAATTCTAGTTTTTTTGAAATAGAATCGTCCTATGAATGAAATAAAACCCAATTAAGAAAATTCAACTAGTTTTGTCATCCGTATTCACTAAGCACATATACGGAAATGACCAAATATATATTCGTCACAGGAGGCGTGACCTCCTCGTTGGGAAAAGGAATTTTTGCAGCCTCATTAGCTAAAATTCTTCAAGAGCATGGTTTTGAAGTGACTATTCAAAAGTTCGATCCCTATCTAAATATTGACCCCGGTACACTTAATCCATATGAACACGGAGAGTGCTATGTGACCGAAGATGGAGCTGAAACTGATTTAGATTTAGGTCACTACGAGCGTTTCCTCAATACCCCTACTTCCCAAGCCAATAATGTAACGACAGGGCGAGTGTATCAGACGGTGCTAGACAGAGAGCGCAAAGGAGATTTTCTTGGTAAGACAGTTCAAGTCATTCCTCATATCACGGATGAAATTAAGCGCAGATTCTCAGCTCCAAATAAAGAGAAAAAAAGAGATTTTATTTTGACAGAACTAGGTGGTACGGTCGGCGATATCGAATCACTGCCCTATATCGAAGCTGTAAGACAGTTTATCTGGGAAATGGGTAAAGAGAATGCTATTGTATGTCATCTAACACTAATTCCCTATCTAAGTGCTGCTAAAGAATTAAAGACTAAGCCCACACAGCATTCAGTTAAAATGCTGCTCGAATCAGGTATTCAACCAGATATATTGATTTGTCGTACAGAACATGAATTGAGTAAAGAAATTAGAAAAAAATTGGCTCTTTTCTGTAATGTGGAAGAATCCGCCGTGATACAAGCGATAGATAAAGAAACGATTTATGATGTGCCTATAGAACTTCAACGAGAGAATATTGATAAAGTAGTACTGAAAAAGCTAAAAATGAAATCCAAAAAAGAGCCGAAACTCGAGAAATGGAAAAAGTTTTTGGATAAGTTAAAGCACCCAAAACAAGAAGTCAATATAGCATTAGTAGGCAAGTATATTGAGCTACAAGATGCATATAAAAGTATTTATGAATCTTTCATTCATGCTGGAGCAGCTAAATCTACCAAGGTTAATGTAGTACCGATCCACTCCAAATCAGTAACTGCAGAAAATGTCAAAGAAATTCTTGGGAAGTTTCACGGTGTATTAGTTGCTCCAGGTTTTGGAGAGCGGGCTATCACAGGAAAAATAGAAACTATCCGCTATGTACGTGAGAATAATATTCCGTTTTTTGGTATTTGCTTAGGTATGCAAATGTGCGTGGTCGAGTTTGCGCGGAATGTATTGAATATGAAAGATGCCCACTCTATCGAAATAAATAAGAATACGAAATATCCAGTCATAGATATTATGGAGTCTCAAAAGACGAGAATATCCATGGGCGGAACTATGCGTTTGGGTTCATATGAGTGTTCTATCAAAGATAAAAAATCCCTAGCCTACAAACTGTATAAGACCAATACGATTCATGAACGTCATAGACATAGATATGAGTTTAATAATGACTATTTAGAGACTATTAATCAATTCGGTTTAAAGAGCTCCGGTAAAAATCCGGATACTGGACTCGTCGAAATCGTGGAATTAGAGAATCATCCTTTCTTCATCGGGGTACAGTATCATCCTGAGCTCAAAAGTACGCCTGAAAATCCACATCCATTATTTATAGGATTAGTGGAAGCAGCGCTGGAGAGAAAAAATAAATAAAAAACCCGACCTTTTCAGATCGGGACAATAGGTTTGTTTATTTTGTGGGCAGTATTGCCATTAAGGCCTAAAGGAGGATTTATTTAGTCAAAACATCTTTCTGATTAGTAAAATAGTTCTAACCTGTATATTTTTTAAATACAGCAGAGGCATTGTGACCTCCGAAACCGAAGGTGTTGCTTAATGCTGCATTAACAATTCGCTTTTCTACTTTATTCAATGTTAGATTCAGTTTCTGATCTATATTTTCATCCGGTGTGGTGAAATTAATCGTAGGTGGTATGATATCCTCCTGAACAGATTTAATACATGCTATAGCTTCAATAGCTCCTGCAGCACCAAGCAAGTGACCTGTTTGAGATTTCGTCGAGCTAATATTCAAATTGTAAGCAGCATCACCGAATAGTTGTTTAATTGCTTTCAATTCAGCTATATCTCCAAGTGGCGTAGAAGTTCCATGCACATTGACATACTCTATCTGATTGACACTTAGTCCTGCTTCTTCTATTGCATTTTTCATTACATTGTATGCACCTAATCCTTCAGGGTGAGGTGCTGTCAAGTGATGAGCATCTGCCGTAAGACCTGCACCCACAATTTCACAGTATATTTTAGCGCCTCTTTTAAGCGCATGCTCTAGTTCTTCCAATATAAGTCCGCAACCTCCTTCTCCCATCACGAAGCCATCTCTTGTGGCATCAAACGGTCTAGAAGCGGTCAAATAATCATCATTTCGTTCACTGAGAGCTTTCATGGCATTAAATCCACCAATACCTCCTTCTGTTATGGCAGCTTCAGAACCTCCTGCTACACAAGCATCTATTCGACCATATTTAATATACATAAATGCATCTGCTATAGCTATTGTAGAAGATGCGCAAGCCGCAACTGGAGCAAAGTTTGGACCCCTGAAACCATACTTCATGGAGATATGCCCTGCACTAATATCAGGTATCATCTTTGGAATAAAGAATGGATTGAATCTTGGCGTACCATTACCCGTAGCGAAATTAGTTATCTCTTGTTGGAAAGTTAAAATACCTCCTATACCAGAAGACCACAATACACCTACTCTATCTGGATTAAAGCTGGAGAGAATACCACTATCCTCTACTGCTTGAGTTCCTGCAGCAATAGCATAAATAGCAGATGGATCTAAACGAGAAACTTCCTTCTTCTCAATATAAGTAAGTGGGTCAAAATTCTTTAACTCACAGGCAAACTTTGTCTTAAATAAAGTTGTGTCAAATTTGGTAATTAAATTGGCACCTGAAGTGCCTGCCAATAAAGCATTCCAAAAGGTGCCAACATCATTACCAAGAGGTGTCACAGCTCCAAGGCCTGTAATGACAACTCTTCGCATACTTTTCAGTTTTTAAATTTATTTAGCTATTAATTAAGCTTTATGAGCTTGTTCTATAAAGCTAATTGCATCGCCTACAGTCTGAATTTGTTCAGCCTTATCATCTGGAATAGACATTTCAAACTGATTTTCAAACTCCATAACCAATTCTACAATATCCAAACTATCTGCACCTAAGTCAGTGGTAAAACTAGCTTCTGGCTTTACTTGTGCCTCATCACAGCCTAATTTATCTACAATAATTTGGGTTACTTTTTCCGCAATGTTTGTTGTTGACATTTTCTATTTTATTTAAAGTTTCGGCAAAGATAGCTACTTTTGTCGTTCTTCAAACCTAAAATTAAAAAATAGCTTAAAATATATGCTTGAGACTGTCTTTACTTACTTTCCTCAGTTGAATCCACAGCAGAGACTAGCTTTTCAACAGCTTTATAACATTTATAAAGAATGGAATGATAAAATAAATGTAGTCTCAAGGAAAGATTTTGACAATTTCTACATACACCATGTTTTGCACTCTTTATCCATAGCTAAGTTTGTTCAGTTTAAAAAAGGCACCTTAATTATGGATCTCGGCACTGGAGGTGGCTTTCCTACAATTCCCTTGGCCATTATATTTCCAGAAACCAAATTTCTAGCAGTTGATTCTATTCAGAAAAAATTGAAAGTCATTGACGGTGTTGTAGAAGCTTTAGATTTGAAAAATGTCAAAACACATTGGGGTAGGGCAGAGGCTATTTCATTGCAGTTCGATTTTATTATTACGAGAGCAGTGGCGCCTATGGCAGATTTATTGAGATGGTCGAGAGGCAAGATTCATCCTATATCATTTAATGATCTAGACAATGGGTTAATAGCCCTAAAAGGAGGAGATTTGACCGAAGAGATCAAAGAGTGTAAGCGAAAAATAAAGACTAAACCACTATCAGACTATTTTAAAGAAGAGTTTTTTGAAACCAAATTCATTACCTACGTAAAGCCATGATTTCAGTAAATCTTTATGTTCAATTAATATCGTTTAATTTTGCATTTATCAATTCCAATATATGACTAGTTTTATAAAGAATTATTTAGATGAGACCAAGCTAGTTATCATGACCAATCTAGATGATCTGATTAATTACTATTCTGAATCTCAGGAGAAGAAATCTGTCATTCTGCTTATGGTAGTGCTCAGTGCTATTCTGGTATGTCTGGGTCTTAACTTTGATAAACCACTTATTGTATACGCTGGATTATTGATTAGTCCATTTATTTTTTCCTTTCTTCAGTTCACTATAGGTGTTTATAAGCGAAATAGTGACATGGTGGTTTCTGCCTTGGTCAAGATTTTCATAGGAGGAGTTGTGACCTTCTTCATAGGGATATTTTACTTTTATATAACGCCATTTTCATTTCGCAACCAAGCAATTTTATCATGGTCTGAGGTAGATATAGCCACTTATATTGCTGTTTTTATCATAACGATTGCTATATTTCTATTTAACAGTCACCGTATATCTATGATTATTTGGATATTGAAATTTCTTGTCAAGTGGCCTGTTCTAATAGTAGTTTCTTCAGTTATGTTATTAAAAAAAGATTACGATTCAATTTTTGATATAGTAATTCGATATAAGCTTCTGTTTTTACTTCTTTTTATGGGATTATCTTCCCTTCTATATTTATCTAGAGTTTCTAGGATTGGTATTAAAAACAATCGATTTAAGTGGATTTATTTTGTGACAACTTTAGTATGCTTTTTATTTGGTTTGTATTATAGCTCTGCGGAGCTTACTAGGGCCACCACTAGATATAATCTCGAAAATTATATTCAAAATGAGCTGACTTCTCAGTCATTTACAGTACATAATTTTGTCGTAGATAAATGGACAAAGGAAATTATTATATACTATTCAGGAAATAAGTCGCCTAAGGTGCAGGATGTCCAGTTAAAATCAAGCTATCATCTAGAGGGTTATCATATAGAGTATAGGGAATTTAGATAAATGAGTACGCGACAAAAAATTGCCTTTCATACCCTAGGTTGTAAACTTAATTTTTCTGAAACGTCTAGTCTGGCGAATCAGGCTATAGATGCAGGCTATCAGCGAGTAGATATGGATGAGCAAGCAGACGTCTATGTGATTAATACCTGCTCGGTCACAGAAAATGCAGATAAAGAATGTCGATACATTGTCCGTAAAATTAAACGTACGGCGCCAGACTCCAATGTGATTATTATAGGATGCTATGCGCAGCTAAAACCAAAAGAGATAGCTGAAATAGATGGGGTTGATATGGTGTTAGGAGCTACAGAAAAATTTAATCTTCTTGACCATATTCAGCAATTAGAGACTGGCTCTACCATAGTCAAAGCAGATGATATAAAAGAAATTAATGAATTTGTGCCTTCCTTCTCTAGCGGTGATAGAACGCGCACCTTTCTAAAAGTGCAGGATGGCTGTGATTATTTTTGCACCTTTTGTACTATACCTCTGGCCAGAGGCCGCAGTCGCAGCCAGTCGATAGTGAAAACCATGGAAACTTTCCAACAAGCAGTGCAGACAGGTGTTAGAGAAATTGTTCTGACTGGTGTCAATACAGGAGATTTTGGAAAAACGAGTGATGGCAAGAAACGCAGCGATGAATCCTTTTATGATCTGGTGAATGAAATAGATAGCATATATAGAAACACTGGGCTTCGTGTTCGAGTGTCTTCTATAGAGCCCAATCTTCTCACCAAGGAAATCATAGACTTAGTAGCGAAGAGTGATGTATTTATGCCTCATTTTCATATACCACTGCAGAGTGGTTCCAATACTATGCTAGCCAGCATGCAGCGCAAATATGACAGCGATTTTTATCAAGCTAAGATTAACTATATCAAAGAAAAAATTCCTCAAGTTTGCATTGGTGTCGATGTCATTGTCGGATATCCCGAAGAAACGGATGCCTATTTTTATGAGAGTTTTAATTTTATAAATAAATTGCCAGTATCGTACTTGCATGTATTTACATATTCTGAGAGAGCCAATACTAGAGCCGTCAAATTTGAGAATAGTATACCTATAGAAAAAAGACGTGAACGCAATAAAAAGTTACGTATTCTTTCAGATAAACTAAAGAGGGCTTTTTATCAAACACATATCGGTGAAACGCACGAGGTGCTCTTCGAACATGAAAATGACAATGGATTTATGAATGGCTATACTTCAAACTACATAAGAGTAAGAATCCCTTACAAAGATTATATGGTAGGAAAAATAGCAAAAGTTAGACTCATGAAGTTGAGTCCTTTATTGTATATGGAAGGTGAGATTATTTGACTATTCTTTTTTCTCAAAAAAGTAGCTATAGGGTAATAATACTGGTCCAAACACATAGTGCTGTGCTATAGCATAGTTTTTAGTATAGGATGCGTAAGCCCAGTACTTTTCTATATTAAATGGCATTTTTTTACCAGTAGCATCCAGGATGCCATTTGTTAAATCTTGTCCCTGGAATTCTCCCGGAATTTTATAGAGCTTAATAAATCTTTTTTCGTTGAGTACATCTTCCAGCTCTATAGTAAATACTGGTTTATTTGCTCTTATATACTGAATAGCGCTGTCATTTTTGAGGCGACTTTCAAAGTTTTTAGTCTCAAATTCTAAAAGAAATTGAATGACATGTTCCTTATTGAGTGGTTTATCTATTTTAATAGAATCCAGAAAAGGGTCTATTTTGATGAGATCCTCGTCTTTGGTAAGGCGAAATGAAAAATGAGGTTTTTCATGAAAATTGACGACGATGGATTTAATGCGATCTATCGAGGTAGAGAATACCTCCGTCGAATACCATGCTTCGGGCTGAGCAGCAAAACGATGTTTTAAATCAATTTCTTTTATCCCTGGCAATTTAACTATGTATGGATTGTAAGATACACTGCCACCTTGACTTAATATCATGAAATTGCCTGCTCCTACGCTACTTCCTATAAAATAGGTTTTAAGTTCGTCTCCATTTTTGTCTTTTATGACTACTTCTTTGGCCAGATTTCTAAGATCATCTATCGCCATTTTACGCATTGAATCTCCGACAGGCATCTCTATTTGTAATTTATTAATGGTATTGAGAAGGATAAGCATTTTTTCGTGTTCGACATAAAAGCTATCATTTACTACCCATTTTTTATCCTTTTTACTAAGAATAGATTGGTTTCCATGCTTATCTGAGATTGTAATGCTGCCAATTTGGTCAATATCTTGAATATGAAATTCTATGTTTTCAAAATTTGATTTAGACTTACTGTATTTTAAAAATACTAAAATTGAAACTAATAGAAGAACAATGATAATCAGTGGAAGGTTTTTCTTCATTTTACGGTTAGCCTTTGAGTCAGATTAAATAAATAAATTCGAAAACCAAAAGTAGATGAAATCAAAGATGTCTGTGAAAAAATATCTTGATAGCGGCTTGTTTATATTTGCCATGATTCATTTCTTCTATGGAGATATTGGATCGGCTACTCAGTATTTCTTGGATATTTCGTTTCAGCACACCACTGCCCTTGCCATGTATTACGATGAGTTCGTCTATTTTTTTACGAAGGCAGGCTTGAAATTCTTCATTGAAGGCTTGAATCTGTCTTTCTAAAATAGTGGGTGTAGGAATAGATTTCCAATGGACGAATAAATTTTCTATATGTAAGTCTATTTCCTCTGATCTAATTGGACGAACTTCTATATGCCTAGTTTCGTTTTTTTCTTGGTTAGGGGCTTCTTCAAATGATATATCCAAGTCATTCTTAGGTATTAATTGACATAATGGAGCCCACTCAGTGAATCCATCACTAAGTAATACATGGGCGCGGGCACCACTAATTTCTTGCACAATACCCGACCAGGGTTGATCTACCCATCGGACTTTATCACCTGGTTTAAAATTTTTCAACATGTTTGTTTGAAACTAATTGTAAAAATAATTAAGATAGAACTAATTTCGTGCAATGATTGTTCACATTTTAGATTTTACAAATTTAATAAATTAAGAAAATATGATAGAGACAGAATGTCTAATAATAGGATCGGGTCCTGCGGGATATACCGCAGCTATTTATGCTTCTAGAGCGAATTTAAAACCTATGATGTATCAAGGAATGGAGCCTGGTGGTCAATTAATGACAACCAATGAAGTAGAGAATTTCCCAGGCTATCCACATGGTATTCAAGGCCCAGAGATGATGAAGGAACTTTATGACCAAGCTGCTCGATTTGATTCTGATATTCGTCCAGGTTTGATTATAGAAGTTGATTTTTCTTCTGGTAAGCCTCCTTACATATGTAAGAACGAGAAGGGAGAATCTATTTCGGCACAGACAGTCATTATTTCTACAGGTGCTACCGCTAAATGGTTGGGAATACCTTCCGAGCAAAGATTGAACGGCAGTGGTGTATCGGCTTGTGCGGTATGTGATGGTTTTTTCTATAAGGGTCAAGAAGTGGCTATAGTTGGAGCAGGAGATAGTGCTTGCGAGGAGGCACTATATTTATCTAAACTGTGCACTACAGTCCATATGTTTATAAGAAAAGGGGAGATGCGTGCCAGTAAAATTATGCAAGATAGAGTATTAAGAACCCCAAATATTAAAGTTTATTGGAATACGGAAACAGATGAAATACTGGGAGAAAAAGTAGTGGAAGCCGTCAGAATTAAAAATAATCTAGATGGCAGCACTCAAGAAATTCCTATAACTGGATTTTTTGTGGCCATTGGACATACGCCACAGTCTAAAATATTTTCACAGTATATAGAAACGGACGCAGACGGTTATGTTAAGGTAGTTCCAGGAACCACAAAAACCAATGTGGAAGGTGTATTTGCATGTGGTGATGTCATGGATAGAAACTACAGACAAGCTGTTACGGCAGCAGGTACTGGGTGCATGGCTGCCTTAGAAGCAGAGAGATATCTATCCCACAAGAACTAGGTGTTATATTGTAGCTTACGATCTATAAGGTTTACAAACTGTTTGTAAATATCTTCAGTTTCTTCTACACCAAAAATAGCTGCAAATTTATTAATAACTTGAATACACTCTTCTCGGTCAGTTAACTTATTTAACTTAACAAGACATTCAGTTAGTTCTAATGAGTTACTCTTGAAAAAAAGTTCAACCAAGCCTATTCGCGTATTAATGTCAAGAAAGCTATAGATGTCCTTTATTTCCTTTTTTTCATTATGGTGAAGAAAATCTATAATGTTATTGGCATTTTTCTTTTCTGGTTCCAATATTTCTTCCTGAATTATAGTATTCTCAGTATTAGAGGCGTTAACTCTTCGGGGATCCGTCTCTGCTATTTTTACGGAAGGAATAGTAGCATCAATTTTGACAACTTCTACATTAGTGTCAGGGGCTTGGAATTTATATTCTTTTAAAATACTGCTTGACGTGTTATTCGATTTCTTGTCCAAAAGAGACATGGGTTTTTCCTGTATATATTCTTCCAAATCTCTATTATCCTCACACACAGAGATGTCTAGTTCAACTACTTTCTGCTCTGCACTATGCTTTGCTATACACTCTTCCTTCGTTTTTTCCATTTTGTTTTCCAATTCTGAGCCTTCTAGCTCCGAGTTCTGTTCTAGTTGAATATCAATACTCTCTGTAGTAGTATCTTCATCCATGTTTTCAATTTCTTCTTTTTTAGAGGCTGCGGCTAAATCTAATTCTATTAAGGGTAGGTTATTTGAAGGATATAAATCCTTAATACTGGTGTATAAGAGCCCAATATCGCTTAATAGAAGATCTCTGTCTATTTCTCTAAATTCACCTACCTTAATGTCTATATAAGATTTGTAAATTCGTTTAATTAGATCATCTATAGAAAGTTCAGAATTATTGGCCATAGTTTATAATTTTATTGTAATATTGCTCTAAAATAGTCCTTTAGTGCAAAGAAACGGAAATTTTCATGGAAGAATAGAAGTAATTTGTGGTTCTATGTTTTCGGGTAAAACAGAAGAACTAATTCGCAGATTGAATCGCGCCATCATAGCTAAAAAGCAAGTAGAAATATTCAAGCCGATATTCGATAACCGTTATAGTGAAAGCGAAGTGGTATCCCATAACAATCAAAAAATACCATCATTGGCGGTTTCTAATTCGGAGTCGATTTTATTATTGGGGGAGGGTAAAGACGTTATAGGAATAGATGAGGCTCAATTTTTCGATAAAAATCTTCCAGAAGTATGTAATAAATTGGCAGCCAAAGGTATACGAATTGTAATAGCTGGTTTAGATATGGACTACCTTGGTAGACCATTTGGGGTTATGCCTTCGCTTATGGCTATAGCGGATGAGGTGGCGAAAGTGCACGCAGTATGCATGCGTTGTGGTGAACCTGCTCTATTTAGTCATAGGTTAGTAGATAATGAAAACACCATTTTACTCGGCGAAAAGAACGAATACGAACCTAGATGCAGAAACTGCAACAAAATTTAAATAAAATCTCTCTTTTTTTAATACATTTTTCCATATATTTGCGTTTTACATTTAATAAAATCATATACAAATGAAGAAAATTTTACTTTTAACAATCTGCCTTATTAGTTTAAATGGCTTTTCTCAAACGGACGGCTTTTCTACTTTTAATATTAAAAGGGCTCGAACAGCCATTGTGGACCCTTCGTATAAATATATACCTATTAAAAACGAACTCAGGTCAAGAGCTGGAGACACGGCGTGTACTACTGCTACCTTAAATATGGCATTTAATTACATGGTGTGGGCTGACCTGCAAGGTTATAATTTAAGAGGAAACTGGTACCAAACAACACCATCGGTTCTTGCTTCTCTTGTGTCCACTAATCAGGTACCAGGAAACGATAATAACAATTTTCAAATAACGATGAAATACGATACCATGATTACAAGGGTATTAGGATTAAGTTCATTCGAAAAAATAAATAAAGCGAATTCTTTCATTAGG
>JAURJQ010000006.1 GCA_030832185.1 Chitinophagales bacterium | reverse complement strand
TGACTGTCAAAATTAAATATAAGAAGCTGTCGCAACCTCTCGAATTAACGAAGGTATCTCTATAGATCCCAGAAGTATTTAATGTCTGTCCATTGAAGACAACCGGCCTATTGCGGCATATCGTTCGGAAACTGTCTTTGCGAGTCGTATCAATCACCGTTAAGGTAAGTACCAAGAAGCTATCGCAACCCCTGGCATTGACGAAGGTGTCTCGATAGACTCCCGTTGTATTGAGGGTAAGACCATTGAAGACAACCGGCCTATTGCGGCATATCGTTCGGAAGCTGTCTTTGCGAGAACTATCATTCACCGTTAAGGTAAGCACGAGAAGGCTATCGCAACCTCTGGCATTGACAAAGGTATCTCGATAGACTCCCGAAGTATTTCGGATTATACCATTGAAGACAATCGGCTGATAGCGGCAAATTGTCAAGAAACTATCTTTGCGAGTTGTATCTATGACCGTTAAGTTAAGAACAAGGAAGCTATCACAACCCCTCGAATTAACGAAGGTATCTCGATAGATACCAGAAGTACTTAAAGTCTGGCCATTAAACACGATTGGCTTGTTACGGCAAATCGTTCGGAAACTGTCTTTACGACTTGTATCCTTTACTATAATGGTTTTTATAATTGTATCATTACTACATATTGATGAAGGAAAGTATTGAATTAATCTTATTTGGTAGGTACCCGGAGTATTAAATCTAACAGTAATAACGTTGGTTCCTACACCACCTGTAGTTACAGTATGGCCAGTAGAAGGCGTTATTGCCCATCGTATGATACCAGAAGTATCACATGCATTGGTATTAGGAACGCTACGTCCTCGAATAGAGGTATTGGTAAAAGTCAAATTATTGTTTACGCAAACTGCTGTGTCAGGGGATATGCTAAAATTTGCTTTCGGTTTTGTAGAAATCTGAATGGGTTCTAATGTCTGAGTAGAAGAACCACATGCATTGAATGCTGTAATTCTAAGGTAATATGAATTTGAGTAAGAAGGGGCCGTAAATCCGCAAGAATTATTAGAGTATGTTTTATTAAAAACATTTGGGGGAGGATGTTGAAAAATCGTATCGGTACCTTTATCTTGGCTTTGTATTCTATATGAAGTTCCAGGAGTATTGCCTGAAAATCCTGATAAACTAAATGAAAAAGATTGAGGAGCACATATTTGTGTCGTATTCCCCGGAGCGGGCATAGATATGGAAGGATTAGATCCGATATAGACAGTAATATTTTGAGTATCCTTGCAGCCATTGCTATTTGTAACGACATGAGTCAAATTTCGCTTCCCAATAAAACTATAGGAATGTGATACACTAGCCGGAGATACTGAAGTATCATAATTACTGGTGGTATCTCCCCATTTAATCAAATAATTCGTATATGTTAAACTATCATTGTTAACAGTTAAGATAAATGGACTAGTAGCGCCACATTTTGTAAACGTGTCCGGACCTACAGATGAAAAATTTGGAGTTGTAGTCAGGTCAATAACCAAATTAGCTTTAGGTTTATGTCTCACAGTTATATTTTGAGATATACTATCCTTACATCCGTATATATCTGTCACTAATAATTTAACCGAATAGTTTGTTGATCCATTTCCAATAGTAGGAGGATAAATGACTCCACCTGGATTTGCTAAAGTACTGCTAGATGGAGTAGCAGCTGCATTTAAGTTCCAAGCATAAGTCAAAGGACCTGATCCAGCAAAAGGCGAAGACGTACTCGTAAAACTTATGGGAGTGCGAGGGCAGGAATTGTTATTGGTGAATGTAAAGCTGGGTGTAGGTTTTGTAAGAGTGATGAACTTTATAGTATCGCCTATAACGGCTGGTGTTGAATTTCGTACAACACGGATAGAATAATTATTTGATAATGGTAAAGCCGGCAGGATTATGGCAATTTTAGTACTACTCCCTGAGCCAAGATTTATCGGCGTACCAAATGCGCCAGCACTATCTGACAACTCCACTCTAAAAACCGTGCCAGTAAACACACCTGTGGTGTCAAAAGTAACCGTATCTGAAGAACCTATACAAAAATGAATTCCGGAATTTATACCTTTATATTTAGTATTTGATATTGACTGCGCTGCAGTCTCACGGACATTAAAAAAAATAATTAGTAATGAAAAGCATGCTAACAACTTGTTTACTCTAGCAAATTGCTTTTTCATAGAAAAATACAATATCATAGGTTTTTTTGCGGTGTGGGGATTAGAAGGACGAAAAACATGTCTTTCAGACAATATTGCCGTATAAGTTCAGGAAGTTCTATATGTTATGAATTGAATTTTTAATTATTAACACTTTCACCATTAGCTTTATCAGCATGCGACCAACAGCCTACTAGATAGTTGGTTGGAATATAATTGGGCATCTGTACCATTAGTTTTGCAGTATAAATTACTGCGAAGATAAATATTATAATTAAAGTTAAATTAATTTTTTTACTGTAACACTATCTTTCTATTTTCTGTCAGGGTATTTGAGGCGTCGTAAATCTGAACATAATACATTCCTTTACCTGTCCAGGTCGAGAGATTGATGTAGGACGTCTGCTGATTAATAGGTGTTGAGAATACTATCTGTCCGAGGGTATTCACTATTTTGAGCGTATAACCATTCATACGACTAAATGTACCATAATCAATCGTGATATGATCTTTTGCTGGGTTTGGATAGATAATAAGTCTATTCGTATTATTAGGTGCACTCACTCCTGAAAGTGTAGCGTTGATGACTAAGGTGTCAGTGACCTTGATGGTGTCGTATTTAGTTACCTTGATAGTGTCGTATTTTGTGATTTTGACAGTATCATTGATTTTTGTGATACAAGTATCTGTAATTTTTACATACGCAATATTGGAGATGTCTTTGCAAGTACCTGAAGTGGAAATAGCACGAATCGGAACCATATGATTTGACAACTGCACATTTGAGGTACTCATGGCATTGGTAGAAGTGCCTGAATATTGCCCCACGTTATTCAACGTTTGAAAACCTTGTCCAAAATCACTTTGCCAGATATAGGAAGGATTTGAGGCGGTTGTTGTTGCGGTGAAGGTTGCATTTGATCCTATGGTTTTAGCATTGATAGATGGCGTTATAGCTAAATTTTTAACACAGCCATATAATGCAGTAATTTCTTGTTGAGTTAATGCACGATTCCAGATACCGACGTCATCAATCTTACCATCTGTATGATGCCAATAACCGTTTGCTTGGTTAGATTCACCTATAGATATACCAGAATTACCTGCAGTATTTAAAGGTAATGTTGTACTCACGGAATCTACAAGTGCTCCATCCAAGTACAAATTTAATGATGCTCCATTATAGGTAAAGACAATATGATGCCATGTATTCAATGATAGAGGATTATTATGAGTAACGTTAGCCGAATTTTGAGAATTGTTTGAAGCACCTTGAAAAATAGAAGCTATAAGAGCGTTTTGAGTGAAACCTATACCCCAGGTTTGCCCGTTAGGGTTACTATAACCATATTCATATCTGTTAATAATTGTTGATAAATTAGGATTCCCTGACCAATAATAAGATCTTGGATAAACCCAAACAGACACTGAAATATTATTGACATTTAAAATTGAATCATATGGTATATAAATTTCATCATTCCTTTGGCCAAAAACAACTCCAGTAAAATCAAAATCATAGGAGTGTGAAGTCTTATTGAACCTATCGGAAGTTAATGTCGCTCCAATAACCGTTCCATGATTGCCATTCCCACTACTGTCTATAGCATTGCCCGTAAAAGGCCACCAGCCTATTAGTCCATTGGTAGGTACATAGTTGGGTACTTGTGCCATGATGTTTGCAGTGTATATTGCTGCGAGCATAATTGTTGTAATTTTTTTCATTTAAATAATTTTTATAAGAATTGGATTTTTATGCTCAATTTTTGTCTCTATTATTGGTTTTTTCCCATATTTTGGGAAAAAGTCGTATATTTGTTGCAAATACCACATTTATGGACAGAAATTCAATAGCGATAGATGCGATCAAAAGATTGCGCAAGGAGAAAAATTTATCTCTTCAAGAGCTGGCCACTACCCTCCATAAGTCTAAATCTGCATGGGCGCGCAAAGAATCGGGAGAGGTGGAGCTTACCCTCAATGAAATAGATGAGGTGGCAAAGGTGATGAATTCAGATTTCAGTGAGATCACGAATGCAGGTGTCGTGATCCATAATAATAATTCGGGTAATTTCGTGAGCAATGGCACGAATCCGATTTTGATCATTCATCCTTCCGAGGAGCAGTTTGAAGAGATTTCCAATCTCCTGAAAAATAGAAAAAAATAAGGATTCGTATTTTTCTCAGCATTTGTTTGCCTGCATTGCGAGTCAAAAAGGCACTCGGATCTGTGCCTGCAGGTATTATGCTCTAATATATCCAGCTAAATTTTACTTTAAGTTTTTAGGGTTTCATGGAGTAGACTAATTATTTCTATCGGATCATAAATAAAAACAACAACTCGTACTTTTTTGCCGAATCGACTCTTAGAATAAAGAAAATGATCAGCTTATCAAAGGCTTAGGTGCTTTTTAGACATCAATTTATATCAATGATATAAAATCCTCTAGAGCACATTTAAATACATCGAATCCTTTGACTCTTCAGAAGTAAATAGCCCCGTTTTACGAATTTATCTCAATAAGCTAGCTCCATCCCCCTTTCCTTTAAAAATTTTTTAGCAAGTTTATATTTGGGGTAAAAGCGTTCTACTAAACTCCAAAATCGAGGGGAATGGTCATGGTGCTCTAAATGGCATAGTTCATGCACTATGATGTAGTCTATAACCCATAAAGGAGCGAAGAGAGTATGAAGTGATAATGTAATTTCACCCCGCGAGGAGCAAAGCCCCCAGGTAGATTGATTGTTTTTGATGGTTACATGGGTTATGGTCTTGGCTGTAGTTATAGCATTGATATATCGCACTCTAGCATCTATTTTTTTGTGATAGGCCTGAATTATGAGTTTAGAAAGCCTGGACTTATCATTATCTGTCAATAAAAAGGGAAGATAGATTTTTTTTTGATTTACAAGTAGTTCGACTTTATATATGCCTTCTTCTTTTCTAATGAGCGCATATTCATCATTCACTATAGTTAACCTAGGGAAATCTAATATGTGTTCTGTATTCACCCATTTGGGCTGGGCTACAAGGAGGGTTTTGATTTTTTCTAGTAACTCATTTTTATGTTTATCTATGGTCTCGGGATTCTTATATACACTAGGTAAGGTCATAGATATTTTATTCGCCGTAATTCGATAGCTGTGATTTCGAGTCTTCTTTAGATACAAAAACACCTCTTTTTCAGTATTATGTATAGAAATTACCTCCTTGGAATAGAGCATTTAGAATTATTCAAATATTTTTATAGATTTACCTTTATATTTGCCTGTAAAAATAGAAATCCAATGATTAAGCCTTTAGCTACTTTATTAACAATTTGGGGATTAATAATGTTTTTGATTACATTTTTCGTCTTTCTCAATAGCCCAGGAAACATTGAGTATAATGATCAAATAAAATATTCTATGCTCGATTCTGGTGTATCTTTATCTTTTGTAATTTCTTTAATTATGCTTATTACTGGAGTTGTTCTACTTAGAGTCAGCAGAGTGCCGAGGTATGTATAATCACTAAGATTTTTATATAGAAATGGGATATGATTTCAGCAGGGCCAAAGAAAGTCTGAGCTCCATAGCTGTAGTCAAGCAGGATATATTCGATCATTCCTACATCGCTTTTGAGACCTTGCGGTCTGCTGCTATTCATTCATCTGATATTTTAGCTAGCGAAATGGCGGCTGTAGATAAAAGAGTTCAGGTCGCTTACAAGGACGTAAACAAGCATGAATTTTGGTTACAATTCGGAGGTGATTTGCTCATATTTTCTTTGCATTCGAATATTTTCTCGTTTGATAGATCGCACTCTTTATTTAATACCAATTATATAGCAGAGGACCATTCGAGAGCCTATTTCTGTATGATAGAGGTGTTCAATTTTCTTAATGATTCTGTAAAATACAATCGAATGCAGGATATAGGAGAGCTAGTCTGTAGAATTTTTATCAATAAGGACAATAAATTTTTTATTGAGGGTATGGGTGCTATTGGGTCACTATTTACAGATTTAGTCAATCAAATTTTTGAAGGCGATATGGTTCATATGGTAATTGAAAATTGTATTACTACTAGTGTGAACTATGATTTATGGGCTCCTTCCTTCAACGATGTCCGATATATTCCGCTATATGCTATGATAGAAAAAAATGGAAATTCGCCTCGAACTACTTCAAAGAGGTTGGGATTTGACCTAGGAAAAATAGCGGCTAGTCCTCAGATGAAGACAATAGATAGCTCTAAACAGAATCAGCGGATAGATTGATTCATACATAAAAGACAACTTAGAAATTATTATGCATTATTATGTAAAAGAAGAGCCGATTATACTGAAAGAGTACGGCAAAATTATTCAAAAATTTATCATGCATGCTATGCAGGAAGGCGATAGAGAAAAACGCACTGAGGTGGCTTATGCCATTGTAGAATATATGGCGCAGCTAGCTCCAGCAGTGAAATCTACGGAAGATTATAGAAAAAAATTATGGGATCATCTATTTTTTATCACGGACTACCAGCTTGATGTAGATGCCCCTTATGATATAGCTCAGCGAGATTTTATTGTGCCAGTGCCTGAACCATTGCCTTATCCTTCTGGTCAAAATAAATTCAGGCACTATGGAAGATATATAGTAGAGTTTATCGAACAAGCTAAATACAAATCAGAGGAGCAAAGAAGAGTGATAGCTGGGCCTATAGCTAGCTACATGAAATTGGTTCATAAAACCTGGAATAATGAAGTAGTTAATGATGCAATTGTCAAGAATGATCTTTATAATATTTCTACTGGTATGTTAGAAATGGCAGATGATGAGTCTATCAGACACCTATTGCCAAAGGGTAAGATGACTATGAATCATAATCCAAATAAGAATAGCAATAACAAGAAGAAGAAAAAGAAAAAAGGTAATGGACATCATAACCAGGGAAATCGACCAAATAACAATTATCAAAATAAAAAGTAAGGAATTTGCTTTTGTAGAGTAAACGAAAAAACATGAACGTCTAATTAATATATTGTGTCTGTATTCGAGATAAATGGAGGTAAAAAATTAAGAGGAGATTTGACTCCTCAAGGAGCTAAGAATGAAGCCCTGCAGATTATTTGTGCAGTTCTTTTGACGGATGATTTAGTCACTATTTATAATATACCTGATATCCGGGATGTCAATAATTTAATTGATTTATTGGAATGTATGGGTGTAGAAGTAAACCGTATTTCTAGAAGTATATGTCAGTTTAAGGCACATAATATAGATTTAAATTATCTAACATCAGATGAGTACAAAATCAAAGGTGCTGCGCTCCGAGGTTCTGTTATGGTTCTCGGCCCCTTGCTATCTCGCTATAGAAAAGCTTATCTTCCCAAGCCAGGAGGTGACCGAATAGGTCGCAGGCCGATAGATACTCATCTACTAGGATTTGAAAAATTAGGAGCAAAATTTGAGTTTGATGATAACTCGGATTTCTTTACTATCAACGCAGAAAAGCTAACAGGAGGTTATATGCTGCTAGATGAGCCTTCAGTGACAGGTACTGCCAATATAATCATGGCTGCTGTCATGGCTTCTGGAGACACTACCATATACAATGCAGCATGTGAACCATATTTGCAGCAGCTGTGCACAATGCTCAATAGTATGGGTGCTAAAATCACTGGTGTTGGATCAAACTTGATACATATAAAAGGGGTGACTAGTCTAAAAGGATGTGAGCATACTATTCTGCCCGATATGATAGAAATAGGTAGTTTTATTGGTCTAGCAGCAATGACAGAATCTGAAATTACTATTAAGAATTGTCGTGTCGATATGCTGGGATTAATTCCAGACGTATTTAAAAAGCTGGGGATAAAACTCGAGATAAGAGGAGATGACATTTATATACCAGCTCAGAAAAGTTATGAAATCACCAAATACATTGACGGATCGATACTGACTATTTATGATCATCCATGGCCAGGCTTTACACCCGATTTGCTCAGTATAGTCCTTGTAGTTGCAATTCAGGCTAAGGGTTCTGTATTGATTCATCAAAAAATGTTTGAGTCTAGACTTTTCTTTGTAGATAAATTGAAAGATATGGGAGCTCAAATCACACTATGTGATCCACACAGAGCCGTAGTGATAGGTATGAATAAGGAACGACAATTGAGAGGAATTACTATGAGTAGCCCCGATATTAGGGCTGGTGTATCCCTATTGATAGCTGCGCTCAGTGCCAAAGGTAAATCTACTATACAGAATATAGAACAGATAGATAGAGGTTATCAATATATAGATCAAAGGTTAAACGCAATCGGAGCAGATATCGTGAGAAGGTAATCCCTAATAAATTAAACAAATCAGATATAGTCATTTCTGCAATACACATGGCTCTAAGAATCAAATAAACAATAATGAAAATTTCCTGGAATTGGCTGAATGAATATTTGACCTGTGAGAATTTAACTATCGAGGAGGCCTCTAAAGTGCTTACATCTATAGGTCTCGAGGTAGAAGCAATAGAAACATTTCAATCTATTAAAGGCGGTCTAGAGCACTTTTATATAGGCGAGGTGATCCGCTGTGAAAAGCACCCCAATGCAGATAAACTGAGTTTGACGCAGGTAAATCTTGGAGAGAACTTAGGGGTAAAAAAAATAGTATGTGGTGCGCCGAACGTGGCGATAGGTCAGAAGGTAGCTGTGGCAGTAGAGGGGGCTATTATCTATACTCCTAATGGAGAATCATTTAGTATTAAAAATTCGAAGATAAGAGGAGAAGAAAGTCAGGGAATGATATGTGCTGAAGACGAATTAGGAATAGGTGAGGGTCATGACGGTATTCTAGTGCTTGATAAGGATGCTGAAGCAGGAATGCCGGCCGCAGATTATTTTAAGATATATACCGATACGATATTCGAAATCGGTTTGACGCCAAATCGAACGGATGCTATGTATCATAAAGGTGTAGCGCGTGATTTAGCAGCAGCTATCAACGCTAGAGGTGGTGAATGTATATTTCATGAAGATGGAAAAACAGTATTTCAATTTGAGCAAAGACTCACAGGGCGCAAACTCACTATCCACTCCAATACTGCCTTGGCTTCTAAATTTGGAGGAATAACCATTGAAAATATTTCTATCAATAAGACGCCTCAATGGATGAGAGATAGGTTGTCTGCTATAGGTGAATCTCCAAAACATTTACTGATAGACCTAACCAATTATATTCTTCATGACCTAGGTCAGCCTCTTCATGCCTATGATTTAGCTAAGCTAGATGGCGAAGAAATTATAGTCGACGAATTGACCCGGGATACAACAATGTCAGCGCTCAATGGACAAGAACTGAAACTAAAAGAGGGAGATATTGTCATCAGAGATCGTTCAAAGCTTATTGGTTTAGCGGGTATCATGGGCTCATTAGACTCTTGTATTGATGCTTATAGTCAATCTATTTTCATAGAAGCAGCCTACTTTAAATCCATAGCCATACGGCAAACCAGTCAAAGACTTTCGCTGCGAACCGAGGCAGCAGTGAAGTTTGAAAAAGGAATAGACCCTAATGGAACAGAGTATGCCATTAGAAAGGCTCAAAGTATCATTCTTTCTATCGATAAATCTGCCATAGCAGGTGAGCTAATCATGCCAGTTAATAAAGAATTTGCCCCTTGGCAGGTTACATTAACTAGAGCCAAGCTAGACCTATATGCCAATATGAGCATCGAAAAAGAAAAGGTGGATTTTATTCTAATTGCACTTGGTATAGTAATCAGTCAAAGCAATCAGGAGACATGGTCATTAAGTGTGCCGAGGTTTAAAGAGGATGTTCGTCGTGAAGAGGATGTCATAGAGGAGGTGTTGCGTATTTATGGATACAATCTACTGCCCTATCCTAAGTTTTTAAGATCTAACTTGAGTTTCAGTAAAGGGTTAACCACTACCCAGTTAGAAAATCATATTTCAAACCTTTTAAATGGAAATGGATACCAAGAGATTATAACTAATTCCATTTCACAGTCCCGATATTATAAGCTATCCGAGCCAATAAAATTGCTCAATTCTATGACAAGTGAATTAGACTGCATGCGTAGTTCTATGTTGCCAGGTTTTCTAGAAGTGATAGAACATAATCTCAATAGAGATCAAAAAGATCTCGCAATGTTCGAGATAGGAAATGAGTATTTTCAAGATAAATCAGGAGTATATAGGCAGCGTAAAAAACTAGTTTTAGCAGTCACGGGGATGCACATGAGTCCTAATTGGCAGATACCAAAAGGCCAACCTAATGATTACTTTCAACTAAAATCTGTCATAGAAAAGCTTATAAAAGATTTAAAATTAGATGTCCTCTACGCAGAAGTGCAAGATCCGAATTATAATTATGCACTCCAAATTTCTCTAGGTCAAAAGAAAATAGGCATCCTAGGAGAATTTATTATAGATAAGAAGATGTTTGATATAAAACAGAAGGTCTTTGCAGCAGAGTTAGATTTTGATATTATATATAAGTCTAAGTTGAATGAAAAGATTCTCTTTCAAGAGATAACTAAATTTCCTGCTGTAAAAAGAGACCTAGCTATGGTTATAAATCAGTCAGTACCTTTTGAGCAGTTAGAAAGCATTGCCAAAAAGACCTTAGCCAAATCTCTGGATCAAGTCACACTTTTTGATATATTTAAAGATAAGTCATTAGGTGAAAGCAAGAAGTCTTATGCTATTCGCTTACAGTTGTCCAATAAGGAGAAAACGCTATCTGATAAGGAAATAGATAGTATGATTCAAAAACTCATTGGAGTCTATCAGAAAGAACTAAATGCGGAAATTAGGTCTTAGTTGAGCGGATATGCTAAAAAAAAGCTAGTCAAATATATCTTTTGTATAAATTTGTAATTCTTTAAGAATTAGATAAGATAGAATGCGATACGCTTTAATACTAGTTATTCTCACCTTAGGTTCAAGACTAGTTTCTCAGCTTGATTTTGGCGAATTCAACACACCATATGCTGGGGTGCATGGACTTAGCTTCAATCCTGCCGAAATAGTAGATAGTAGATATCGATTTCACATGAATCTAATTGGAGTCGGGGCTAGGGGTTCTAATAATTTTGTGGGTGTTAGTTCGGATTTGATGTCATTGTCTCCTCCAAAACTAAATGATAGTACAAAAAATACCTATCTACCAAGAGTTCTAAGCACTTCAGCCAAACATGCCTATCTCCAAGCTGATATCATGGGACCTAGCTTTATGTTCTCTATGGGGCGTAAAAATAAATTTAGCTTTGCTCTTAGTTCGAATCTAAAAACGTTAATGACTGCAAATAACGTGAGTAACGGATTAGCGAACTATATGTATGACAACAAGGATAGTAATAACTGGAAGGAATCTACAAGCAAAGATTTGATGTTTAATGGTTCTGTGTGGGCCAATATAGGCCTTACCCTGGGTACGGTAATCCTCGACAAACCCGGCTTTTCCTTAAAAGGTGCTATTACCCCTAAGGTGAATATAGGATTGGTTAATACCTATGCGTATTCACCTAATTTAAAGCTCGAATTTGCCAGTCAAAATTCAATGAGAAATGCAAACGGGATACTAGACAATCAGATTTCTGCTCCATTTTATACTAATTCAAAGGTACAAGCAGATAGTATCAAATTTTTTGAGAACATGGGTTTTGGTGCTGATATCGGTTTTATATTTGAAAAAAAGAATAAAAAAGTTCATACTTATGAAATGGACTGCCGCACAGATAACGTGCGCAGAGACCTTAATAAATATAGTTATCGAATCGGTCTGAGTCTCATTGATTATGGTTATATCCAGTGGAAGGGGAAAGCCCCTTTTAGACGAATAGCAGTTGATGAGAATGCATTGACAACAGATATTGCCAATAGCAAATTTAGTAAGTTCCCAGATGTGCAAAGACATTCAGATAGTTTATTTGCATTAAGTTTTAATGGAGTAACGTTAGATACCTCTCGTGCTGATTATTTCATGTGGACGCCTACTAAGTTGAATGCCTTTATTGATGTCAATGTATACAAAGGCATTTATCTCGCTGCAAATGCTACCTATGGCTTTGTGATTAATAATTTCGCGGCATCTAAGACTCAGAATATGCAGTTTGCCTTAACCCCTAGAGTTGAGAATAAATCGTTTGGACTCTATCTTCCTATAAATTATAATATGCTGGCTCAGGAAGTTAATGCTGGAATAGGATTTCGACTTTTATTCTTCAATTTTGCACTATATGATTGGACTGGTATAGCTGGACTAAAATCGCAGACTAGAAATGCTGCATTTAATATGAGTTTTAACATACCTTTTCATCAGAAGTCTATGCCTAAAGATAATGATGGGGATCTTATGTCTAATAAGAAGGATAAGTGTCCTAATGATGCAGGGGATTGTAATGGCGATGGATGTCCTGAGCCGGACGATGATGGCGATGGTATCGGAAATTCCACAGACAAATGCCCAAATCAAAAAGGAGTAAAAGCCTTCGATGGTTGTCCAGATACCGATCAGGATGAGGTTCCTGACCATTTAGATCGTTGCCCTAAGAAAAAAGGATTGAAAGATCTAGGAGGCTGTCCAGATAAAGACGGAGACGGTCTTCCGGATCATGAGGATAAATGTCCTAATGAAAAAGGTCCGAAAAAATTTGATGGCTGTCCAGATACTGACTTAGATGGAGTTCCTGATAATGCAGATGAATGCCCTACTGTTCCTGGTGAATATGATAATAAGGGGTGCCCACCTGTTATTCCGCCTAGGGATACAGATAGCGATGGCATTATAGATTCGCTTGATAGTTGTCCTTTCGTTATTGGACCGAAAGCAAATAAAGGATGTCCAATTACTGCAGAAGCGATTTCTATCGTCAAGGTGGCTCAGGAAAAGTTAGAGTTTGAAACTGGAAGTTCAGTAATTAAAAAGGAATCGCATCAATCCTTAAATACATTGGCTTATTACTTAGTGAAAAATCCGGATTTCAAGGTGAGTTTAAAAGGTCATACAGATAATGTAGGTGATGAACAGAAAAATCTGAAGTTATCTATAGATCGTGCAAATGCCGTTAAGATCTTCTTTATAGAAAATGGTGTAGACGCTATCCGCATCGATGCTCAGGGATATGGTATGCAATATCCTATAACAGATAATAATACACCTGCGGGAAGAGCCGCAAATAGGCGTGTAGATATAGAAATTAAGTAACTCATGCACCGAATTGGTATAGTAGGATTGGGTCACCTTGGCGAGATCCATCTGAAACAATGGTTAGAAATAGTTCCCAAAGAGAGCATTATGTGTTTTGATACGGATATTGAACGATTAGAAAAACTAACCGATCAATACCAAGTTTCCAAAATAGAGGATTATGCCAGATTACTTGATTTTGCAACTATAATAGATGTAGTCACTCCTACCCAATTTCACCATTATTATGCAGCAGAAGCTCTTAAAGCGGAAAAGCATGTTTTTATAGAGAAGCCCGTGTGCCAATCTATGGAGGAGATAGATGAGTTGATAAATTTACAAAAAAAATCTGGGACTTTGGTTCAGATAGGGCACGTAGAGCGATATAATCCTGCCTTTAAAGCGGTAGAGTCCAAGATTCTTCACCCAAAGTTTTTTGAAGTCCATAGATTAGCGCCATTTGTGGCTCGCGGCACTGAAGTTTCTGTTATTATGGATTTAATGATACATGATTTAGATATTATAGCGCATTTGGTTCGTTCGGAGGTCATAGACATCAAGGCCAAAGGGGTCTCTATTATCAGCAAAACACCTGATATAGCTAATGCACGACTAGAATTTGCGAACGGTTGTGTAGCGAATCTCACGGCAAGTCGTATTTCTATGAAAAAAATGCGAAAAATGCGTATTTTTTCAGATAATGGATATATCTCCATAGACTTTCTTGATAAAAATGCGGAGTCTTTTGAAATAATGGACCCTATGGATATTCCAGATATAGAAGGTTTGTTATTTACGCCCAATGATGGACTAGATAAAAAACTTGTTGTTAAATCATACGAAAAATTGGATAACAACGCCATTTTTCAAGAATTAACAGATTTTTATACTAAGGTCACGACTAAGTTAAATTATACCCAAGTAGATTTAGTAAGCGCCTCAAGAACAATGGCTTTAGCATTAAAAATACAGCAATTAATTTGAGTACAGGTACTAAATTTAGAAAAATGAATTTGATAATTTATGAAAATTCTGCCCAACTAGATTAGACTTGTGTAAAATATGCAATCAGCATATTATTGGCATAGGCTGCATATTTGGAATAAAAGTGGTGAATAGTTAAAGCCTACTATACTTACAAAATATTTAGAAATTGCATCTATTAATGTAGACTTTCTTCTAGTGGGTATGGCGAGTCGCAGTTGAAAAATGGTTGTGCCTGTGAGGGTAACATAAAATCAACTTGATCAGAGGCAGATCATCAGAAAAATAGACGTACAGAGTCGAAAATTATTAAGTTCAAGATGAGTCATTTTTAAATAGAAAAAAGTCAGGATTTAATCTAGACTTTTTTTTTGTTATCATAGTCATGATAATTAATTTATTTTTGACCTATGTATCTGTCAAAATCAATCGAAGATTTAGTCAATGAGTTTTCAAAATTTCCTGGAGTTGGAAAAAAGACCGCATTTAGATTTACCTTGCACTTTTTAAATAGCTCTAAGGATGAAAATGCCCGGTTTTCTAAAGCATTAATCGAGTTAAAAGAAAATATAAAATTCTGCAAAGTATGTCATGCTCCCAATGATGATGAAGTTTGCTCTATTTGCTCTAATCCAGTGAGAAGTAAAAATACGATCTGCGTCATTGAGTCCTACAAGGATTTAGTTGCGATAGAAAATACCAATCAGTTTTTTGGTCAATACCATATCTTAGGGGGAGTTATAAGCCCTATGGACGGCATAGGTCCAGATAAGCTTAATATTCAATCACTTATTGATCGAGCAAATTCTAAGGGCACTATGGAGCTTATTATGGCATTAAACCCCACGATAGAGGGAGATACGACCATCTATTACCTAACCAACTTATTAAAGGATCAAGATGTAAAGATTACAACTATTTCTAGAGGCATATCTTTTGGAGGAGAACTCGAATATACAGATGACCTAACCCTTGGGAGAAGCATTCAAGCTCGGCAACCCTACGAATTATTAATTAATAAATAAGCGCATTATTCAGCCAGAACTAAGTGTCATTATTGTCAGTTATAATGCGAAATATTATTTGCATTTGACCTTGACCTGTCTGTCGAAGGTGGCTCAGAATTTAAACATAGAGGTGATCCTTGTCGATAATGCCTCTAAAGATGGTGTATTAGATTATATTGTCTCAGATTTCCCCGATGTTTATTATATAAAAAATAAAGATAATATTGGTTTTTCTAAAGCCAACAATTTGGGTGTTCAGTTAGCGAAGTCCGCCACTATACTCATTCTAAATCCTGATACTATAGTGTCGGAAGAAATGATCCGAGAAGCTATAAACTATCTTCACTTGGATCAGAAGACAGGAGCCGTGGTAGTAAAAATGCTTGATGGTCGTGGAGATTATCTCCCAGAGACTGCTAGACGATTTCCAAATATTAAGTCTAGTTTTCTCAAAATATTAGGACTCAAAAAGCATTCAAATTATTATATGACGGCTAATCAAGACCAGACTATCGAAGTGATGTCTGGAGCATGTATGTTTTTTAAAAAGGATGTATTTTGTGAAATAGGTGGCTTGGACGAACGGTATTTTATGTATGGAGAAGATATCGATATATCTTATCAATTACATCGAGCGGGGTATAATATTAAACTGCTGAAAGATCAGGAGATGATTCATTTTAAAGGAAGAAGCTCTGTCAAGTCTAATTGGCGATATCAGACTGCATTTTATAATGCGATGAAGCTCTATTGGCAGAAAAACTTTCATTGGGGACAGCAGGTAGTTATGAACTGGCTATTAGCGTTTATCCTTTTTGGGCTCAAGATATCGTCAGCGCTCCGTCACGGAATCGGTCTCTTATACTTTCCTCTGGCGGACTTCATCGGTATAGGCGTGGCGTCGTCTATTTTTACTTATCTATGGTCAGTGCATGTGAAGCAGGATGTTAGTTTCGTGCCTCTAAGCTTTTACTTTCAGATCATACCCATATATACCCTAGCTGCCATCGGCTCTATGCTTTTTTCCAAGTTTTATCTTCGAGAAATAGATCTTTCAAGACTGGTCAAGGCCTCTATAGTTAATGTAATTTTATTTTTAGTCGTTTATTTTGCGCTACCAGTTGATTATAAATACTCCAGAGCCATTATTATTTATATGGGTATCATCTCTTTTTTTATACCTTTTTTTATACGTTGGCTATATGCCCGCTGGACTATGACTAAAATAGTTTTCTCCGATACACGTCACCTCATCGCCTCCATATATCCTCATAATGCTAACGAAAATAACCTTCGAGATCTCGTGTCCACTTATTCTAATTTTCAGTTACTAGTATCACAGGATAGGCCAGAGATTCGAATTATAGATGTGGAGGAAATTTCTAATCAAGACTTGATTTCAGCTATTGCAGGATCGGAGCAGGCTATCCCAATTTGGATTTATAGTAATATGGGAAACTATTTAATGCAATGCCACGGAAAAGATGCAGATGGATACGTCATAGCTGCAGATGAAAATTACGCCATCTATGAATGGACAAATCTATTGCGTAAACGAATAGCCGATTTTATTTTATGTCTAATCGCCCTAGTTTTATTCCCTTTTTCAAAACATAGGTTGAACTTTATTTTGAAATCTATAGGATTAGTCATAAGTGGCAGTTGCTCATGGGTCCATATCAAAGGGAAAGCTATTTTCCCTATATCTAACCAGTTAGAAGAAAATTATCAGCGAAATTATCGATTGACCAACGACCTTTATCATTTTTTTAGGTCTATGTTTATATCCTAATCAGATTTTTTGAGCGAAATTGAGTTAATTTGTCTTTTTAAATTAAAAAGCTTAGTATACTAGTCCGTCATTTCCAAAATTATGCCAGAACCGAAAAAGACGCTCCATGTCGACGACCTTTATGAAAAATGGTTTCTAGAGTATGCCTCTTATGTCAATCTAGATCGCGCTATACCTCATATTCAGGATGGGCTAAAGCCTGTGCAGCGCCGTATCCTCCATGCTATGAAGGAGCAGGACGATGGTAGATATACCAAGGTGGCCAATCTTATAGGTCAGACCATGCAGTACCACCCGCATGGCGATGCTAGTATAGGTGATGCGCTCGTGAAAATAGGCCAGAAGGAACTCATGATAGATACCCAGGGAAACTGGGGGGATGTCCGCACAGGTGATGTAGCTGCTGCTCCAAGATATATAGAGGCTAGATTGACTCCATTTGCGCTGCATACAGCTTTCCACGATGCCAACACCGAATGGCAGCTGAGCTACGATGGTCGAAAACGAGAGCCCGTAAAACTACCAGTAAAATTTCCTCTCCTTCTAGCCCACGGGGCAGAAGGTATAGGAGTAGGACTTAGAGCCTATATATTGCCACACAATTTTATAGAGCTTTGCCAGGCATCCATAGCTGCAATAAAAGGCAAGAAATTTGAGCTCTACCCAGATTTTCAGACGGGCGGTTATATTGATGTGAGTAATTATCAGCAGGGGTTACAAGGGGGTAAAGTGAAGTGTCGCGCCAAGATAGAGAAGGACGGGAAGAATCTAAAAATCACCTCGGTGCCTTTCTCAGAAACTACGGGTAGTATCATAGATAGTATTCTGTCGGAAATAGAAAAGGGGAGACTGAAGGTGAAAAAAGTCATCGACAATACATCAAGTGAAGTTGAGATTTTTGTAGAACTCCACCCTGGGGTATCCCCTGATATCACTATGGATGCCCTCTATGCCTTTACTAGGTGTGAAGTATCTCTCAGTCCTATAGGTTGCTGTATTATCGGAGATAAGCCCACCTTTCTGGGTGTAGATGAAATGCTAAAAATTTCTACTCAAAATACCGTAGCGTTGCTACTAGAAGAGTTGAATATTCAGCAGCGTGATCTTGAGAATAAATGGCATTATCTATCTTTAGAAAAAATATTTTTTGAAGAGAAAATATATAAAGAGCTAGAGAAAAAGCATGAGACCTGGGAAAAGGTATTGACCTCTATAGAAAAGGCATTTCAGCCATTTATCAAAAAGCTCAAACGGCAGGTTACACTCGAAGATTATGAAAAACTGACGGAAAAGCCAGTTCGTCGAATCTATAAATTAGACCTAGATGATATTCAGCAAAAAATACTCAAGTTAGAGGGAGATATCAAAGAAATTAAACAACATATAGCCAACATAGATGATTATGCAGTAGATTATTTCAAAAATTTAATGACCAAATTCGGCAAAGGAAAAGAACGAAAGTCAGAGATTAGAAAGTTCGAGCAAATTGAGGTCAAGAATGTAGCAGTCAATAATCAAAAATTATATGCTAATTTTAAAGAAGGGTTTATAGGGTATGGTCTGAAAAAAGAAGAATACATCTGTGATTGCACGGATATAGATGATATACTTGTCATTCGGCGAGACGGGAAAATGATTATTTCCAAAATAGCAGATAAGAAATTTGTAGGTAAAGATATTCTGCACGTAGGTGTATGGAAAAAAGAAGACGAGCGCACAATTTATAATCTGATTTATTCTGATGTGAAATCTAATAAGAATTTCGTCAAGCGATTTAATGTCACAGCCATCACCCGTGATAAGGAATATGAAGTAGCTAAAGGTGACAATTGTAAAGTACTCTATCTCACGGTAAACCCCAATGGAGAAGCGGAAACAGTGACCGTCAAATTAACCTCAAGCAGCAAAGCAAGGATCAAGATATTCGACTTTGATTTTTCGAGTGTGATAGTAAAAGGGAGAAGCAGTCTAGGCAATACTCTATCGACCTATCCCATTCATAAAATAGATTTGAAAAAAGCGGGAGCCTCTACGCTAGGAGGTGTTAAAATATGGCTAGACAGAGATGTAGGACGAGTCAATAAAAATAGATATGGTCAGTTTTTAGGTGAATTTTTCGCTGAAGATTTAATTCTGACCATTCTGAAAAATGGAACCTACGCGCTACAGAGCTATGAGAATATAGTGCGAGTGGATATGGATTTACTGCATAGTATAGAAAAATTTGAACCCGAAAAACCCATCTCAGCAGTCTACTATGATGGGAATAGTAAAAACTACTACGTCAAACGTTTCCAGATAGAGACCAGAGAAGACGGCAAGCAGCATAGTTTTATCTCTGACCATAAGGATAGCAAACTGATTTTTGTCTCTACCTCTAACAATCCTATGATACAGGTCGAGGTTCTTAAAGGCAAATCTAAAGAAAAACTCATTTATGACCTGGATCTGGTAGAATTTATTGATGTCAAAGGCTGGAAAGCCTTGGGTAATAGATTGACTCAATACGAATTTAAAGGTAAGGTCAAAGACCTCAGCACCTATGAAGCTCCTATTGAAATAGAAATAGAAGAACCGGAAACAGAGAAAAAATTAAACTTTGATGAACTTCCTAAGCCCAATTTTAAAGATGGAGTGCAGGGAACACTTTTTTAGATTTTAATTATTAGGTAATAGCTAACCTATGTGTGAAGGTATTTCCATTTTTGTTGATGGCGAAATGCGTATTCGTGTTTTTTTCATAGCGTGTTCAATCTCCAGCGATATATTATCCGGTGGTTTCAGATTCTGAAATTGTATTTAATGTTATAGCCCCAGCTGTAGTTTGCATGCTCTATTTTATCTAGGAATATATTCGTTGTATTACCGATACTACTTTCACCTTAAAACATCCAAGATTCAATAATTACATGGTGACTTAATCGATCTTTTGCTAGACATCTCCTGCAATAGTGTCATAAATATACAAGTCAAAAGTATTGGCCGCCATCGAGCCATGAGAATTGGAAATAGTGGAAGTCTTTTTAATGTCAATTATTTCTATTGTATACACAATGTCTTGTGCCAAAGGTATTCTATGTGTTACCGTCAGGTCAGTTGCCTAAAAGTATAGTAAAATTTGTTAACAGATCTAGAAGTCAGGCAAACAATTCTTGATTCATTACTATTTATTAATCCACCTAGAGTTGTATTATCCAGATTGAAAGAGCCATCTGCATTGCCATCCCACCCTGTTAGTACCATTTGGCTTAGATGTATATCTTTCTATTACTGGCAATAATTATTCTAAAAGGACTAAAGGAATAAGTATATTTTTGTAGTCTATTAGTTTTTATAATTTTTTAGATATATGAATTTTGATTTAATCGTATTAGGATCTGGCCCAGGGGGCTATGTGGCAGCTATTCGAGCAGCGCAGCTAGGCATGAAGGTAGCTATCGTAGAGAAGGAAAGTTTGGGTGGCGTTTGCCTCAACTGGGGTTGCATCCCCACTAAGGCCCTCCTAAAAAGTGCACAGGTTTTCGAATATATAAACCATGCGGCTGATTATGGTATAACGGTGGGCAAATCTAGTCCAGATTTTGCCAGGGTCATAGCTCGCAGTCGCGGAGTAGCCGATGGTATGAGCAAAGGGATTCAGTTCCTCATGAAAAAGAATAAAATAGAGGTTATTAATGGTACAGGAAAATTAAAAAGAGGAAAAGTCTTAGAAGTGACCTCCGCGGATGGCGTGAAAAAAGATTATTTAGCAAAAAACATCATCTTAGCTACAGGTTCTCGCAGTAGAGAGCTCCCTAATCTGAAGCAAGATGGTAAGAATATCATAGGTTACAGAGAGGCTATGACCTTGGAGAAAATGCCCAAATCTATGATCATTGTTGGGACGGGAGCTATAGGGGTAGAGTTCGCTTATTTTTATCATAGCATGGGTTGTGAAGTGACTTTGGTAGAATTTCTGCCGAATATCATGCCACGAGAAGATCTTGATGTGTGTAAGGAGTTGGAAAAAATATACAAGAAAAAAGGTCTGGGTATTATGACCAATGCTTCGGTAGAGAAAGTGACTCTGGGTACGAATGGTTGTGATGTAGAAATCAAAACGGCTGCGGGAATCGAGAAGAAGTCAGCCGATATCGTCTTATCGGCCGTAGGTATTCAAGCGAATATTGAAAATATAGGATTAGAAGACCTAGGAGTGAAAACCGAGAAGGGAAAAATAGTAGTGGATGGATATTATCAGACCTCTGTGCCGGGTATCTATGCCATAGGCGATGTGATCGATACGCCAGCGCTAGCGCATGTCGCGAGTGCAGAGGGCATCACCTGTGTAGAGAAGATAGCGGGTATGCATGTAGCGACTATCGATTATTCCAATATCCCAGGTTGTACTTACTGCTCTCCAGAAATAGCCTCCGTGGGCATGACGGAGAAAGAAGCTAAGGAGAAAGGCTACGAATTGAAAGTGGGCAAGTTTCCATTTTCTGCCAGTGGCAAGGCGAGTGCCGCAGGAGCTAAAGATGGTTTTGTAAAAGTGATCTATGATGCGAAATACGGAGAACTACTTGGAGCTCATATGATAGGTATGAATGTGACAGAAATGATAGCTGAAATCGTAGTAGCTAAAAAGCTAGAGACCACAGGCCACGAAATCCTGAAAGCCATTCACCCGCACCCTACTATGAGTGAAGCAGTGATGGAAGCCACCGCAGCAGCTTATGGAGAAGTGATACATCTTTAGTGGTCATTAGTCAGGTCGCTCTTTTTTCAAGATATTAATTTAATATGGAACTAAAAATATATAAGGATGTCTTGATGCGAACAATTCATTTTATGCGGCTACACTATTTGCATCTGATACCGTTTTCATTTATTTTATTTGTCTTATTGCTCTTGGTTGGCTTTGTATCCGTTACATCTAACAAGCTCTCTATTCTGATTCTAGCTATGGTGAGTCCTCTATCGTTTTCTTTTTCTATTTATGTGCATCGTATAGAATATTTCGGAGAAAATACATGGAAAAATTTTATAAATATCTATGCCGATATTGCCCGATTTTATAAAGTTCAAGGTATTAAATCTTTCATGTTTCTCTTGGCTTTATTGCCTATGATTATTGCCTTGCAGATAGAGACAGCCGCTTTTGGTTTTGATCTCAATTTGTTTTATTTAGCAGAGAAGACGGGAAGCTATTTACCCTCTCCCTACCTATATCTTTGTACATTTTTTAGTGTCACTTTGACTATGCTTTGCTATCCATTTGTTATTTTTCCAGAGTATTTTTATTTGCTAGAAAAAGTAGATGTCAAGACAGCGTTTAAAAAATCATTTGATCTCGCTAAGCGGAATTATTTCACTTTTCTATTTCTAATGGTGATTCAGATTATTGTGTTCTCCGTTGGCAGCTTTTTGTCTTGTGGGTTTCTTTTCGTACTGGCCTTGCCGTTTTTTAGTATATTGACTTATTTTATCTACTCTTCTCACACGAGTGGGGAGTTATAGAATGCTTGCCCTCTTTCCCCCTTCTGTCGAGAAAATAGAAATAGGATGTCGATAGGGACCTGGTGAGGATATTCAACTCCTAAGCCTTCTTTTTGAAATTTCCGTATGTGCAGTAAATCCTTCTCGTCATAACTAATCCTTTCATAACAGCATATTCTTATTCAAACATTTAACCAAAAAATATTCTCATATTTTATTTGAAAATCAGTACTTTTGCACCTTTTTAAAGGATAGCTATTCTAACTGAGAATAAATGATTTACAAGGAATTTAAAGGCTTAAACTTGCCAGAGATAGAAAGCGAGGTTCTTCAGTTTTGGGAGAGGGAAGCTATATTCCAGAAATCGATCGATTCAAGACCTGAAGATAATGCTTATGTTTTCTATGAAGGACCGCCCTCTGCCAATGGCCTACCTGGCATTCATCATGTAGTAGGTCGTGCTATCAAAGATATTTTCTGTAGATACAAAACACTCCAGGGATATAGAGTAGAGCGCAAGGGAGGCTGGGATACTCATGGTCTGCCAGTAGAGCTGAAAGTAGAGCAGGAGTTAGGAATAACCAAAGAGGATATAGGAAAAAAAATTACCGTTGAAGAATATAATAATAAATGCCGTGAAACGGTCATGCAGTTTAAGTCAGAGTGGGACGATCTGACAAGAATAATGGGTTTTTGGTTAGATTTAGATCACCCCTATATGACGTTTGAGAATGGGTATATAGAATCAGTTTGGTATATTATTTCAGAGATTTATAAAAAGAATCTCATGTATAAGGGTTATACTATTCAGCCATATTCACCTGCAGCGGGTACTGGCTTGAGTACGCATGAATTGAATCAACCAGGTTCCTATCGGGATGTAACGGATACTTCGATTGTAGCATGTTTTGAAGTGAAATCCTGTTGTATAAATAAGGTAAATGCAGCGTTTAAGTCCAATATAGAAACTGCACATTTCTTAGCATGGACTACCACGCCATGGACACTGCCTTCCAATACAGCACTTACATTAGGGCCCAAAATAGAATATGTATTAGTCACTTCCTTCAATCCTTACACTAAGTCGCCTCAAAATTTCATTCTAGCCAAAGAGCTTCTAGCCAAGTGGTTTAAACCTGAACAAGAAGTTTCTTCTATCGACGAACTAGTAATCGATGAAAAGACAATGACCTATTGCATAGCAGGATTAGCTGTAGGTTCAGAACTAAAAGGTGTTGAGTATAATCAGCTTTTGCCTTTTGAAGTTAATGGAGCAAATGCTATCGAAGGGAAATCATTTCAAGTGATCACAGGAGATTTCGTTACGACGACTGATGGCACTGGTATAGTGCACACAGCGCCTTCTTTTGGAGCTGATGATAGTAAAGTGGCCAAAGAAAATGGAGTCGGAAGTTTAACCATGGTGGATAGCGAGGGAAAATTTATAGACGGCTTGGGCTTCCTGTCGGGAAGATTTGTTAAAGATTATAGAAATGAAGCTGATTATAAAAGTCCGGATGTAGATATAGCCATTGAACTCAAAACGAAGGGACTAGCCTTTAATGTCCAGAAGTATGTGCATAGTTACCCACATTGCTGGCGCACAGATAAACCTGTGATTTATTACCCTATGGATAGTTGGTTTATTCGCACCACGGCAGTGAAAGAGCAGCTGATAACCAATAATAAAAAAATCAATTGGAAGCCAGAAAGCACAGGTACAGGACGATTCGGTCATTGGTTGGAAAATATTCAAGATTGGAACTTATCGCGCTCACGTTTTTGGGGTATTCCTCTGCCTATATGGGTAGCCGAAGAGGGCGACGAGCAGATCTGCGTCAGCGGGCAGCAGGACTTATTGAATCATATAGCTCTTGCACTTGCTTCTAATCTTTTGAGTGCTGAAGAGAAGGCAGAGAATGAAAAATTCATTCAGGCCTTTGGGGCTAGTCAAGGAGATTTGCATAAACCATATATAGACCGTGTGACACTGGTAGCGAATGGAATAAAGCTCAAGAGAGAAACGGATGTCATAGATGTATGGTTCGATAGTGGCTCTATGCCATATGCACAGTGGAATTATCCGTTTTCTAATCAGGAAAAATTCAAGCACGCCTATCCAGCTGACTTTATAGCAGAGGGGGTAGATCAGACCAGAGGATGGTTCTATACATTGCACACCATCTCTACTATTTTATTCGATCAGCCGGCATTTAAAAATGTAGTTTCCAATGGCTTAGTCTTAGATAAAAATGGGGAGAAAATGTCTAAACGAAAAGGAAATGTCATTAATCCTATGGAAGCGATTCCAAAGCACGGTGCAGATGCCATTCGTTGGTATATCATCTCCAATTCAGCACCTTGGGAAAATCTGAAATTTGATATGAATGGTGTCGAAGAGGTTAAGCGAAAATTGTTTGGAACACTCTATAACACCTATTCCTTTTTCTCGCTTTATGCCAATATAGATGCTTTCCAATGGGATGATAAAAATACTATTCCCCATACAGAAAAGCCGGAGCTAGATCGATGGATAATATCTAAACTGAATACGCTAAAAAAAGATGTGCAGGAGGCGCTGGAAAGCTATGAGCCGACTGATGCGGCAAGATCTATAGATACCTTTGTCGATAGAAATTTATCTAACTGGTATGTGAGACTGAGTCGTCGCAGATTCTGGAAAAATGATGTCAGCGCAGATAAGAAAGCAGCCTATGAGACCCTCTATGAATGTCTTACTACTATAGCGCAGCTTATGAGTCCTATTGCTCCATTTTTCAGTGAGTGGCTCTATCAGTCATTGACGCTTTCTATCCGTGATAAGGCTATCGCTGAGAATTCTAGATGGAGACATTCTTCTATTCATCTTACTAGCTGGGGATCTATAGATGAGTCTTGGATAGATGAAAATTTAGAGCATAGAATAGAGCGAGCTCAGGATTTATCTTCTATGATTCTATCCTTGAGAAAAAAAGAGCAGATCAAAGTGCGTCAGCCATTGCAGAAAGTGATTATCCCTATACTGAATGATAAGGAAAAAGACTTATATCAATCTATCGAAGATATAGTCATGGCTGAGGTTAATGTGAAAGACTTTGAATATGTAGATGAAAACTCTGGTTTATTTGTGAAAAGTGCTAAAGCCAATTTCAAACTGCTAGGAAAGAAACTTGGCAAGGATATGGCAGACATAGCTAAGATAATAGCCAATTGGAATCAAGAGCAGATAGGTCTAGTAGAAAAACAAGGGAAAATAGATATCATTAGCGAAGGACGAAGTTATGAACTCCTTCTAGAAGAAATAGAAATAGCCACATCAGATATGCCAGGTTATTTAGTAGCTTCTGAGAATGGAATGACCTTAGCGCTTGATATCAGTCTCAGTGAAGATTTACTAGATGAAGGTATTGCGCGCGAATTAATCAATAAAGTACAAAATTATAGAAAAGACCAAAACTTTAATGTGACGGATAGAATAAGTATTTCTTATGCTTCTGAGATGAATCTAGATAGAGTGATAAAAAAGTTTTCGAACTTTATTTCTACTGAAGTTCTAGCAAATGAAATCAAACCTTCTGCAACGATGGCTGCGCCATTAGAGCTAGAGTTAAATGAATTAAACACCAAAATTGAAATTTATAAATTGTAATAAACATGGCAAAAAAGACAAAAAAATCAACTAAGCCAGCACCTAAAAAAGTAAGTGCGAAACCAGAAGCGAAAAAATCGGCAACTAAGCCTTCAGTAAAAAAAGCGTTGGCTAAATCAACTTCTAAAAAGGCAGTATCTAAACCAGTAGCGAAAAAGGTAGCGTCGAAACCTGTTGCAAAGAAGCCAGTGGCAAAAGCAGTATCTAAGAAATTAGTAGCTAAGGCACCTGTAAAAAAACCGGCATCTAAACCAGCTTCTAAAAAGGTAGTATCTAAGCCAGTAGCGAAAAAGGTAGCGTCTAAACCTGCTACAAAGAAGCTAGTGGCAAAAGCAGTATCTAAGAAATTAGTAGCTAAGGCACCTGCAAAAAAACTGGCATCTAAAGCTGTAGTTAAAAAGGTAGCGTCTAAACCTGCTGCAAAGAAGCTAGTGGCAAAAGCAGTATCTAAGAAATTAGTAGCTAAGGCAACTGTAAAAAAACTGGCATCTAAAGCTGTATCGAAAAAGGTAGCGTCTAAACCTGTTGCAAAGAAGCTAGTGGCAAAAGCAGTATCTAAGAAATTAGTAGCTAAGGCACCTGCAAAAAAACTGGCATCTAAAGCTGTAGTTAAAAAGGCAGCGTCTAAACCTGCTTTAAAGAAGCCAGTGGCAAAAGCAGTATCTAAGAAATTAGTAGCTAAGGTTGTGTCTAAAAAAGTATCAGCTAAACCAGTATCTAAAAAAGCAACTCCAAAACCTGCCGCAAAAAAGCCAATACTAAAGCCTGCAGCGAAGAAGGCAGTAGTTAAAGCAGCTCCTAAAAAGTTAGCTCCAAAGTCTGCTGTAAAAAAAGTAGTGTCATCCAAGGTAGCTCCTGCCAAGCCAGTGAAGCGAATAGCTAAAAAACCTGCGGCTAAGCCCACTCCTGGCAAGGTGGTTAAAATTGCAGCTCCAATAGTGAATGCCAAACCATCTAGTAAAAAACCAGTGATTAAACCTACTCAAGAAGATAAGGTCGCAAAGATGGTTTTGCGTCGAAAGAAAATCCAGGAAATCAAAAATAATTATGAGACTCCAACAGAAAGTCAAGAAGAAAACTATGATAATTATAAATTGCCTATTATAGGACGAACCAGGTTTTCTGATGCTGAGCTCAATGAATTTAGAACAATCATCAATAGAAAGTTAGCAGAGGCTAGAGAGGAACTAAACTTCTATCAAGATCAGATGAAAGAGAGCGAAATGAATGATGATGATATTAAGTTTTCTGGTATGGAAGATGGTGGGCACACAAATGATAAAGAACATTTGAGCGCTATGGCTAATCGTCAAGTCAAGTTTATACAGAATCTAGAAGGTGCCCTCATTAGAATAGAGAATAAAACCTATGGTATCTGTCGAATGACAGGTAATCTTATCGATAAGAAACGATTGGCGGCGGTACCGCATGCTACCCTGAGTATGGAGGCGAAAATAGGTGTGAAGAAGAGATGATGTTGCAAATATTTATGTGATCCCGCATTTATAGGAAACATAAATTGTGGAGGTATTTTTTGCAGTGATTCAGGACCTAATTATTATTTATAAACGGTAAAATGGAATATAAAAAATCAAATACATGGATTTATTGGTTTGTAGTTATCCTACTAATATTTATTGATCAAGCATCTAAAATCTATGTGAAAACCCACTTCCAGTTTGGCGAAGAAGTCATGGTTATTCCTACTTGGTTTCGCCTTGTATTTACGGAGAATCCCGGAGTAGCCTTTGGTATGGAATGGGGTGGAACTATTGGTAAGTATTGTTTATCTGTATTCCGTATTATATTTTCTATTGTTATTGCTTTCTTCTTATATAAAAATATTCAAAAAAAGGAGCATAAAGGGCTGCTCATCGCTGGAGTTCTTATATTAGCTGGCGCTATAGGCAATGTGATAGACGGTATATGCTATGGAGCTATTTTTTCAGCAAGCGATTTTCACATACGAAACGTCGCTCAATTTGTCCCATTTGGCACAGGTTATGCACCACTGTTGCAGGGGAAGGTAGTCGATATGTTTTATTTTCCACTCTATGATGGGATACTTCCTAATGGTCAGCCATTCTCTTTTTTCAACGCCATATTTAATGTAGCGGATGCCTGCATTTCTGTTGGATTAGTATTACTACTAATTTTTATGCGAAAGTATAAGGAGTCTTAGTAGAGTAGATTGAATTTTTATTTTTTGGGCTTACTTTTCTTGTATGTTCTTGTCCTCATCGTTTTTTATTGTGAGTTTCAGAGGCTAAATACATTTTATAACGCAAGATTCTTCTTTTATAAAACTTAATACATAACTGTATAAAAGAATTTAATGCTAAATAGAAGAATTCAATAGCTCTACTATATCGAGTACTTTGACTTCATTCTGTTTCTCATAAGACTTCACTCCGTCTTCTAGCATTGTAGTGCAGAATGGGCAATTGGCCACTATGATTTCTGCGCCTGTTTCAAGCGCTTCTTTCGTTCTATTGGTATTGATACGCTCTTTGCCGTTTTCTTCTTCTTTAAACATTTGACCACCACCAGCGCCGCAGCACATTCCTGTTTTCTTGCTTCGTCCCATTTCGGCTAGATCTACATCAAGTGATGCTAGCAGAGATCTCGGAGCTTCGTATACATCATTCGCTCTTCCTAGATAGCAGGAATCATGGTAGGTCACTCGCTTACCTTTAAATTCAGTGGCATCCGATAGTTTAATTTTCCCTTGATCTATCAGTTCTTGAAGTAGCTGTGTGTGATGTATTACCTCATAATTGCCGCCTAGCTCTGGATATTCATTCTTAAGTGTATTGAAGCAATGTGGACAGGCGGTAACTATTTTTTTGACCTCGTACCCATTCAATACCTGAATATTTTGATAGGCCATCATTTGAAAAAGAAATTCATTGCCCGCTCTGCGCGCAGGATCTCCCGTACAGGATTCTTCCTGACCTAGAATGGCGAATTTGATTCCGCATTTAGCTAGTATATCTGAAAAGGCTTTCGAAATGCGCTTCGCTCTATCGTCAAAGCTCCCAGCACAGCCCACCCAGAAAAGAATATCAGGTTGCTCTCCTGCAGCTAAATAGTCTGCCATTGTTTTTATTTCTGTCATAACTTATTAAAATTAGCTATTAATCCAGTTTGCTCGCTCGCTTTGAGCAAATTTCCATGGCGCACCATTGTTCTCTATATTGCCAAACATTCCATTCCATTCTTGTGGCGAATTAGACTCTTCCATGATGAGATTTCTCCGAAGTTGCATTATAATATCTAGTGGCGAAATATTTACAGGGCATTCTTCTACACAGGCATTACAGGTAGTGCAGCCTCTCAATTCTTCTACGGAGATATAATTATGAAGAAGGGATTTTCCGTCATCTTTCCATTCATTATTATTTACTTCCATTAGTCTGCCCACTTCCTCCATTCTATCACGTGTATCCATCATGATTTTTCGTGGAGATAGTTTTTTGCCAGTTTGATTGGCAGGACAGGCAGAAGTACACCTTCCACACTCTGTGCAGGCATAGGCGTCCAATAAGTTTTTCTGTGATAGATCGAAGATATCTCTTGCTCCGAATTTGGGAATTGCATTGGGGTCACTTGCTTCTACAGCCTCCCCCATCATGGATTTTATCTCATTATAAATTTCTGGCATATAGTTTATCTGACCTTTGGCATTGGGGTTCGTCAGATAGGCATTAGGAAATGCCAATAGGATATGCAAATGTTTAGAATAAGGTAAGTAAAGAATAAATCCAAAAATTCCGATAAGGTGCAGCCACCAGCCTAGCTGTGAAAGCATCTGCAATGTATCTGCTGAAAAGGAGGTAAAAAAAAGAGCAAAAACACTACTGAGGATAAAATGATAGCCAGTACCATTAGAATTAACAAGCCAGGCTGATTCAGCGCTATTCATTAAGAATATCCCGAAAACCAGTAAAATTTCGCCTATTAGAATGATATTAGCATCTTTCATGGGCCAGCCTTTGAGCTCGTCCATATGGAGGCGTGGTAATTTTAGTAAATTTCTACGACTGAGAAATATAAAGGTGGCAATGAGCGCCAGAAGAGATAAGATTTCGATGAGATTGATCAAGGTAGAATATATCGCTGGGCAACAATCTAGCATAGCGTGACCTATCATCCTGTGCGAACCGGTAAAGCCATCTAATAGGATTTCTAGTAACTCTAGTTGCGTAAAAACAAAAGCCGCATAGATAAAAAAATGGAAAATAGCGGGGATAGGCCTCGAAAACATTTTCTTCTGACCTAGGGCTATGAGAGCCATGTTCTTAAATTTTTCTAATGTGGGATTGGTGTTGCTATAGTCTTTACCCAACTTAATATTAAGGTAAATTCTGCGGTATTTTTTATAGGAAAAGAAACTAACCCCAAAAAATAAAAGAGAAAATAAGATGATGGTCATCATTGCTTATCCAATTTTAAGTGCTTCCTTAGATAGAACAAGTTCATTTCTATCTAAAAAATCCGGGTCAACGCCTGCTTTGCCTTCCTTATTTCTTACTATTCTAGAATATAAATCATATTTGGGATTGAATATAAAATTAAAGAAGAGATTGACCCAAGATGTATGATGAGCAAGGGTCGAGTAAAATTCCGGCGCTATTTTTCTCAATTCTGGCAATTTATTCCATGCAATATTTGGGAAATCATGGTGTTCATTGTGCAGACCTACATTCAGGCCAGGTATGTTCAATCTACCTTCATAATTAAAGGACTCTTGAGGATTGCCTTCTGGAGTGTAGTGTTCCTGAATCCAGCGAGCACCAAGTGGGTGAAGACCTATAGAGAATCCAAAGCTTAAGAACATATAAAGGACTCCATTCCAGCCAAAGGTAGTCCCTAACCATATAGCAAAGCCAAATGTGGTGATGACATTGAGCACCACCCATGGATTCCACATTTTGATATTTTTCATCCTAAAAGGTCTTAACCCCTGTACCACAGGGAAAAATAATAGCCAAATCGCCTTGAGAAAAGAATTGTTTCCTATGGTTTTTGCCTCATGTTTGTATGGAAGATCTGCATCGAACTCATAATCCCCCTGATGGGCATGATGCCGCACATGATAGACTCTGAATCCTTCTGCAGATGGAAAAACATTTACTATGTCGACGAGGCAAGCAGCCAAGCGATTGAATATTTTCCTATTGAAAACCGCATTATGAGATGTTTCATGAATGATGACAAAAGTGGCATGGTTGAAAAACGCGCCAAAGCAATAGGCTACTATCAATGATACCCACCAATATTCTGTGCCCGCCATGCCTAAAAAGATAGCAATAATGCTCTGGAGGATAACTAACTGAAAGATAATAAACATGGTCTTAGGTTCGGCACCAAATAGTTGCTTTATTTGAGGATATTTTTGCAACATAGTCTTAGCTCGCTCAGGGTGTGGCTGATTTGCATCGGAATAGAAAAAATTTGTTTTAGGACCTGACATAATAGTATATTGGATTAATATTGTTGAAAAATAGCAATTGCGTTGATGCTTTGAAAGATTTTTATGGATTCTATAAAATTAAAAAAACCTCGGTATTACCTGCAAATATAATTGAGTAAATTTAAATAATTAGGGGAGATTTTGCGGATTATAAAAGAGTGGAAATGTTTGTTAAATTAATTAAAATTATTTGCAAAATAAACCAAACCAAAGGTTCCATCAAGAAACTTAGTTTTTTTATTAGAGATTATATATCTTTGAAGTTTAAAACAATTTTAACCTTATACTTATGAAGTTGAGATATACTTATTTATTTTTTCTAGTGATTTCTCTCTGGGTTTTACTAAAAAGTAATTCTACCGGAAGAGCCACAACGGGAACTCCTATGCAAACCTGCGCTGGTGGGGGCTGTCATTCTTCCACTGGTTTTGGAACGACTGCTACTATGGATAGTATCATTATCACGGATAGAGTCACCAATTTACCTATTGTTCAATATATGCCAGGACAGTCCTACCGAGTATCTATGTTCGGAAAAGTGACAAATTTTATGACGATGCCTAATCTTCCTAAATTTGGCTTTGTAGTGGATAACGGTGGCAAGGGAACCTTTAGTGGTGCTTCTTCAGGATCTACTACCGCTTCTGCTGGTCGATACTGGGGACACAGCTCGCCAAAAGACAGTTTATTGAGTATTTCAGCTATTCGCACTATTTTTTATTTTGATTCATGCAACTGGACTGCACCCGCAGCAGGTTCAGGCCCCGTAACCTTCAATGGCAGATTGAATGCAGTCAATAATAACACCAATGCTACAGGCGATTTTTCGGGAAATTTAACAATACCAAAAACACTCAATGAATTTAACAATACAGCGGGTGTAACAATAACTATGGTTGGTGGTACTGCTCCATTCTGTGTAGGGACATCGAAGTCTTTTATAGCCACAGGTGTCAACCCGGGCGTAACGCCAGTTTATCAATGGTTTGTCAATAGCACACCCGTTGGAACAGGTGGCACATCATACACTACTTCTACTTTGGCCAATAATGATAGTGTCTGGGTTCGGATGACATCGAGTATTTCTGGAATTAATGGTAATCCAGCTAATTCAGCTAAGATTAGAGTCACCGTCAATCCTCCATATAATAATGTGGTGACTATTGTGGCGAATAAAGCGACAGCCTGTGCAGGTGATACCGTTTTATTTACTGCTACGCCTCCTGTTGGCGCTACTTTTCCTCAATATCGATGGTATAGAAATATGACTCAGATACAAGGTCCTGGTTCTCCGGTGCCTATGAACTCTGCTACATGTCAGGTCATAGGTCTAACAGCTGGAGATTCATTCTCATGTAGACTTCAAGTCTCCAATGCTTGTGCTACACCGGCCATTGACACTTCGAATTTTGTAAAAATAACAGTGACCGCTTCTCCTGTCATCACAGGACATATTAATGATACCATATGCACTGGAGATAGCTCTAAAGCTACCAATTGGATGAGTACGATACCGGGAACCACCTATACTTGGACCAATAGTAATCCTGCAATAGGGTTGCCAGCTAGTGGTACAGGACCAGTGCCAAAATTTAAAACGCCAGACAACATAGCTATGGCGCAGATTACCGGAACGATAACCATTCGCTCTTTTGGGGGCGGTTGTTCAGGTTCGCCTGTGACCTATACCGTATTTGTGAGAAGAAAGCCTCCTATTACTCTTACGGGAGTATCTAGATTTTACTGCGAAGGTTCTGTTGGTAGTATTACGGTAGGAACAACAGCACCTGGAACTATTAGCTGGGTCAATGACAACCCGGCCACAGGCCTTGCTGCTTCTGGTTCGAATGGATTTATTAATTTTACAGCTACGAATCCTACCACAGATTCTATTATCTCCAATGTAACGGCATCTGCATTTAATCCTATTTCTGGGTGTACGAAGGACACCTCCTTCCGCATAGTGGTATATCCGCGACCAAATGTAGTGAACCTGCCAAATCTAGCACCTTGTCAAGGAAATACTGTTACTGTGGCTGCTTTTACATCTACACTGCCAGGCACCACATTTACATGGATTAACTCTAACACGGCTATAGGTCTTGGTGCTAGTGGCACTGGAAATATACCATCTTTCAATGCCACCAATGCTTCACCTAGTTCTATTACAGGTACTATCACCGTGAGCCCTATATATAAGACATGTACCGGGGCTAATAAAACTTTTAATATCACAGTAGATAAGATTGCGGCGCCTACAGTCTCTATTAGCACCAGTGCTACGAATATATGTAGCGGCGGATCAGCTTTCTTTACAGCTACCTATAGTAATGGAGGCACCAGTCCCGTGTTCGAATGGACAATAAACGGTACCGTTATCTCAGGTGCCACTAAAGACACTGTTACTATAACTAATCTGCAAAATAATGATTTGATAGCTTGCAAGATGACTTCAAGTTCACCATGTGTTACCACCGCCAGTGCTACGTCAAATCAATATACCATTGTGACTATCGCAAATTTAATCCCGACCATAGCATTGTCAATGGTGAGCGATACTGTTTGCGCTGGTTCAGTCTTGATTATTAATACCTCGATAACCAACGGCGGCGCATCCCCTAGTTATCAGTGGTATTTAAATGGGAATCTAATATCTGGAGCTACCTCTGATTTATACTTCACTAGCACGTTCGCTATGAATGATGAGTATACGTGCGAATTGACTTCGAGCTCTGGCTGTGCAAACCCTAAGTCTGTGCTATCCACCGCAAAGAAAATAAAAGTGTTTAACCCTACGCCTGCTTCACTAAGTCTAACCAAAAGCACAAATAAAATATGCTCAGATGAATACGTAACCTTTAACGCTACCTTTACAGGAGGAGGTTTGAATCCAGTAGTGAATTGGAAACTAAACGGCGAACAAATGAATACCAATAAAAAATTCATCACAGTACCTATTAAAAGCAATACGGATGTGGTAGAACTTACTGTAAAGTCAAGCCTTCCATGCCCTAGTCCTCCATATCCTACTTTATTTATGTCTGTAGATACCGTTTCTTTCGGACCATCTGTGTCTGTATCTCCTTCCAATTATATTGCTTTTTGCGAGGGAGACTCTGCGGAAGTCAAAATATTAAACGGTCAACCTACTTATGCCTATAAATGGAGCAATGGTTCTACCAGCGAATCGTTCTACTCTAAAGTATCTAATTCGTATACCTTGACTGTAACAGAGTCAGGCAATGCTTGTCCTCGTTTTTACGGGCCTTTGACCACTATATCCAATCCACTACCATTTAAGCCAAGAGTATATATGGATACAGGAAGCCTCTTTTCTGTAGTCGCTGATAGATACCAGTGGCAGTTAGCTAAGCAGGATATCGTAGGAGCGAATAACATAAGTTACAAGCCTATCGTAGCGGGAATGTATAGAGTGAAGGTAACGAATATGGCTGGCTGTGTTGCATTTTCAGACGAAATCAATCCTGCAGGTTCCTCTATAGCTATAGCACAGAGGGATAATATCACTATATATCCGAATCCATCAAACGGTACGTTTCATATTTCCTCTCCAGACACTAAAATAAATGAGATACTCATTTATGATGCAGTGGGTAAGCTGGTGTATCAGATGGAAGTCAAGGATTATCAGCAAGAAGTGAAATTAAAAGATATGCCAAAAGGCAATTACTATCTGAAGCTTCAAACGGATAATCATAATATCATGAAAAAAATAGAATTGCGATAAAATAGAATAAGGGAGAATGTCAATATTCTCCCTTTTTTTTATTCTATAAGCCTATGAAAGCTAGATCCCTTTTCTACATATACATTTTAGTTTCTATTCTGCCTGGTTATGGGCAGACAGAGCATGCCTCTTATGGATTCAAGGGTCGTGTGAAATCAGTCATATATTATATCTATCAGGATGTCAATCTTGATAAAAATGGTAACTTGATAGATGCTAAGATTATAGATGCCAAGGTGCAACCATTTATAGAAAGAGCTATGTATTTTGATAAAAAAGGCAATATAGACTCTACCATAGAAGTGCTCTCTGAAGGTAGGTTTTACGAAAAATACATCACGTATCACAGTCATATAAGTAATAAATTAAGGTCTACCATAAAGTATCGATATTATTTAAACGAAGTTATAGACGAGACTAAATATACATGGACAGAGTCGAATACTAAATGCTCGTTTAAAGGCAAGGGCATCACTTCTTTTACTCGAGGGTATAGAATACTAAGCTATAATCATAGAGAAAGCAGGGGAGAGTACATTCAAGAAACTAAAAAAGGTGAATTGCTTTTAAAGGAATCTTATAAAAATGAATTTGATGGTAACTGGAATCTTGTTAAAACAAACTATACGAACTCGGAAAAAGGAGATTATACCATCTTATACGAATATGATGAACTGGATGAAATAGGGAATTATACTCAAGTAAAACTAATCTATGAAGATACGAAGAAGTTGCAAAGATTTATTCGAAAGGCATTTACATATTACTAAAAGGTCTAGTTTTAGTTAATTTATTGAAATTTATAGATATATAAAAGTTAAATTGCCTCCGGGTCTTGACAAAAGTCTCTTTGAACCCTTATATTTGCTCGCCTTCTACAAGATGGCAAATTCTAATAATCTGTAATTCAAAAAATTATGTCTGAGGTATACAAGTTAAGTAAATTCGATTTTCCCCTTACAGAAGAGCATATAGCCCTTTTTCCACCCAAAGAAAGAAGCGATTCACGAATGATGGTGATCCATAGAGACACTGGAAAAATAGAACATAAAAAATTTAGAGATATTCTCGATTATTTCACAGATGGAGATTTGATGCTAATAAACAATACTAAAGTGATTCCTGCCAGAATGTGGGCCACCAAGGAGAAAACAGGCGCTAAAATAGAGGTATTCCTGCTTAGAGAGCTCAACTCTGAACAGCTTGTTTGGGATGTATTGGTAGATCCGGCGCGTAAAATACGGGTAGGCAATAAATTGTATTTCGGTGAAGATGAGATATTGGTAGCAGAGGTGATAGATAATACGACATCGAGAGGGAGAACCATTCGATTCTTATATGATGGGGATCCATCTGGATTCACAGACTATTTGTTTAGCTTTGGTGAGACGCCCTTACCGAAATGGATTCAGCAGAAAAGAGGACTTGATTCCTCGGATAAAGAGCGTTATCAGACTATTTTTGCTAAGGAGATAGGTGCTGTAGCGGCCCCTACATCCGGTCTTCATTTCACCAAAGAAATTATGAAACGCCTTGAAATAAAGGGTGCAGAGTTTGGAGAAATGACCGTGCATACAGGTTTAGGTTCTTTTAGAACTATTGATGTAGAAGATTTATCTAAGCATAGAGTGGATGCAGAATATGTACATATACCAGAAAAATTGGCAGATAATATCAATAAAACGAAAAAAGAAGGAAAGCGAGTCCTGGCTGTAGGTACTTCTATCATGCGTGGATTAGAAAGTTCTGTAACGAGCACTGGCGACGTAAAACCATACGATGGCTGGACCAATCTTTTTATCTATCCACCGTTTGATTTTAAGGTAGCGAATTGTTTATTGACAAATCTGCATGTGCCTAAATCTAGCCTACAGATCATGGCATGTTCATACGCGGGCTTTGATCTAGTCATGAAGGCCTATGAGGAAGCCATGGAAAAAAATTATAAGTTTTTTACTTATGGAGATTGCATGTTAATTTTGTAGATTTACTAAAATATTCAATTATGAAGTATTTAGGCTTAGGTTTTTTATCCGTGTTCATTATTGGTGCTGGTTTTGTTTACTGGAATTATTTCTTTGTATATAGCGACGGATATAGAGAGGGCGTCTTAAATAAATTTTCGACAAAGGGTACTATCTTTAAAACACATGAAGGGGAGCTTCTCATGCCAGGAGTCGTGCCGACAATGAATCAGCTTTCAAACAATTTCTTTTATTTCTCTACTACAGATACCAAAGTCACAGCTAAACTCAATGCGGCCATTGGCAAGAAGATAAAGGTGCATTATGTTCAGTACAATTCTTCACTGCCATGGAGAGGAGATAGCTATTTAGAAAAAAATAAAGAAACAGGGCAGTATATTGTAGATAACATAGAACTCGTCCCTTAATATAGATGTCAAGAGAAGCGATTTTCTACTTTAAACTATCCACTCTCCACTGATTTATGTCCATAGTATATAGTGTCACCGTAAAGCCAGATCAAGATATAGAGCAGGATTATGTGAAATGGCTCCAAGAAGAGCATATTCAAGAAGTAGTAACTACAGGCTGTTTTGACTCCTTTCGATTTTTTAAAGTATTGGCAGAAGATGAACGAGATGGTTCATCTTATAATATTCAATATGTGACGACCGATATGTCTCGCTATTTCGATTATATCAATATCCATGCGCCACTTATGCGGAGCAAAGGCAAGGAAAAATTTGGAGAGAAATTCCATGCATTTCGCACGGTTCTAAAGCAGCTTTAATTCTTTTATCATGATAATCAATTCCCTAAAAAATATTTCTATTTACACTTCAGTCTATCCTCATTTGAAGGAAGCTGTAGATTTTATTCAAAACACAGGATTTGATAATTTAGTCAGTGGGAAAAACAATGTTTCTGATAATGTATACATCATGAAAAATCAAGGCGAAAAAAAATCTAACTTCGAAGGTGTTTTAGAAGTACACAAAGAGTGGATTGATATACATATTCCCCTCACGGATGATGAGATAATCGCCTTCAAAGAAATCTCTGAATGTAAAAACTTAACCAAAGAATATGATTCGGAAAATGATTATGCGCTCTATGATGAGGAGGATATATCACAACTGACTCTGGCCAAAGGCTATTTCGCCATTATAGACCCCACTGTAGCTCATATGGCTATGCTAGGAGAGGGCAGTATGTCTAAATTAGTTTTCAAAATTAGAAAGTAGTATATACCTAGTTTCTATTTTCGTCTTAACATAGATTTAGTTTCCACTTAGTTTTTTATAAATACATTTGCGTGTAATTCTTATGTGGTGCATGTCTAGATCTGGGACTCATGTGGCGGAGCTCTGCATATATAGAAATTAAAACAAGAATGACAGAAAACTGGAATGCTCTCTACCTCAAACCGCGAACGGAGAAAAAAGTGGCAGAACGCCTTTCACAGAAGGGATACGAAGTTTATCTGCCGCTATGTGTTGTCAAAAAACAATACAGCGACCGATGGAAAAAAGTAGAAGAACCACTCTTGAAATCTTATATCTTCGTAGCTGCCGAAGGCTCCAAGAATCCAGATATACTCCGTACAGATGGCGTTTTGAACTATGTCCATAGCTCCACGACGGGTAAACTAGCCGTCATAAAAAAGGCCGAACTCGATCAGATTCAGGATTATCTCAGTCAAAAAGTGTTCGAAGAAAGTGAATGGGATAATTTGAAGTTAGGCGATACTCTGCATTTGACCAACTATGTATTTCAAGGCAAACAAGCTACAGTAGTCGAACTCAATAAAAATACAATTAAACTGGTCATAGAAGATTTAGGATTTGTATGGGAAGTGAAAAGGTGAGATTAGATTTAACAAGCGTTAAGGATTATGAGTCATAAAATTGGAAAATTAGACGGCTATATTTAGTAGAACAATATATAGCTCCATTCATAGCAGACCCTTGGCCAGATAGAAGAGCAAATAGTCAGCAGCCTATGAGTGGCATTATAGAGATGGCGTAATTACCAACGCGAATGATGGAAATCGAAGCTTCATCTATCTTCATTTCATGAATTAATCAATGAGTATAACGGTATTTAAAATTCAAGTATTTCCGCCTATACACATTAGAATATGAAAAGTTATTTTATTTTTTATGGTTTTAAGCATATTTTATGACAATAAATTATTATATTTGTGGTTATAAGCAGAAAAAATGATAATTAGGGAAAGATACATAAACGAATTAAAAGCCTTTATTGATAAGCCATTGATAAAAGTGCTCACTGGTATCAGAAGGTCTGGCAAATCAACTATGTTAAAATTATTTAAAAAAGAAATTTTAAATAAGGACATAGAAATTTCTCAAATAATTGATGTCAACTTAGAGAGTTTCAATTATGCACATCTTACAAATGCAAAAGAACTATACGATTTCATAAAAAGCAACATTAAGAATACCAAAAAACACTATCTTTTATTAGATGAAATTCAAGAAGTAAAGGAATGGGAAAAAGCAGTTAATGCATTGTTCGTTGATTTTAATGTAGATATATACATTACTGGTTCTAATTCTCACCTGCTGTCTTCCGAATTAGCCACTCATATAGCAGGTAGATATATAGAAATTCCGGTATTTACACTTTCATTTGCAGAATTTATCAATTTTAGAAAGTACTACTTTAACGAAGAAAAAAATACGACAAAGCAATTTCAAGAATATCTAAAAATGGGCGGATTTCCTGTTGTTCATATTTCAGATTATACTTTAGAATCTGCATATAAAATTGTTTATGATATTTATTCTTCGGTAATACTGCGCGATACCTTGCAGCGATATAAAATTAGAGACACAGAATTGCTAGAGCGCATCATAAAATATGCATTTGACAATATAGGCAATACCTTTTCAGGTAAAAATGTAGCGGATTATTTTAAAAGTCAACAACGTAAAATAGATATTAATACAGTATATAATTATTTGAACGCTTTGGAAGGCGCATTTATCCTTTATAAAGTACCTCGCTATGATATCAGAGGAAAGGAAGTATTGAAAACACAAGAAAAACATTACTTGAGTGATGTATCGCTATTATATGCTACTATGGGCTTTAAGACTAGTATGATAGCTCAGCTACTGGAAAATATAGTGTTTTTAGAGCTTAAAAGGAGAGAGTATCGCGTATATGTAGGCAAAATAGATCAAAAAGAAATTGACTTTATCGCAGAAAGAAATGATGAAAAAATATACCTACAAGTTGCTTATAAAATAGAAAGTAAAGAAACTGAAAATAGAGAGTTTTATACACTATCAACTATCAAAGATCAATACCCTAAATATGTTGTAACCATGGATGATTTCTGGAATGAAAACCTATATGGAGTAAAGCATATGCACATAAAAGATTTCCTTTTAGCTGAATCGTTTTAAAAAAACAACAAATAAAATAATGAACATCTTCCACATCATTCCTAGCCATCTAGCGCACCCCTTTTTCGTAGATATCGACGCACATGGAGTACCCAATGCCCTGACTAGGACTTTTTTTAGATAAGTGGAATGAAAAATGAATTGGTCGATCGATAATTTGTTTACCAGTTGGCTGAAAAAATTGAAATCTCCAAGAGAAAAATTCTAGAAAATATCAGTAAGTTGAAACATTTAGGTATAGTGCAGCGCATTGGTTCTGCCAAATGGGGTTACTGGATCGTAGTAGAAAATTAATTTAGCTTTAATCTAATTATAAAATATTTAGAATTTATATTGGAAGTGAAGAGATAGGAAGTTTGCTAATAGAAAGTGTGAAAAGAGCAATAGAAAAAAGAATTAATTATGTAAAACTAAAATAAGAATTTATATTTACATAAAAATAGCTTTATTTGCATAGTGATTATAAAAAGAAAATTAGCGGATAATATTGCTTTGCAATTTGATAGACTGCCAGTGACAGCTATATTAGGTCCAAGGCAAGTAGGGAAATCTACTTTATCGAAGCACATTATATCTAACTACCCTCAAAGCGTCTATCTAGACCTAGAATTAGAAAAAGATAGGAATGTTCTTAGTGATGCCAATACCTTTTTTGAATTAAATAAAAATAAGCTTATATGTCTTGATGAAGTTCAGTTTTCTCCCAATATTTTTAAAGAAATAAGAGGATTTGTAGATCAATATCCCAGTACTAAGTTTTTAATTCTAGGGTCTTCCTCTCCAGAATTATTGAGACAAAGTGCCGAATCGCTGGCGGGTCGAATATTTTATTATGAACTAACCCCTTTTTTATGGACAGAAATTCAGGACAAAATAGAGTTCAATGATTATTGGTTCAGAGGGGGATATCCTAGAAGTCTTTTAAATGATAATGATTTTTCGACTGAATGGCTCAGGAACTATATAAAAACATTTTTAGAGCGGGATGTCCGACAATTTGGTTATAATATACCTCCAGAAAATCTAAAAAGACTGTGGACTATGCTTGCTCATCTCAATGGTCAGCTATTAAATTATGAACAATTAGCTCAATCACTAGGAGTAAGCGCCCCTACAGTTAAAAGCTATATCGATATTTTAGAGCATACATTTATGATACGAAGATTGGCACCATATCATAGCAATGCAAAGAAACGGGTACAAAAATCGCCCAAACTCTATATTCGTGATATTGGAATATTACATAATCTATTGGGGATAGTTGATTTCAACAATTTATATAGTCATCCTGCCTATGGTTTTTCATGGGAGACCATGGTCATAGAAAATATAACAAATAAATATAAAGATTACAGTCCATATTTTTATCGCACATCTAATGGAAATGAATTGGATCTAATACTTGTAAAAGGTCAACATATTATAGCCATAGAGATAAAAGCAACTTCTGTTCCAAAACTAAGTATAGGGTTCTGGAACGCAATAGAGGATGTAAAACCTACGAATGTATATATCATAGCCCAGGTAGCTATGGCCTACCCTCTTAAAAACAATATAATGGTTTATTCTTTGCAAGATTTTTTGAATAGGGAGGATTAAGAAAAGAGCATAGTGAATAAAATAAATAAATGTTTGGGATTGGATTCAGTAAAGAGTAGTAAAACTCAATAAAAAAACGATAAAACTGGTCATAGAGGATTTAGGATTTTTATAGGAAATGAAAAGGTGAGATTAGATTTAACGAGCATTTAGGATGATGAGTCATCAATCTATTATAGAATTAGGCGAGAGTCAGATAGTAGAGTTCAAGGCTAGCTTTGGCAATGAAACTATAGAAACTTTAGTAGCCTTTGCCAATGCTCATGGAGGCTCAGTTTATATAGGTGTCGCGGACAATGGAGATATTCTGGGATTGCGTATGGGAAGGGAAACGGTTTCTGAATGGATTAATGAAATCAAGAATAAAACGACACCTGTACTTATTCCCGATGTGGACATTGTAGAAAAAGATGACAAGACAATCGTGGTTATGAAAATTCATGAATACCCTATAAAGCCAGTCAGTTTTAAAGGGAGGTATTTTAAGCGAGTGGCTAATTCAAACCATGTTTTAACAGCTTCTGAGGTAGCCAATCTACATTTACAATCTCTTAATTCCAGCTGGGATAGCTACCCTGACCCTATTCATAGTGTAGAGGATTTATCTCTAGAGTTGGTGCAGCATTGTATGGAGAGTATGAAGAGTCGAGGCAAAACGATAGCGGAGCCGCCGATATCCTTTTTAGTAAAAAATGATTTAATACGGGAAGAAAGGCCAACGAATGCGGCATTTTTAATGTTCAAAAAAAGACATTCTATAGCTACAACTATAGAGCTGGGAAGGTTTCAAGATAATATTACAATCAAAGATACAGCTCGTACACAGTCGGATTTGATTACGCAGGTAGATCAAGTCCTGGATTTTGTCAAAAAGCATATTAACCTGGCTCTCATCATCACTGGAGATGCTGAAAATGTGCAGAAGTGGCAGTATCCATTGGAAGCGATTCGCGAAATCGTATTGAATATGATTATTCATAGAGACTATCGTTCAAGTTCAGACTCTGTGGTCAAAGTATTTAATGACAAAATTGAATTTTACAATCCGGGAAGGTTGCCAGAAAACATAAGCATTCAAGATCTCAAGGAGAATAACTATAAATCTACCCCTCGAAACAAAGCGATTGCTGAGTTTTTTAAAAACTTAGGCTGGATAGAAAAATATGGCTCAGGAATCGGTCGTATCATCAACTATTTCAAAGAAGAAAACTTGCCTTTGCCAGAGTTTAAGCTGCAAGGAGAAGGATTTCTAGTGACAGTCTATGCTGCGGTGAATACATATGTCGTAGAAAATGTCGTAGAAAATGTCGTAGAAAATGTCGTAGAAAAAAGGTCGCAAGAGATACTCAAGCTAATATTAAGAGATAAAAAAATATCCGCAAAACAAATTTCAGAATTGTTAGAAATCACAGAGAGAACAGCGCAACGAGATTTAGAAAATTTAAAAATAATGGGATTTATTAAACGAGTCGGTCCCTCCAAAGGCGGTCATTGGGAAGTTGTCAGATAAGACAAACTCTAAACACTGTAGAAGTACTTCTAGTGGCAGTAGCAAAAATCAATAAAGACACAATTAAGCTGATAAAAGAAGAATTAGGATTTATATGGGAAGTGAAGAGGTAGAAGTAAAAAAAGAATACAGCGATGACTATTGGGATCTTGTCATAGAACCCCGGTCTTCCTTGTTTCAGATAGATTTAAAGGAGATATGGAAATTTCGCGACCTCCTGCGCATGTTTGTCAAGCGAGAAATTGTACAATTCTATAAGCAGACGATTCTCGGTCCGCTTTGGTTTTTTATTCAGCCTTTACTCACTACGATAGTCTATATGATTGTATTTGGACAGATAGCCAAACTTTCGACGGATGGCAAACCGCAAATATTATTTTATCTATCAGGGGTGGTATTGTGGAATTATTTCGCCGATGTCTTGAACAATACCGCTGCTACATTTAGAGAAAATGCACAACTCTTCGGCAAGGTTTATTTCCCGCGAATTATAGCCCCTGCTGCTAAAGCTATATCCAACCTGCTCAAACTCCTAATACAACTCGGATTATTTTTCGCTATTTATATTTATATGGTGGTCACAGGGCAGTTTGAATTCTCTATTTCGTGGACTATATTCTTATTGCCATTTTTGATTTTAATATTATTCAATCTGGGCATGGGGCTCGGTATGATCGTCACGTCGATGACGGCAAAGTACAAAGATTTAATTTTCCTCATCACCTTCGGCGTGCAGCTACTGATGTACGCCACGCCTGTGATTTATTCACTGGAGACGATTAGAGATACGAAGTTCTACACTTGGATAGCCTATAATCCTTTATCCCCAGTCATAGAAATTTTTAGAAATAGTTTGTTGGGTGGAAATATAGATTTTGCCATGCTTGGATATTCGCTCATTTCATCATTGGTTGTATTCACACTTGGATTATTGATATTTAATAAAACAGAAAAAACATTTATAGATACGGTGTAGGGGGGAGATTTATGAATCAGATAGACTAATAGAGCGCAGTGAAATTATCACAAACTTTGGAAAATCAAAATGTAGAGTTTAAATCTATCTGGAAAGATGATTTTCTCAAACATATATGCGCATTTTCAAACTCCAAAGGAGGCACATTGTTTGTAGGGGTTGATGATAAAGGTACTATTGTAGGGATAGAAAATTCCAAAAAACTCTTAGAAGATATACTGAATAAAGCTATTCAATTTTTAGGTGTCACTATAGCTATAGATGTCAATAAAGAAGGCAATAAATATTATCTGGCCATTTTCGTAAATCCAAGTCCCAGCCCTATCGCATTCAAAGGTCGCTATTACATTAGAAGTGGCAGTACGGTTCAGGAATTAAGCGGCAACGATTTACAACATTTTATACTCAAAAAATTGGGTAAAAGTTATGACGAACTCCCTATAGAATCAGCTACAATTAATGACATAGATGCTTTGTCAGTTAGAAAATTCATCAAGATGGCAATCAAAATTAATAGATTGTCTGTGGATGTAGAAGAAGATGAATTACAGACTGTTTTGTTCAATTTGAAATTAATAGGTGAGAATAGTAATTTAAAAAACGCAGCTTTACTTCTTTTCGGAAAAAACACTCCACATTATTTTAGTTCAGTGAGCTTTAGAATAGGTAAATTTGGAAACAATCATCATGACTTGAAATTTCACGATGTCATCGAGGGAAATATTTTTGAAATGCCTGAAAAGGTGATGGAAATATTGAAATCAAAATATCTGACTATGCCTATCCGCTATGAAGGCATAAAGCGCATAGAGGAATTGGAGTATCCTGAAGAGGCGCTGAGAGAAGCCATACTTAATGCTATTATTCACAGAGACTATACTGGCGTCCATATTCAATTAAGTGTTTATGAAAATAAAATTATACTTTGGAATCCGGGTAGCCTACCTAGTAAAATCAATATAGATAGACTCAAGGAAAAGCATCCTTCTATTCCCAAGAATAGATTAATCGCTGATATTTTCTTCAAGGCAGGATACATAGAATCATGGGGCAGAGGAATCCATAAAATAGTAACAGAATTCAGGAATGCAAAACTGCCTGAACCCATATTTGAAAATTATGCTGGCGGCGTACAAGTCACTTTGCTTAAAGACCTAGATAGAGACCTAAATAAAGACCTAAATAAAGACCTAAATAAAGACTTTTTGTCGACTAATCAAATCTCCATTTTGAAGGAAATTCAAAAAAACAATAAGATTACCCAACATGAATTAGCTGAAACAATTGGTATAAACGAAAAAAACATTAGAAATAACATCAAAAAAATCAAAGAAATGGGGCTTTTGGTAAGGATAGGTAACACAAGAAACGGTTATTGGAAAGTTGTAAAAAATTAAGAATGAAGGCTTAAGCTTTAGGTCTAAGAAGGTCTCAACCCTCAACCCTCACTCTCAACCCTCAGTCTCAACCCTCAACCCTCAGTCTCAACCCTCAACCCTCAGTCTCAACCTCAACCTCAACCCTCACCTCTCAGTCTCACCCCACCTATGCACGAGCTTATTCCTTACCTGCCAGATAGCCAATCAGACTTTTTTATTGAAGTAAGAGTGGAAGATGAGTCTGTATGGCTGACGCAAGCGCAGATGCTGGAACTATTCAACTCGACTAAGCAAAATATCAGTTTGCACATCAATAATATTTTCAAAGAGAAGGAATTAGAAAAAACTTCAGCAGTCAAGTATTCCTTGACAACTGCTGTAGATGGAAAAAAATACAATACTGCCTACTACAATCTCGATGTTATTATTTCCGTGGGATACAGAATAAAATCTAAGCGTGGCACTCAATTTAGAATTTGGGCAACAAAGGTACTCCGCGATTACCTGCTTAAAGGCTATGCCATTCAGCAAAGAGTGGAAAAAATCGAAAAGCAAGTAGTAAAACAAGGTCAATTACTGGAAACGCTAATTCAAACAACGCTTCCTCCCAAGGAAGGTATTTTCTTTGATGGACAAATATTTGATGCATTTCATTTTGTTTCGGGTATTGTTCGCAAAGCAAATCATTCACTTGTCTTGATTGATAATTACGTGAACGAAGATGTATTACTAATCTTATCAAAAAGAAAAAGAGGTGTAAAGGCTCAGATATACACACAAAAAATAAGCAAGCAATTAGAATTGGATCTTCAGAAATTTAATCAGCAATATGAACCCATTGAAGTGATCTCTTTCGGTAAAGCTCACGATCGATTCCTAATAATTGATGATTTGGATATTTATCACATTGGGGCATCGTTGAAAGACTTAGGAAAAAAATGGTTTGCCTTTTCAAAACTATCTATCGAGCCACAACTGATAGTAAATAAACTGAATACTTAACCCTCAACCCTCACTCTGAACCCTCAACCTCAACCCTCAACCCTCACTCTCAACCCTCAACCCTCACTCTCAACCCTCAACCCTCACCCCTCAAAATGAAATACAAAGACTTCACCGAGATGCCAATTTGGAACAAAGCCATTGACGCTGCGGACAAGGTCTTTCAAATCACAGAAAATTTGCCAAGAAAAGAAGATTACGGACTAACCTCACAACTAAGAAGAGCCTCAGTAAGTATATCTTCGAATATTGCAGAAGGATTTGGGAGAAACGGAGGGCGAGACAAGATGAAATTTTACATTTATGCACGTGGATCAGCTTTCGAAACAAAAAGTCAGTTGCTTTACGGACTAAAAGTGAACTATTTTAATGAAACTGAAGTGACAAACGCAATTAAACTATTAGACGAAATCATTTTAGAGATTAATAAAATCAACAAAACCCTGAATCCAAATACTTAACCCTCAACCCTCAATCTCAACCTCAACCCTCACCCTCAACCCTTAACCTCAACCCTCACTCTCAACCTCAACCCTCAACCCTCAACCTCAACCCTCAGTCTCAACCCTCACCCTCCCATGCTCGCCATAAAAGTAGAAAACCTCTCTAAACAATACCGCCTCGGTCAGATAGGTACTGGAACACTGAGCCATGACCTAAATAGATTCTGGGCAAGTATCAGAGGCAAAGAAGATCCATATTCTCAGATAGGTGCAGCCAATGACCGCTCGCAGAAAGCGAGTAGCGACTATGTATGGGCACTCAAAGACATCAACTTCGAGATAGAACAGGGAGATGCTGTCGGTATAATAGGGAGAAATGGTGCTGGTAAATCTACACTACTGAAAATACTAAGTAGAACGACCTTACCTACGACGGGCAGTGTCAAGATGAAAGGTAGAATTGCTTCCCTCCTCGAGGTAGGCACAGGCTTTCACCCAGAGATGACAGGGAGAGAAAATATCTATCAAAACGGCGCTATCCTCGGCATGACGCGCCACGAAATCACGCGTAAGTTCGATGAGATCGTAGACTTCAGCGGCTGTGAAGCTTATATCGATACACCAGTCAAACGCTACAGCTCGGGCATGTACGTGCGCCTCGCCTTCGCAGTAGCAGCGCATCTAGAGAGTGAAATCCTCATAGTAGATGAAGTCTTGGCCGTAGGCGATGCTGAGTTTCAAAAAAAATGCCTGGGCAAAATGGGGGATGTTAGCAAGGGTGAAGGA
>JAURJQ010000005.1 GCA_030832185.1 Chitinophagales bacterium | reverse complement strand
TTAGTCATTAATCTCTACAAAAAAGAACTAGATAATATCATAGAAATAGATGATATTAATAATGAAATAGGTGAGTTTGAAATACCCGCAACTGCTCTAAATCAGATTAACGAATTAGCTATTCTCTTAAAAGAAGAATAGCGATATTAAAATCGAATAGCGATCATACAAAGACTGCCGAGGAGAAAATGATGCTAATCAAACTTTATCGCAAAAGCGCTCTGTACAGATTCTAAATTTCTAGAAGAATGCAGGCGTTTAAGCCAATCAATTGATAGCCAATGGTTAGAGTGAAACTAAACTATTATATGAATATTTAGACGGAGTCATGTCTGCAGAAGATACGCATGAGTATAATAAACGGAATAAATTCAGGATTTTGGAAATTATGAGTAAAGCAGCTAGCACTTAATGGCCCTTCAGCTGACTTCAAGACTCAAGAGCCGGAAAAAAGGCCATAACCAAAATAAATGAAGGAAAAGCCTGCAAGGACTAATCAACAATTTGTGAATAGTTTACATGCTGATTAGGACCTAAAATCTTTAACTTTACAGCTTAATATCAATTATGAGTGTAGATGTATTGCTAGGTCTTCAATGGGGAGACGAAGGTAAAGGAAAAATAGTCGATTTTTTAGCAAGTCATTATGACTTTATAGCTAGGTATCAAGGTGGTCCGAATGCGGGACACACAATTTATCTCAAAGGAGAAAAATTTGTGTTACACACTATCCCTTCTGGGATTTTTCACCATGAGATAGGAAATATTATTGGAAATGGTGTAGTCATAAATCCAATAACGCTCTTAAGTGAAATAAGAAATTTAGAAGCGGCGGGTATTAACGTCAAAAGCAAGCTTTATATAGCTAAGAAAGCTAGTCTAATTTTGCCGACACATATAGAGCTAGACAAGGCCTCTGAGCAAAAGCGCGGAGATGCCAAAATAGGTAGCACACTGCGCGGTATTTCCCCTGCCTACATGGACAGAACAGGCAGGAATGCTTTGAAGATAGGTGAAATCTTTAGTTCTAATTTTATTGAAAAATATAACTCTCTTAGGGATAAACACCTTGAAATGATCAGTTCAATGGGATATACTGCTGATCTATCCTCTGAAAAGGCTTGGATAGAGAGCCTGGAGCTACTTAAGAACTATAGTTTTATCGATTGTGAACAATATGTCAATCAACAATTACAGCAAGGAAAAAAGATCTTAGCGGAAGGCGCTCAAGGAGCCATGTTAGATATAGATTATGGTACGTATCCATTTGTCACTTCCTCCAATACCATCACTGGAGGGGTATGTGCTGGCCTAGGCGTGGCACCTCAGAAAATCAAGGATGTCTATGGTATCACGAAAGCCTATTGCACTAGAGTAGGTTCTGGACCCTTCCCTACCGAACTACATGATGAGATAGGAGAAAAACTAAGAAAAGAAGGCGGTGAGTTTGGCGCTACTACTGGACGACCTAGACGCTGCGGATGGATTGATTTTGTAGCGCTTCGCTATGCATGCATGCTCAATGGCGTAACGAAGTTGTGCATAACTAAAATAGATGTATTGAACAATTTTGAAGAAATAGGTTACTGCAATAAATATAAGATAGGTTCAGAAATTAGCCATAATATGCCATCTTACCTCACAGATGATATTTCTACACCGATACAATTTGCCAAAGGATGGAATACAGACATAACAGTAGGCAGTGGGTATGACCACCTAAACGAGAATGTAAAAAACTATGTTCAACTCATAGAAGAAAAATTAGGAGTTAAAGCTAATCTAGTATCTGTAGGACCAGGCAGAGATGAGTTATTCGAAATAAATTAGCGAACTAAAAAGTTATCCTAAAGACATGCAAATATTAAATGGTCAGGAACTATCTAAGCAAATCCAAGCGGAAATAAAATTGGAAGTAGACGCTATGATAGCTAATGGACAGAGGCCTCCGCACCTTGCGGCAATACTTGTAGGAGAAGATGGTGCTAGTCAGACCTATGTCGATAACAAAATAAAAAGCTGTAAAGAATGCGGTTTTCAATCTACAATGATTAGAAAAGATGCTAGCCTTTCTGAAAATGAATTAATAGATATTATAGAAACCCTCAATAATGATGCCAACGTGGATGGATTTATCATTCAATTGCCTCTTCCTAAGCATATTAATGAGAATAAAATTTTGCTTCGCATAAGTCCAGACAAAGATGTGGATGGATTCACTCCACACAGCATAGGACTTATGACTTTAGGCTTAGATGGATTCAAACCCGCCACTCCATTCGGTATATTAAAAATGCTGGAGCGCTATAAAATAGAAACTAAGGGAAAACGCTGTATCGTAGTAGGCAGAAGTAATATAGTAGGTAAGCCAATTGGCATCATGCTAGGACAGAATAATCCAGTTGGAAATTGCACGGTGACTATACTCAATTCACACACACCAGATATAGAAAAATACACTAGAGAAGCTGACATACTCATAGTAGCCATAGGTAAACCTAAAATGGTAACCGCTGATATGGTGAAAGAAGGTGCTGTGGTGATCGATGTCGGTATCACTAGAGTCCAAGATGATTCGAAAAAAGGCTTTCACCTAGAAGGAGATGTGGACTATGCTCATGTGGCAGAAAAATGCTCATACATAACTCCTGTGCCAGGCGGTGTAGGCCCCATGACCGTGACCATGCTTCTATTCAATACGCTACAATCTAGAAAAAATAAATTGAAGGCTCTAAACGCCTAATCAATCCCTAAATACTTATGAGTCTGTAGCGATAGTCTCCATCTAGGGTTTTCTTTTACAAATTCTATACAAAGAGGCTCTAATTCCTTGCGAACGTCCCATTCTGGCTGAATATAAAGCAAAGCACCCTGTCTCATATTATTCTCTAAGTCTTTTGCCCATCGCAGATCATTTTTATGCGCTATGATCATTTTCAGTTCACTGGTATGAGAATAAAATTCTTCTAAATGCTTTTTGAACCGTTTAGGAGAAAAGGTAACCCAATCCCACAAACCTGTCAAGGTATTTGTTCCTGAGGTTTCTAAATGCGCTCGCTTACCTAGCTTTTTGATTTCAGCAGTCAAAGGTCCTAAATCATACAAACTAGGCTCTCCACCAGTGATAACAACTATCTCTGCAGGTGAATTGGCTAACCATTTGCTTATAGTTTCTAATGAATACGATGGATGCAAAGCCTTGTCCCAACTCTCCTTTACATCACACCATGTGCAACCCACATCGCAGCCTGCTAGGCGTATGAAATAAGCCGCACTACCAGACCAATAACCCTCACCTTGGATTGTATAGAAATGTTCCATGACTGGATAGCTCATCTGAGACATTATATTGAGTCTTTTATTTCTTAAATTTTCTTCGATAAACCATACTCATCAATGAACCGATGGTCATTAATATACAGCCAAGCCATAAGATTTGAATATACGGAAACTCTAAAACTTTTAATATAATCCAGTCATTAGAGCTACCACTATCCTCTAAAGAGAAATGAAATTCTTGAGCCTCAGGCACTATATTCACTAAATTTATACGGAGTGATTTATCCTTAGATACAGATACCGGATTCTCAAAACTTTTACTTGTAAGACTTAGTTTGTAGTATATCTCTAGTGGTTCTACTTTACCGTCTAAGTCGCATACTCTCAAATAAGCCTTGAGTTCTATATCTTTATTAGATTTATTTTCTGACGAAGCCACCTTATCGAAAACTACGAACTTGGAACCTGTATAGAATGTATCTTTCAATTTAATTTTCTTAATACTGGCCTTCCCTTTTGTCTCCGAATCATCAGGCACAGAGCTCACATGAGAAAATACATCTTTATTCCAAAAGCTTTTTATTCCTGGCTCAGGATTTAATCTATTATTTTCACCTTCCTTAATGATTTTGGCTTCGGGATAAATGACAAATGAATCCGCAAGATTATTCTTATCCTGAAAAAGTACTCTATATTTTTCCCCTTTAAAAACCTCCGATTTGCCTTGATACGTCACCCAGTATTTACCCATGGCTTCTCTCTTATCAAGCATAAGCAGCGTATTGCTGGACTGCTCTTCTATACTAAATTCTTTTCCTAAATCTATCCCAGCCATATTTTGAGATATAGCCTTTTTCTGATACTGGGAAATAAGCGCACCCAATACCAATAAACCAAAACCTATGTGAGCGATACTTCCACCCCAATATAGTTTTTGTCCATTTCTCAATTGAGAAAACAAATACCATATGGAAAGCACTATCATAGTGAGCGAACTGGCAAACAACAAGAGATAGGTAGACAAAAACTTCAATGTTAGTTTATAGGTTTTTACCTCCAATATATACTCCTGAAAAGGCTCTATTTTAGTAAGATATAAATGAATGGAAGTCAATACTAATGCGATGATCAATGCAATGCCCAGTTGTTTAAAAACTTTGATTGCCTTTGTATTCCTATAACTTAGCCAGAGGGAAATAGCCATAAGCGAAGTGACTAGAATGGTAAACCAAATCTGAATACTATTGTAATGATCATTTGCGTTAATAGGCGGTGCAAGTTTTTCCTTGAATTCGAATAGTTTATTCCAAACAGGAATAGAGGTGGTAAAGCTAATCTGAAGCGCAGATACAACTATGAAAAGTACGCCCATAAACATCCAAAATTCTCGACTTCTAGTATGCTCTTCTTGCTTTATATCCGGAATTTTAGACCAATAAAATGCCATCAGTAAAAAAGCCGGAATCAAAAGTATCCCAAGAAAAACAAGCAGCTGACCTGTCATTCCGAGATCGGTAAATGAATGGACAGAACTATCTCCTAAAATACCACTGCGTGTGAGAAACGTAGAATATAGAACGAAACCGAATCCAAGTATTAGCAATGTATATGTTGCTTTTAGACTGTGACCGGTAGATTTATAAATAAGAAGTGTATGTAAACCCGCCACTAAAAATAGCCACGGCACTAGGCTCGCATTCTCTACGGGATCCCATGCCCAGAAACCACCAAAACTCAATGCTTCATAAGCCCATTTACCACCCATCAATATACCTGTACCTAAGGCAGCTACTGAGAATAAAGACCAGCTGTTGACCTCACGTGTCCAGCTAGTAAAATCTCTTTTTACTAGCGATGATAGAGCAAAGCTAAACGGAATAGATGCACTAGCAAAGCCTAGGAAAAGCACTGGCGGATGAATGACCATCCAATAATTTTGTAGTAGAATATTAAGACCATTCCCATCTTTAATTAACGCTAAATAATTCGGATTGCTCAATATGGGAATACTCATTTCATCGCGCAGGAGAATAAAAGGATTCATCCCAATCAATTTTCCAAAAACATCAACGCCCAGTATCATAGTAAGCAATAATGCTTGGATAAGCATAAGCACTGCCAAGGCTCCTAGCTTAGTATCATTGGATTTTCTAACTAGAAAATAACCTAAAATGGCCTGCCAAACTATCCATAGAATAAAACTACCTTCCTGACCCTCCCACATAGCAGATAGAATATAGTACCATGGTAGTTCCCTTGAGGAATGTCGCCAGATATAATGATATTCGAAATACTGACCTTTGAAAAGAAATATAAGTAGTAAAAAAATACCAAAAACTGAAGCCAAGTGAACCCAAAAGAAAGCCTTTATCTGCTTGAGCTGGATTTCATTTTTTTCTATTGATAAAAAATGCTTTAGTCCGAGTATAAATACAAATAAAGATGTAACAAACGCTGTAATGATGAAAAGATGGCCTAAATGACCATAAAACAGATGCTCATTTAGATAAAAATTGTCTGTAAATTGTCTCACGTTATACTATTTATAAAAAAATACTCGATACTTAACTCCTAAATCTTCTGCAGTTAAAGAACTTTATCCTTAACCGCTCTGCGAATTATCTACAAATCTAATACCTTTCTAATAAGTCAATAATCAAAAAAGATTAACGGAATAAGGCAGGAGCATTATAAATAATCTAATTTATCTAATGCATTCGTTTGGCAACTAGATTAAATACCCAGCGGGACATTTCACCATGCGCACTAGCATCATAATCCGATTTACTGCAAGGATAGAATCTATCTTCGATACTCTCACCTAGGGGTAATTCTACCCACCAGTGGTTGGAGAGCTTACTATTCCAAAAGTGAAAAGGTTTAGAGTTAAACTCGCTATGCTCTACCATATAAACTTGGAAATTATCATACTGGTCCGCTATTTGAGGGGACTCATCTGTTCTATAAGTGTATCCTTCTAGAAAATACCATAGGCTATGCGCTACCGCCTGTGTAGTCAAATGTCTAATATCAAATTGGGGATTGACTTCGTAGATTCCTATAGACTTGACCTTAGAACTCATACCGCAGAGTCTGGTTATTTGACAGAGCTCGTCTGATTGAAACCCATTTGGTGATTGCTGACTGCGCCCTGGAGCATCGCTTTGTTTTATACAGGATACGTCAATACTCACCATATCTGCCATTTGAAATATATGAGCCCACTGCGGCACACTATATCTCACCTGACCTAGTCTAATTGTCTCAAAAGACATAGAGTCTATGACATCCAATACATTGTAATTAGTAAAATAAGACTGATATCCAAACATGGACAAATGAAATAACTGTGGCTGCTCACTAGCCAACAGATGTTGTAAAAAACCATCTGAAGTGATAGTTTCTTGAGATTTCAACAAATCTATTCGTTCATCTACTACAGTTACAGAAATATTATCTTCTAGACCCTCAAAGCCATTATACTGAGATACCGTTAAATCTTGACTACCTCCTAAAACGATGACAGGTATATTATTTTTATAAATATAACTTAACACCGCTTCTAACTTCTCATAGGTATCCAGTACTTCCTCAGCATCAAGGATATTTCCTAGATCCAATATTTTTGGCATAGGATTGGGAATATTAAGTCGATAGAAATCTTTCCTGATTTCATCGGGAGCCATATCACAGCTCAGATTTTTAAAACCGGCCGCTCTAGCCTCTTTGACCCCAATGATAGCTATATCATAATTGGAAAAATCATAGATATCATCTTCTAGAAACTTCACATGATAGCCTATTTCATACTGGTGATAATTTTTCTCATCACTGATATACGCCAAATCTGGCATTTCTAAAAATTGCGAAAGCATATACAAAATTAAGGTATTATGGCCTAGATCCTAACGATTGATTCATAACAATTCATTTGATAATGCATACAAAATCGAACACAAAGAAAAAGAAATTCTAGAAAAATAATTCTATTATATTTGCAATCCAAATTTAGTACCCGCCCGTGTGGCGGAATTGGTAGACGCGCTAGACTCAAAATCTGGTTTTCGCAAGGAAGTGCTGGTTCGATTCCAGTCGCGGGTACAAAGAAAGCTCCTGTTTAGGGGCTTTCTTTATTTTAGAATCAAAGTTGAACTATTATTGCAATTGTTAATTCTTAAACAGTTTTCTATTTATTTGTAATTTTGGTAGTACCCATAAGCGTAATGTAGTATTTGAAAAAATACTATATAAAAATGTGTAGATTGATATTTTGCATAACTCTATCGCGGAGTTGGGCCGTAACTATATTATGTAACTAGCTACTTCGCCGCAATAATGATTAATTTGAGTTAACCATTGTACTAAAAAAAGCGGCTGCCAAAATTGACAGCCGCTTTGTGAACAAAAATATCTACTTATTACTTTATCACCTGTAGCTTACGTACAATAGATTCTGTGTCATTAGACAATTCTATTAGATACTCACCACTGGCATATTTAGCTATTTCCAGTTTGACATCTACCTCATTACCTATGACTCGTATTTCATCTTCATAGACAGACTGGCCTAGTAGATTCCTAATTGCTAGCTTATACTTGCCATTAGGCAGTCCTACACCTAGTATCTGCGTGTTATCTCTAGCAGGGTTCGGGTAGATATACACATCTGAACTAGATAAATCTGAGCCATTAATGCCTAAGGCAGAACACTTCTTATCACGTTTTTTTATGGCTAGTGTCTTCGATGAAAATCCACAACTATTAATGGCTCTTAGAGTCACCAAGAAACTCCCCTCCTGCTCATAGATATGAAGTGGATTTTCGATTGTAGATGATTTTCCATCACCAAATGACCATAAATAGGTAATTCCGTTGGTAGATAAGTTCTTTAGAATAATTGACATACAATCTCTGCTGGTATCCAAATAACTTACGTTGAAGTCGGCTATAGGCAATTCATCTATGCGCACATAAATGGCTTTAGTAGCTGTACCACACTCATTGGTCAAAGATACGGAATAAGTACCTGTCTTATCGGCTAAGACGGTATTCGCATTCGAACCATTTACTAAAGATCCTGTAGGACCACTCCATAATAGATTAGTATAAGGTGAATTTAAGGTAGCTTGAAGTGACGCTCTTCTGCAACCTACTGTATCCTTCAGCATATTAATAGCATCTAGAGGTGGGGTCTTGAGTGTAATTTTTATGCTGTCTCTGAAATTATAGCAATTATTATCTACAGTCAAGTAATATACCCCTGAAGTATCCGCTATAAAAGTAGCTCCTGAGAATGTGCTACCATCCGGCTTTTTCCAAAGATAGTTATACGTATCACCTGCAGGAGGCGTCGGACCATTGATGACATATGTAGTTGCGCATTTCACTATATCCGTTCCGAGATCAAATGCAGGTACCACTTTAAATCTTACTTTCACAGAATCAAAAGCCTCGCAACCAAAAGCCTTATCTGTAATAGTCAAATAGTATGTACCAGGAGCTGATACAGATATATCTTTGGTAGAAGCTGTAGTACTCCATTTGTAGAAAAAGTTTCCGGCAGGACCTACTAGGGTAGTGACACTGCCACAAGCCATTCTATCTGGACCTAAGTCTAATGTAGGCTTGGCTATCATGGTAGCTCTAATACTGTCTCTTGACTTACAACCATTTCCATCCACACCATCTACCCAGTAAGTACCGCTCGCATTTATGATTGGTGGAGTGGTTATATTTGGAGACCAAGTATAAGTAAATGCAGCGGGCATATTCGGTGCAAGTGCTAGTAAATCGGCCTGGCTACCACAGAAAACCCTATCATTTCCTAAGGAGAAAATAGGCAGCTCATTCCGTATGACCTTTACCGTATCTTTTGCCGTACAGAAATTCTGGGTATTGTAGGCGGTAGCTATGTAGGTGCCAGGATTTAGAACCGTGATATTAACACCAGCCTGATTATCACTCCACGTCACTACATTCTTAGCTGAATCTAATCCAGTCCTAATAGTAAATGGAGTTAATCTACAGAAACTAGTATCAGGACCTAATGTAAATTCTGGTGAAGGATCTACTGTTATCTCGGTACTATCTTTTTCTACACAACCAAATTCGTTCGTAACGGTGAGTTTATACCAACCAGTAGCCGTAGCTCCTTTACATTGATTCGTATCATTAGGCAATGAAGATGCCCATTGGTATTTGTAAATCTCTCCAAATGGCGCAGTTGGTCCACAGACCTGATAGACAGGCTGAGAACAGACTCTTGCAGTATCTTTTAGTTGGAATTTAGGCGATGGAATGACCTTGATATCTTTCTTAATGCGCTCAGTCTCGCAGCCTAGTTTAATGAGCTTCCAGTTAAAGAAGTATTTGTAGGCTGTAGTAGGCGCTGTGGGATAACCTTCATCTCCATTAAACTGAACATCCATTGTCACACAACCAGCTCCTAAGAATATAAAGCCAGGTAACTGTGCTAAAGCAGCGCCACCAGCATATCTCAATTTATAATCCGTTCCTGGTGGCACCTTAATTTTGATTGGTATCCATTGTCTACCTAGTTTAGTAATACCTGCTACGGAAATCGTATTGAGTGTAACCTGCTGTCCGCCGATAAATTGGGTCAAACTTATTCCCATAGTAGGGCCAGTAGTCAGAGTATTCGCATAGACCATGACACTATCTATGAGTAAAGTATCTTTAGAAATATTATCAAAGGCTATCCCTCCAGCAGCTCCACTATATGTAGGTGCTCCATAAGAGAAATTAGGTGGATAGGTATAACAAACCGATCCATTCCATTGAGAATAGAAAATACTGGTGTCCTTACATACAGAATCCATGGTGTAGCTACCTCCGTTGAACAAAGGCGTAGGATCTGTTGCATTTCTGTACCATCTCGCATTATTATATGGTGCATACATGGTATGTGAAGAACAGATACAGACAGAATCTATCGTATCTGTCGGTTTAGCAGGCATTTCATTATGAATTATTGAGGTAGTAAAGGTATCATCACAGGTAAACTGCTCTCCTGGAGCCTCTGTCCATGCTTTAACTACATTTCTTCCTACAGTAGATAAATTTATATTAGGAACTAAGATAGTTCGAGTTTCATTACCTGCTATTGGACCAGCTACCGTGACACTCACGGGTGCACCAGTTCCTACTTGCACTTTTACTGGCAAACTCGCTATCGAACTCTTACCAATATTCATGACTGTAATCTTCAATGTAGAATTGGCTGATAAATCACAGGCATATTCTGGTGAGTCTACTGCAATCACTAAGGCATCTACATTTTGCTTCGGTTTAAACAATAGATCATCAAACATCGTACGATAAATTCGCTTATTGCCTAAGTTGAAGGTTTTAATCTTGAAGTGAATAGCCGTATCTGCAGGTGTACTGACCTCTGTAGTATAATATCTCCATTTATTGGTTTTAGAGTTTTTAACGACATCGTTATTCACTCTATTCACTAATCTGAACTGGTATACATCAGTAGGTCTAGAATATGAAAATCCTGCGACTATAGAATCTATTGGCACACTGATACCATTGTCCTGATACCAGAATGAGAATCTATACACCGTATCCTTCACAGTACCATAGCCCGGAGGCACAGCAGTCTGTACGGTAGGCATAGGACAGGTACCCGTAGCTGGACTTATGAAATCCATATCGAGATAATTCTTGTCAAGTTTAGATTTTTGATAAAATTCATTCCCTACACCATTATCATCTAATATCTTGACCCTACATTGTGGATAGACATCCCAGCACTGTGGGAGCACAGCATTAAATCCAAATTGTTCGTTCAAAAACGTCTCTCGTGTACCAATTAAACAAGACTCAACACCTCTAAAAGGACCTATTTTAAAAGGACCGATCGTATCAAATTTCGTTTTGCAACTATTCGCTAAAATTAATCGATAATCTTGAAATTTATTGGTTAATACAAAGTTTATACCATTAGTAGAATCTATTGTAGTCCATGTTTTTGGAGCAAATTCTTGGGTAGTTCTCTGCCAATAATGTTTCCAGCCATACTTCCAAGCATTATCTGGACTTATTCCGAAATCAAGTTCTAAATTTAGACGATTACCCACGCACCATTGTACACCAGATGGCACTATTTCTGTATCACCAGGTAACCATGTTTTACCATCAGGTGCTACGCGTATACGCAGTGGATCTCTAAACTTAGGTTGCTCATTACAGTCATCTACTGTCAATGTGTCTACACAGAAGTAATCCATTAAGAATCTATAAGCTCCCGCATTCGCCGCACCAGGGACTACTACAATACCGAAATAATAAGTACCCGTATCATTCGGAGTATAATCTACCCAATATGTCCTATATTTTCCATTGCCATTCTCTAAAATATTAGATTGAATATCTCTTTGTAAACTATTTGGAACCATTTTAGATCTAGGGAAACTATCGATCAGTTTTCCAGACTCATTACCTTTTACAGCTACCAAATATAAACTATCTAAATCTTGATTTACATTTCCCCAAGGACTCTGATTAGCGGTGCGGTTATCCGACCATCGGAAGGAAACTCGATAGCCTCTTCCTTTATATAATCTCAAGGCAGGCATAACAAGAACTTTTCTGTTCACTGTAGCTGGCAATGTAGAAGACATAACTAGAGTAGGTCCAGAATATCCTGCATCCGGACTCAACTGAGGAGGAGCAGGAGGGCCTGGAGGCGGGTTCCGTATAGGAGTAGTTAAACTATGCAGATTCTGTGGATTTGGAGCAGGATTAGTAGGCGAAAACTGTGGGAATCCAGCCCAGCAAGTAGGACAGAAGGCAAAGGAAGGAACTCTTCCAGATATTTCTCCTGAATTCTGGGCTGGCATAGGGCTATTCGGATTCTGGATAGGACCTACACCTTCCCAATCCTCACACCATGGCACAGAATGAGTACCATTTACTAGAAGGGAATCCGCATGATGCTCTCTTCCATCAAGCTGACAGGTAGCTACTATCTTATACCATGTATGCGTATCCGTTACCAGTACATTCATCACATGGTAGTTCGAACGATTGGTAATATGACAAAGCGTATCGCCTAGAACTGGCCTGAAAAATGTATCTTCTACCTTCCAGTCTTGATCAGATCGTTTTTTCCAAAACTGATAAGTCATACCATAGTAATCAAAATTAGAATTATAATTAGCTTCCTGATAGGTCAGCATTATGGTATCATGAATACAATACTGATGGGTTACATTCGCCTTATCATAATTAGTAGCCACAGACGGCTCCTCAGATCGATCTATAATTCTGGAAGGAGCAAATGTAGTGCCCTTCACAGGATTCTTATCAGCACAGGATTGCACTTCTGCTAAACCTACCTCATCAAATCCTATCTCACCAGTAGTCGCGTCTTTATCCCGCACATTGATAGCGAAATAATAAAGTCCATCATCTGGTGGTGTGAAATCTGACCAGAATTTATTCCATTGGTCAAAACTAAACTTGGTCAATATTTCACCAAACTTATTAGTCATATCACAAGGATTCGGCTTCGTACCCCAGGTTACATACAAAGAATCCCAGCAAATATTGCTAGCATCTTCTCGATGCCAAAATGAAAATCTATAATAGCTTCCCCGCTTCAAAGCAAAGGCAGGTGTTATTAATTTCATATCATTTCGTCGCGCATTGGCAGGCGTTTTGGGTGCATCTGGACTTGGAGTAGGGCCCCAATTAGACATATGCTTTCCTGACTTTCCTCCACCAGATTCAGACCATATTTTACCCCCAGTATAATTCGGAGAATATGAACCACATACAGGCTTACTGCCTCTCCAGCAGTTGAAGTATATGTTTTCTCCGAACTGCTGCTGAGCAGTAAAACTTTCAAACCATGGTAAACTCTTTATATAAATCAATGGTGTAGATACAGATGAATCTATTCTTCCAGATGGGCACCAAAACGTCAAGCGTCTGAAATATTGGAACTCAGGAGTGACCACTGCTGTAATACAAGTATCATTCGACTTATCTGAATTCATATTGAACCAGTTGATATCATCTGGAGAATACTGCCAGACAAAAGCTGGTGTATCTGTAGCCAATGGAGTATAATTGTCTAAACAAATCCGAACCGTCTCATTTAAACATATCTGATCTACTACTATGGCTTTACCATTGATAGCGGTGGATCGACCTACTGTTGTATTAGACCAACTGGTAGTATCTGAGAAGGTATTGGCAGAACATATTCTAGTCAATCTTCTGAAGAAAGCCCCTCTATCTGCCTGGGTAATAGTCAAGCTAGCAGAGTTAGCACCTGCAATAATATTACTACCTATTTTGTTGGTCGATCGCAACCATTGATAGGCAAAGGTAGAATTACTTCTATTGATCGTACCAGTATAATCTACAATCTTTACCGTATCATTCAATACATTCACAGTCATATTTCCAGTACAGGCCGCATTGTACACTGCCTGATATGGTAAAAAGGTACTAGCCAAGGTAGATGACCACTTCTTAGCATATTTATCTGCACAGAGCGCCACAGACTTTCTATAGGTAGTCAGTCCATTGCTCATTCGGAATACTATAGTCGTATCCGTCTGTGGACCAGTATTATAATCTACAAAATCGGTAGAGCCATTAGGTCTTATCATCCACTTTTTAATCAACGGAAAATTGCTTGAATCCTTATAGTTAAGCAATCTGAGATAAACAGAATCATTTGTGCATGCCTGGAAACTTCCTTTGAGCTGACCTGTATCCACTTTTAGTTTCACATTGACATTAAATGTAGAATCTAAAATATTCGTAGAGATATTGCAGAATTTCGAATAAACTTTGTAGAAATTATTCATACCATTTACCAATGGAATCGTGTATTTTACCGAATCGACTGGATCTGCGAAACTCGAATGATTAACCGAATCATTTTGAGAACGCGTCCAATATAAATGAACACTTCTTCTCGCTATATTTCTATGTGCATAGTCTAGATCTACCTGCTCAGATACACAGTTCAATGAAGGTGTTAATGCTCCTATTTTAACCCACATAGCATAGGTATTGGTAAATACTGAATCTTTTGAAGGAAAAGGAGAAGTACAAAGTTTGACGCTAGACCTATAAAAGCGATTGACATTGTTTACTTTTACCTTTAAAAACGTATCCGTTCGACCCATAAAATTGAATGCACCAGAAACCTGAGTAGAGTCAGACCATCTATATTTTAGCACATTGGCCAAGCTAGGTATTAGGTTGGTTAAACTAAGACGAGCCGTGTCATTCGCACAATCTTTATTTGAGATAGTCAATCCTATATTGGCTAGACCAATACTCACCGGCTGCACAAAACTAGGCGCTGCCGTGGGATAGGTAGACGGTAATCCTGTTAGCTTACAAAAGGTCACATAAGCCCTATATTGCATGATATTTGGTGTAAACTGCACCTTAAGTGTAGAAGAGTTACCCCCTATGTCATTCCACAATAAGCCATTGGTACCCGATACCTGCCATTTAAAGTTTTTCGCAAATGCAGTATCTGTAGCTGCATTCGGAGTAGCTACTTTTAGAAGTAAACTATCATTTCCGCCAGCAGTACCGCTGCAAAAAACCTGATCCACCGTGATAGTTCTATTTTGAAGAAAAATACCAATAGTATCAGAAAAAGCAGTGCTGGTAGGGCATACTGATAGACAGCGATACAATCTACCTATTATGGTAGTCACTAACTGCGTATCTCTACCTGAGTTCGAACCCATAGTAGCCCAGCTCAGCCCTCCATCGTTCGATGACTGCCAGAAATACTGAGTCCCTGATGTAGTGGTATGATTTACCAGCCATAGCTTTGCACGATTGATATCACAGCGACTAGTATCTACCTTGATATTTCCACGATTAGCGCAGGCATAGCCCGACTGATGGCTCAATACCATAAACCCAATTAAGGCAATTAGCTTTGTTAAGATTAGAATTTTCTTCATATGAATAGACTTTTATTGTTAAGGTCGGTTTTGTTATCTTATTATAGAAAGTTTTTTGAGTTCTTGATTTCCTTTAGCATCTGTGAGCCGCAAGATATAGTTCCCCTCTGCCATATTGGATACATTCAGTTTTATCTCTCCATTCATATCGAACTTTTGAGATATTATTTTAACTACTCTGCCATCCATGGTCATCATCTCTAGGGTATATTCCTTAGCGGAGGCGGCCGAATGTTTTATCACAAACTCATTGGACGTAGGATTAGGATAAACAGATACAATTTCTAAATCAGTAGATTGGATACTTCCTGGTTTCTTTCTTAAATCTATCAATTTCGTCAAAGTAACTGAAGAGTCACAAGAATTCTTAACCGTCAATTTAACGGTGTATTCTTTTAATTCTGCATATCTATGAATAGGATGCTTTTCGGTAGAAGTGCTATCGTCTCCAAATTCCCAAGCATAGCTTACCGCATTGAAACTCTTATTAGAGAAAGACGCAAATGTACCTGTCCAATTCGCAAGGAAATCTGGACTAGGTAGGGTGTCGAAAATAATACGAATAGCATCGGTTTTAGAACCGCAGACATTAGATAGGCTCACCCAATATGTGCCAGTTTTATCTACAGTTATGGAATTTCCTGTTTCATTCGTAGACCACAGAATGTCTACCCCAGCACCTGGGCTTGGAATACTTAGTGTTGTTGGCTCACAGACGAGCTTGTCATCTGGAAGGCTCACATCTGGAGCAGTGCTTAGATAAGTTACTTTTTTCACTTTGCTGGCATTGCCGCATGGACCTGTTACATTTAGGGTATAGAAATTATCACCTGGGGAAGGTGTAACTGTAATCTTATTGACATTAAAGCCATTACTCCATGAATAGGTCGTCCATCCAGTATTAGCTGTAATGGTAATTGGATCATTTTTACATGTGAAAATATCCGGCCCTAAATCCAATGGAGGATTGGTTCTGAATGTTACCTTTACAGTATCTAGATAAGAGCAGGTTGTATTCACCTGAGTCACAGTCAGTATATAATCATTCGACTCTGTGACCATGATATTATTCGCAGTGCCCCCATTACTCCATCGATACTCTAGATCATTACCGGCTGTCACACCAATAGATTGGGGATTATTACAAGTAATGACATCCGGACCTATGTTAGGCTTGACAAGTGAAGCTAAAGTAACTAGTATGGTATCTGTAGCCTTACACCCAAATGCATTGGAAACATCTGTTACATCTAACCATATTTTATTGACTCCATTTGTGGTTACCGTGCGTGTAGCCCCAGCAGTACCATTGTCCCACACATAAGTATAGGTGCCAGGATTCGGAGCCTTTATGACTATTGGTACATTATTACATGCAAAGGTATCTCGACCTAGAAATGCATTAGGACTTGGGGATGTATTTACTACTATGGTATCTCGATAGCCACATTGAGTAGTGGTATTAAAAACATCAACCATGTATTCTCCTGCCGATTTTACATCGAGAAATGGCTCTAAAGAACCATCATTCCATACGTGATTAAAGCCTGCATTTGAAAAACCCGACTTTAATCGCACAGTACTGCCTGCACATATGGTAGTATCATTTCCTATCTGAAAGATAGGGGATGATCGAACGACCACATTGGAAGAATCAGAGGATTTACACCCTTGTGCATTCGTGATGGTCACTTTATAGGTACCTGAACTAGTCACTTGAATGGTTCTTCCAGTGCTATTATCTTGCCACTTATAGGTAGATCCAGCATTATTAGCATCTAAGAATACGGTAGGATACTGACAGAAAAATGTATCTTTATAAAGTGTTTTGAGTGGTGCATTGACACCTGCTAAATAAACAGAGCTCACTGGGATTAGGGGGCTTTCACATACATCATAGGTGACATTCCAATCAAAGAAATAATTGTATCTAGGCGGAGTAAAAGTATTCGTATTGCCCGTGATACTGATTACGCCAGGTATCTGCTGTGGGAAACCAGCGAAATCATTAATGGCGAAGACACCGCCGGTGGTCGAATTCAGCACCATACGATATCCTGTACCTATAGGAAGATCAAACCCTATGGGTACGGTCACATCGGTATTGGGTGTCAATACGAGAAAGCTCGTAATAAATAATTGAGTGTTATTCGCAGGATTCCTTATCTCTAAAGCTGCTACGCCAGCAGTGTTAAATCTTACCTTAACTGAATTAATCCGCACTCGATTTCGCAGGACATTGAAAAATAAACCTTGCCCCGTACCAAAGTCCAAAACATTCGGAGCCATAGTTGCAGGACCAAAATTAGCGGTAACTACATTGACCGATTTGGCATAGCGAGTGATAGTGGTGGTTGGATTAATAATATTGAATTGATTCCCTGAACCGATGACTGTATCCCCTGCCGCATCAGAATACCAGCGGGTCAAAAAAGGAGGGGTAGATGGAGCTAGTAGTGTCGAAGAGGTGGATCCAATGCAGACTGTATCATTCTGCCCCACCAAATTAGGAGGTATGGCATAGTTCACTATTCTGAATATCTGGGTGTCATTGCGCTTATTGGTGTCCAAAGAATTTTGATGCCATACGCGGATGACCTTAGGACCGAGACCTGTCAAATTAGCCTGAGCAGTAAACGTATAACTGGCCGTAGCTCCAGGTGCTAAACTAGCAAAATTCTGTGTCACAGGAGCACTTCCATTGACCGAATAACTCACTACGACTGGGTCCATCGTTTTAATCCCTATATTAGTGGCTTTAAAGTTGATATTTGTATTCCCCAACTCACAGCCGTCTATCAGACCTGTAATCGAATCGATTCTAATATCATTAGAATCACGGATAATATCGACGAGATATTCTTCTACCTCAGCCCAAGTGCCCGAAGTACATGGATTAGTAGGCGGGAAAGTAGTATTAGCCACTAATATTAATCTCATACCTGTTATCCCAAGAGGATTCACTAAAGGTATCTGAATTCCCTTTTGAACTGCACTAGGGGTAGCGCCAAATATAAAACCACCTGGCACTACTTCTCCCGTTTCAAAAAGACCATTTCTACTCAAGTCTATCCAGCAGGTAGCCGCAGCAGTAGTTGTATTTGGGCTACAATATTTATTCTTAACGCTTACATTGAGTCGCTCACCAGCTCTCACTTTAGGTATAGCTAAACCTCTATAATCTGTGTATACCTCACACGTACCGCCTGTATTCGATGTGCTGGTCGTTAAAAAATCAACAGTTTCAATAGAGCCCCAGTTAGGCAGGTTAGTAGTAGGCGGTGCCACACAATAACAAAGATAAAACGGATTTAAGGAGTCCGCAAAAACAGGTGTAGTATCACGAAGAGCGCCACAGGTAGCTATGCAACGAAAAAATTCGTTAGTAGCACCGTGTGTGCGCGCTAGCATGGTGGTATTCGTCCCAGTATTGGTAAACCCTGTTGTAGGAGAAGTCGTCGAGACTTGCCACTGATAAGTAATACCAGTGCGCGCTTTATACCCTTCCAAATAATAAAATCTGGCTTCATTCGCACAAGTACCCTTTGGTCCGACGATAGTCCCTACTTGAGGTTTCCCTGAACAGGTAAGCACTGAATCAAATTCAATAGAACCAACGAAGCCTGCTAAAGGGTTTAACATATTATTATTAGCACCTGTATTATTCAGAGCTGAACCCCAGTAGCTAATGCTATCTCCAGTTTTTAAATTTACACCCCCTAGTGAAAAGGTATTAACGCCAGCAGCTGCTATGTGCAAGCCCATCATATTTGAACTATATGACACCCAGATTCTGTATGTAGAGTTTGCAGGTATATCAATTGCCATATTAGAAACTACAGGAGTTATTGCATCAAACTTTTGATTATGAGTAAAAGAACCTGCATTCGTCCATCCATTAGCCGTGGTTATTGCTCCCGGTATAGCATTCGTAGCGCCGGGCTTAAACCATACGTTATAGGTGCCGGTAAAAGGTCTTACGGCCGCCTCATTTCGCATATTTATTCTAAAAAGTCTAATTGGGAATGAATTGGTATTCTCTACCCAAAATTGAACCCCAATGTTATTGCCGTTTGCATCATAAGGGTGACCTGATACCACAGTAGTCTGTGACAATAGATTTATGCTGGTTATTAAACCTAATATCAATAAGTAAATCTGTTTCATAAATAGATATTTTTTTCCATTGACAAAGATACAATTTATCTGCATTTTATGCTATTTTTTTTCGATTTTTTTATTTACAATTTGTGGAAAATCGGGAGATCATTTCCTTTTATTATTTTACCTAAAACAAAAATGGACTAATTTGATGATAAAAAATAAAAGAAAAAATGGATTTTGTTAGACGAAATTCATCTAATTTTAAATTGTAAATTTTGAATTTTAAATAATTTTAATTCTGGATGTAAATTACTTCATTTATCACAAAACACTCATTACCATTTATTAGAAAATCTACTAAATTCTATTTTTCAGTTTAAAGTGAGGCATAAACATATAATACTGTACCTCCAATAAATAAGATAAAATCGCAAATTCAGAAGGAAAATAGACTAAGGCTCTTACGAACCTATGTTTGGGATTTGATAAATCCAAATTAATCATTAGAAATGATTAATAGAAAGCCCGCAGGTGCGGGAATACCAAAAAAGGTACTCTCAAACTGAGCTAATTTCAACATATATAAATTCATATCCTAAAAATAAAAAAAGAAGAGAGACTGATGGGGCTCCCTGTCTGCTTGTTCGCAGAACAGGCAGGGAACCCTGCTCGCTGCTTACAACTAGATAACCATAAACCAATGGTGTAGCCATTTAAGCTACAACTTCAATTGAATAAATAAGAATTAATAAAAAATTTAAAAGAAGGGAGACTGATGGGGCTCGAACCCATCCCGCACGTGCGGGAGTACCACAAAAGTTACTCTTGAACTGAGCTAACTTCTTATGTTAGAAATCTATGACACTAAAAAAAGAAAAGAAGGGAGACTGATGGGGCTCGAACCCACGACCCTCGGTACCACAAACCGATGCTCTAACCAACTGAGCTACAACCTCCATTTAAAAATAAAAGTGACGAATTCTATTGTGGAAATAAGAGAACTCACACTAAATGGACTGCGAAAATAAATATTAATTTTTAATTCTCTCTAATAAAATTTCCAAATAGGTTAGAACTCACAATTTCTCGGTGATCGGGCGAATGGGATGACATCACGGATATTGGACATACCCGTCACGAACATCACTAAGCGCTCAAAACCCAATCCAAATCCGGCATGCGGGTTGGTGCCAAATCGACGCGTGTCGAGATACCAGTCCATTTCATGCTGCGGTATATCGAATTCTTCCATTTTTTTAATTAACACATCTAGCCGTTCTTCCCGCTGTGAGCCACCGACCATTTCACCTATTCCTGGGAATAAAATATCCATAGCAGCCACAGTTTTATCATCTTCATTTACCCGCATATAGAAGGCTTTAATTTCCTTAGGATAATCGATAAGAATAACTGGCTTCTGGAAGTGCTTTTCTACAAGATATCGTTCATGCTCGCTTTGCAAATCGGCACCGAAACCTGTAATTGGAAATTGAAATTTACCTTTCTTATTCGGTGGACAATTTTTTAATATCTCTATAGCCTCTGTATAGGTAAGTCGCTGATATTCATTCTCTACACAGAATTTTAATTTGTCAATAAGCGGCATAGGACTTCGCTCCTGCTGCGGCTTTTGCTTCTCTTCCTGCTCTAATCTTTCATGAAGAAACTGCAGGTCATCAGCACAATGATCTAAAGCATATTGAATGCAAAATTTGAGTAACCCCTCAGCCAAATCCATATCACCATGAATATCCATAAATGCTACCTCTGGTTCTATCATCCAGAATTCAGCTAGATGCCTAGCTGTATTGCTATTTTCTGCTCTAAATGTAGGCCCAAAGGTGTATACCTTACCTAAACCCATAGCCGCTAGCTCCCCCTGCAATTGTCCTGACACACTGAGACTAGCCTTTTTGCCAAAAAAATCTTCTTGGTAATTTATCTGTCCATCTTCCCCTCTTGGTGGTTTATTGACATCCAGATTGGTTACCTGAAACATCTCACCTGCCCCTTCTGCATCCGAAGCCGTAATAATAGGTGCGTGTAAATAGAAAAATCCTTTTTCATCAAAATACTTGTGGATAGCCATAGCTAAATGATGTCGGACACGAAACACGGCACTAAACAATTGGGTACGGAATCTCAAATGTGCATTTTCTCTTAGAAATTCTAAACTATGCTTCTTTGGCTGTATTGGGTATTTTTCAGGATCAGAGTCTCCAAGAACTAATATTCTCTGAGCCACTAATTCCACTTTCTGTCCGCTGCCTTGCGATTCATTTAATACACCTGAAACACTGATAGCTGCGCCAGTAGTAATCCTTTTTAATAGAGCCTCATCTGTCTGATTAAAGTCAACGACTATTTGCAAATTATGAATAGTAGAGCCATCATTAAGAGAAATGAACTGATTATTTCTAAATGTTCGCACCCAACCTTTAACCTCTATTTCACTGCCTACGGCACCTGTAGCTAATATAGCTCTAATCTCTAATGACATAATTTAATTATAAAAAAGACAAAAGTAATTGAAAAAAACTATTAGTATAAGTTCAAAATAAGACTACCTCACGATAGTAAAACTACCTACCCCTTGTTTTCCTTTCATCTGAGGACGACTGGAAAAAATATAATAAACACCCGTAGGTACTTTATATCCATTAAGGGAGCGGGTATCCCAGGTAACACGGCTACCATTGGCATGTCCCTGATACATCACATTACCTATGACATCGGTTATTTTGAAGTAACCTCCATCTGGCAATCCATCTATGGTAATTAATCCTTCAAAATCTCTTGGCACAGGATTGGGAATAACTCTATAGGGGGAAAGACTCTCATTCAATTCTGCAGAAGTGCTTTGACCCATATAGGACAATAAGCCCACCTCGGTGGTGATAAACACCTCCCCAGATAATGGATGAACTAGTATATCATGGACAGACTGAATAGAAAATGGGCTATTTAGCTTATTCAATTTTATAAATTCATCACTGAGGTATTCATTATTGTAAAATATACCATCGGAAGTCCCTACCCATAGTCTATTTCCAGCATCTACAGCCAAGGCGGTGACAGCAGTATTGAGAAAAACGCATTCTGTATAGCGTGTGGTATCATTGGGATTTACTATCTGCTGAATGGGTACTGACATAAAGCATTCTCGCTCTGGATCATAGGTACAAGTGGTCAGCATACCCACACCTTTCTCTGACCCTATCCATAGATTGTTCTCCTTATCTACTACACCGCAATATGGATATTGGATACTGAGTTTACAGTTTTTATCTTTGATTTCGAGATATTGACGTACTACATCATCATTCACATTGGCTATATCCATTTCATTAAATAGAATGACCCCTTCATTTCTTGTCAGCAGCCACTTATTTCCTATTTGGTCTATAATGATTCTATATATCTGATTCGTATTGGTCACAGAAGATATCTTAAAGCTATACCATTTTCCTTCTTTGGTTATACATTTTAAAGGATCTTTAGACGTTTTACTCACTATCCAAATGGATTGATCTACAGGATTCAAAACCATGTCATTGATACTATATGTCCCGTTCTCTTCTTCCAGGGTGGAATTATTTTTACGATATCGGACCAATGGCGCCCCTTCTTTCTCAAAAGCCACTCCACCTCTCACAAAAGCCCGATATTTACCTCCATCTCGCTCCACCGTAGCTATTTCATTGGTGCAGTCTCTGAGTGAATCTGCCCAAATCCCACCATGGAGCCAAACAAAGTTATCTCTGGACCAAGGAGCAGGACCATAAGTGAAGTAGCCGTCTTTATTTAAACTAGCATCTAAAGGTCTATTCATAACCCCCATATTAATAAAGACTTTTTGATTTTGATAACTTAGCCTGAAAGGGTTATCCCATGGGTAGTCATTGAGCCTATACTTTTTCAATTCTTGTCCTGGTGCATTTTCTAGAAACCCATTCCCTGTAAAATAAAATTTGCCATCTACCTCCTGAATGTCAAAAAGCCGCTCTCCATTGGTGGTCTTAATAATTTCAAAGTTTTGACCATCATATTTGAGAACCTTGGTGGAGAATAATGACTTATCTATATTCAAAGAATCATAAATAATATAAAGCTTATCTCCAAGCTTTCGAAGCTGCTTCATGACACGCAGCGTATCTTTAGCGATTAGAGTTGCGGCATTAGATGCATCTGATTGAACGAAGGAGTACTTAGATAGCCAATAAAGATTATTAGCTAACAACGAAGATCGAAAAAAAGTATCATTAGGTATAAAAGAGAGCGGTGCAGACCAGTTATTGAAATCTTTTAAATTAATAGCCGGCTTTATTTCTCCTACTTTCACACCCATATCTGTGGAGGCGTATATTTTATCATCTAGAATTTCTAATGTATGGACTGCTAGCAGCTGACCTCCAGGCCCTATAATATAGCTATCTTCTATTTCATTTCTTTCATAATTAAATAAAATGATACCAAGTTTCGAGCAGAAATAAGCACGGTCTCTATAGAACTTAATCTGGGTAATTGTTTTATCCCCAACAATAAGTTTGTTGTATATATCAAAATTAGAGGTAATTTTTTTTTGACCATTTTGAAAACTAATAATATCCATCATACTATTTTCATAGATGACAAATAACTTTTTAGCTTTTTCACCATAGGCTAGAGTGGAAATAGAATAATCTGCTAGACCAGAAGTTTTATCGTAATCTGAGACTTCAATTGGATTGATTTTGACGTCAAAAAGAAGGCGTTTAGCGTTGACGAATAGATTTTTATCTACCTTTTCGAGATCTTTAAATTGAGTACTATTGGTATAATACCTCCAAGTCCCCACCTCTCTATATTGCGAAAATAAGCTAGCATGGAAACAAAAAAAACTAAAATGAATAGCTAGTAAGATGCGCATAAATTTCATAAGCTATCGTACTAATATGATATAAAAATAATTTTTAGTCAAAAAAATGACTGCAACCATTTCTATAGCGATATTATACCCAAATTTGATTGATTTATTTGTAATTTTTAGGGATATAACGCAAAAGTTATGAAAAAAGTCTAAGCTAAGACTCCTCTTGAAATCACTAATTTCTGTATTTCCGAAGTACCTTCATATATCTGCGTAATCTTAGCGTCTCGCATAAGACGCTCTACATGATATTCTTTTACATAACCATAGCCACCATGAATTTGAACTGCTTCGACTGTCTGCTCCATAGCTACTTTGCTTGCATACAATTTAGCCATAGCGGAGGCATGCGAATAATCTTTTCCCTCATCTTTTAAAATAGCAGCCTTATACACAAGTAATTTAGCAGCTTCTATCTCCGTAGCCATATCAGCTAATTTAAACTGAATAGCTTGTAGTTTAGATATTTTATCTCCAAACGCGCTGCGTTCTTTCGCATAGGCCACAGATCGCTCAAAAGCTCCCATAGCTATACCTAAGGCCTGTGCAGCTATACCTATTCTACCACCATTTAAGGTGCTCATAGCAAATTTAAATCCAAAACCATCTGCGCCTATTCTATTCGCTTTCGGCACTTTCACATCATTAAAAAGCAATGTATTCGTATCGCTGGAGCGTATGCCTAGCTTATTCTCCTTAGGTCCTACGACAAAGCCTTCCATGCCTCTTTCTACAATCAGCACATTGATACCCTTATGTTTTAATTCTGGATTGGTCTGCGCTATTACCAAATAAGTAGAAGCTTGTGTACCATTCGTTATCCAGTTTTTAGTACCATTTAGGAGATAGTAGTCGCCCATATCCACGGCAGTCGTTTTCTGGCTTGTAGCATCTGATCCCGCTTCAGGCTCAGACAAGCAGAACGCTCCAAGTTTCTCTCCACTAGCCAATGGTTTGAGGTATTTTTCTCTTTGCTCATCGTTACCATATTTTTCCAAACCGTAGCACACCAATGAATTGTTCACACTCATAGCTACCGAGCAAGAGTTATCAATTTTTGAAATTTCAGTCATGGCTATCACATATGAAAGGGTATCCATGCCTGAACCACCATACTTAGGATCTATCATCATACCCATCAAACCTAGTTCTCCCATTTTTTTCAAATATTCAGAAGCCATAATTTGATGTTCATCTCTTTCTATTACTCCTGGCAATAACTCATTAACCGCAAAATCACGTGCCATCTTTTGGATCATCAAATGCTCCTCGCTA
>JAURJQ010000002.1 GCA_030832185.1 Chitinophagales bacterium | reverse complement strand
TTTGGAGCTGCTTTCTTAGCAGGAGCTTTTTTAGCTGCTGCTTTCGGAGCTGCTTTTTTTACTGCTGCCTTTGGAGCTGCTTTCTTAGCAGGAGCTTTTTTAGCTGCTGCCTTTGGAGCTGCTTTTTTTACTGCTGCTTTCGGAGCTGCTTTTTTAGCTGCTGCTTTCGGAGCTGCTTTTTTTACTGCTGTTTTTTTAACTGTTTTAGCCATTGTTAATTTTTTTAATGTTTAAAAATAAATCAAACTATAAAAGTTTTAAATACTTCAAGAACAAAAGTATGGGAATAATTTCAACTATATAAAAATAAATCATAGTTTTAAAAACATGCCGTGTTAATAAGTGAAGATTTAGAATAATTACTTTATGTAGTGCGTATAAATAAAAAAGAATTGTAACGGCTGAAAGTGTTATTAATATTGGTTTTACAAAGATGTCATCTACAACAGTTACGCAAAATAAAATTGGCAAACTTATGAACACAAAAATATACATAAAGTCCAACAGTACGAATTGGAAATCTGAAATATTATTTTTTAAATTGAAAATATATACCACTAATCGATAAATAATAAAACGAAAAAAAAGAATTAAAGTAATAGATGAAAGAACAAACATAAAGTTCTTATTTAAGGCGTTGACACTAACATATATCTCTAATAATTTAGAGGTAGAATAGCTTAAAAGCACTACAAACGCTATTGTGACGAGCGTTGATTTTAAAAATCCGTATGAATATAAACTCCTAATCTTGAATGAAAAAAAAGTCGTTATTAAATCACTATACTTTTTTTCAGAAGCATAGCGCACCATAGAAAAAATAAATAAAAATAATAGTAGCAAAAAGAAAGATGAACGGTCTGTGCTGTTTTCTCTTTTATGAATTATTTCTATATTTCTTTTAACACTGGCTTTTTTTTCTGAAATAAATTTAAGGTTATAAAACAATTTAGATGAATCGAATTCTGTTCTCGACCCTACAATATTATTATTACTTATAATCCTTTTTGCTATTAAATCTTGCGATATCAGCGGTAAGGATGATAAGTATAGAACACTAATAGTTATGAATAGCCTAAAAAACACTGACGTAATTAAAATGTACCTTCATATTTCCAAGAGAAAATCTAGAATCACCTAAAAAGCCAGAACCCATGTTTAACTGGAAAATATTATCCCCAGTCTTCAAGGAAAGACCAGCCCCAATGCCTACAGGTATGCTTGTAGATTTATTAATATAGTTTTTCATATAAGTCAAGTCCACAAAAATATTAGAATAAAAATATTCTGATAGATAATATTGAAGATCCTGACTAAGAATTACAAACCATGGAGATAAAAGATTATTATCGTCAAATCCCCTAGGCAATTTATATCCTCCAAAAAAGTGCATTTCGCTGGTACTAATAGTCTCTGAGAACCATGATCTAGATAGTAAATGAGATCTGAGAATAAGTTGTTCGCTTAAAGGAGTGTACTTATTTAAATCAACCATAAAAGAAAACGTAAGCTGCGAAGCTGGTATACTATCATATAGACGAGCAAGAGATTCTCCATTCATGTCTTTTAATTCAGCTATACGCGAATTAATCAATGTAGTTTTATTTCCTATGAGCATATAAGATTCTAGGGACCAGCCTCGTTTTGTAAAAAATGGCCTATTCAATTTATGAATACTGTAACCTAGTCCAAGTTCATTAGTACTATAGTCTAGATATCTTGGTAGGTTTCCATTTAAGACAGAAAGTTGGTTATAACCTGTAATGTTAGTTTTATTTTTCCTGAAATGAAAAGATAGTATATGATTGGACTGCATATAGTAGTTTAAACTTAATTGATATTGCTGACGAAGAAAAGATGTATCAAATTTCTCCAAATTAAAATATCCTCCTACCCCTAATTTTGTGTTAAGTATAAAAGGCACATTGATTTTGGAGTATAAGAATTGACTATTATCGAGATTTTTTTGCCAGTTTAATTGAAAAGAAGCTCCTCGTTTAAATAAATTTACTAATTCAAGCTTCACATCGCCGGTCAATTCTACCTGACCTGAGTTATAGGCATTAGATAATATTCCTAGAATGGCATTCACTTGATTTAACTTGCGTTCTTTAAGATACAAATTTAATATTGCCGTAGAATCCAACAAAGTGAAATCTGGATTTTTTTCCATTTCCATAAAATCAAAAAACCGCAATTGGGTGGCAATCTCCTTCCAATCAAATTGGTTTTTATCTTTATAATATCTTGCTATATATTGCCTGATAAAATCTAAATTCATAGAAGGGGAAGAACTATGAAGTCTAATGGAATCAATTCGATACTTTTTGTATAAATTTAATTCGTATAGCAGAGTTAGTTTCTGATCGTAGAAATGAGTAGTATCGTAAACATAGTTTGCTTTTAGATATCCCTGCTGAATTTGATAATTCAAAAGTTCATCTAGTTTTTTTGATAAGGCTATAAATGAGTTGCCTTTGATAAAATAAGTATCCTTAACATTATTTGAACTAGACTTGATCACTAATACAAGACTATCATATCTTCTATTTGCTATTAGTCGATAAGAAACTAAGCCATCCTTTCCTAAAGTTATTGAGTCTACACTAGCTAATAAAAATCCTTTTTTTACGAGACCATCTTTTTTTCTCAGCCATTCTTCTCTTGTGAAATATTGACTATATTTTTGGCTCGCACTATCATTATTATCTATTTCCTGTCCATACAAGGAAACAGACATTGCCGATAATAAAAAACAGCCTCCTAGTAATTTGCTTAAATTTATGGCTGCTGATGATAAAATAAAATTAGATCCTAGCAATGACGAAATAAATTAGTTAGAAAGATAACTTAATTTAGAGCAAAATATTTTCGGAGAAGCCATTCAATACTTAAGGTCATTAAAATGAATAATAATAACCATAAAATATCATTAGCCTTGAGTCTTTGAGTCTCACTTATTAACTTTTCTTTCTGATTTTCTTTAATGACATTCATATCATAGGATGCTCTGTTCCTCCACAGAATAAGATTTCCACCACTTTTAATGGCCAAAGTGTTCATATCCTCGTAGTTCGACGGACTATATATATCTTCTATATCATCTTTATAAATACTAAACTTACCTTCGTCTAGGTATACTTTCCCAGCGATATTGGCTTCTATTTTATATTGATAGTTTCCTTGCTTTAGGTCTTTTGGGCTTATAGAATAACTGTTTTCTAATGGCAACATCTCATACTGCTTCCAATCTAATTCGCCTCCCTTGATTTTGCAGTTAATGCTTTTTGCCTTAGTAGGCTGATAAATCTCATTATAGGTATTGGCAGAAATGATGAAAGATTCGCCCTCTGCCATAGAATGATTAGACATACTTGTAACCAATTGCTTTTTATCCTTCCTAATAGCCAGGTAATTAACCATCTTATATAAAAGATCTTGTGTCTCTTCGAAATTCTTCCGCGTTTGATAATTATTTACTTTCCACTTCCAAATATTTTCTCCAGCCACTAAGCCTATTTGTATATTATCCTCATTTGAAAATGAAATTAAAGGCTGCTCTGACTCTGTTCTGCCTATGCGTGCTAGCAATAAATGGTTAGCACCTTTAAGGGGATCTATGGTCAATAGATAATTGGATAATGGTGAGTAATTTTGAAAAACGGTATTTGAAACTTCTCTTAAATAAAACTTGGAAAAACTTGGATTTAACTTTGCCGTGTAGTCTTGTAAGAAATTGCCTTTGACCTGGATGCGATAAGATTTCTGAGATTGATTGAAGGCATTGTAATCTGTCTGGGTACCAAGAAAAAAAAGGATAGACTTTCCCGATGCCTTGGCTTTCATTATTATCTCTCTTGCATTGTTCAATTGATTTGGCAATTGATACAAAATGACCAAATCGGTACTTTCAGAAAACGAAAGATTTGATTCAGCAATAGCTACTTTAACCTTAAAACTTTTATTTGAATTCAACCAAAATTTAAGTGCCGATATATCTGGATGAGGAAAATTAGAGAGGATTTCAATTTGCTTACTTCCATCAAGAACGTCAATAAAAATATCCTTAGAATTATTTCTTAAATTTAATTCCTTAATACGAGTTTTTATATTAGCACGTATATGATGCATACCTTTTGTGAGTCCAGACAACTTAAACTGAACGGATTCGCTAAAATCTCCTTTACTAGCCTTGATTGTCTTCTCCTGAACAATTCGCGATCCAGAGGCTGTTAATTCTTCTAATGAAATGGATAACTGTCCTCCCTCAATACTGCTACCGGAAATGATTGTATTTACTACATTAATATCATCTTGAAGCATGATACTGTTGCCCTCTAGATTTTCAAGCCTAAAATCATTAATAGGAGTAGTATCTCCAATCAAAATTACATCTAAAGGAATCAAAGCTTTATTATTGAAAAAAATGGGGTTATTTCCTTGGTTGTAATTTCCATCAGTGACTAATACTATTCTCTGAATATTTTCTTCTGTTTGCAATGAAATTATGCTGGTGAGCGCTGAAATTATATCTGTCCGCTGACCATTTTGACTTAAAGAATCTATAGGCTTGACTTCTTCATCAAATGCCTTTACATCAATAAATAGATTCAAATCAGCCAATTTTTCGACTAGCTTTTCTACTTCAGATTTGAAATTTTCCTTATCTGAAAACTTAATCGAGCGAGAGTTATCAACTAATAAAACTAATTTAGGACGAATCGATTTCGTTTTATTGCATTTGAGTATAGGAGATAACAACAAGAGTAAAAGTGAAAAGATACTTAAGAATCTGAGCGCTCCAAGTATATATCTAATCCAAATCGTTTGTAATCGCTGACGTTTTATGTAAAAAAATGCAACCAAGGTTGCAGCTAATATGAAAAAAAAGAGAAGTAAATAATTTTCTATTTGGATCACTAGAAGTAGATATGGAACAAAGGTAAATAAAAAATATTGTATAGACTAGTATGCGTAAAAATATATTAATAAAAAAAGCCGCTCAAAAAATTGAGCGGCTTCCTTAATTATTTCAGTTAATAACAATGATACTATTCAAATGAGTAGATTTGAACGTCTGCTCTGTTATCTTGGCCACTGTTATATTTTGTTCTTGAATCACCATAAGAGGTTACTTTGGCATTAGTTACATTAACACCTTTCATTCTTAATAGTTGAGCTACTTTTTGAGCTCTTTGAAGAGCACAAGACTTAGATCCACCTTTAGATGTGTTACCACCTATTTCTACAGTGTAATTAGGGTTAGATTTAAGCATTGTAGCTATTTGCTGTAAAGACTCAACTTGACCAGGTGAAAGGGTGTTGCAACCTGTGAAGAATACTTCATAACTTCCTACTACATTCTTGGTTTTAGTAGCACTATTTGTAGTGGTTGCAGGCTCCACTGGAGTAACAACAGCCACTTCTGGACAGCCGTTGTTAGAAGCTGGACCAGCCTCGAACGGACACTTGTCTCTTGAATCACCAATACCATCATTATCAGAATCTGGACAACCAAACATTTCTGCCTTGCCAGGTACGTAAGGACACTCGTCTGTAAGATCAGGAATACCATCACCATCAGAATCAACAACTTTTGGAGCCTCAGTCGTAGACTTTTTAGCAGGGGTAGCTGTACCAACACAATTACCTAAGGCATATACACCTCTTAGAGCAGCTTGGTTATAAGAATAACTATTATCCAATCTCCAATTTCTACCACCTTCTAATTGAATAGAGAACTTGTCAGAAGTTCTAAAATTAAAACCTATACCAGTACCTAAATGGAAATTTACGTCATCTGTACCATAGGTTTTTTGATTAGCATTTCCCGCGATAGGTGCTGCATTCCAATTTCCTATAGAAGTAATAACATTTATACCAGGACCAGCATATGCGTATGGAGCGAAAATTGCGTTTTCTTTCATCCATGAACCGTTGGCAAACTTTAATACTGGTTGTAGATTTAAATCGATCATTTGGGCAGTTCTATATCTTGTACCAGCTCTTGTTCCGCTCCAGTTGTCACCATCAAATGGCATAGAAGCGCCACTTTGTAATGGATAGAATACGTTGCCGAAGCCTAAGTTTGCTCTTAGATCAAAGAATCTAGTAACATACTTAGTCAAATTAAGACCTAGAGAAGTCGTATAATCTTCGAGCATAAAGTTTTGAGCTCTTTGAACTGCTTCAAAACTATTGAAGTTAGCGCCAACACCTACCTTCCAGTTGTATTTATTACACCAATTGGCATTGATAGCTGGCTCATCAGTAGTAGAGGCAGCAGCAGGAGCATCAGCATTAACTGAAGCACCACCACCGAAGTTATAACCCAATCTAATAGCAGAGCTTGCATAGTTGTATGCTTCACCCAAGGCTACTTTATAACCATATTCTGCAGCAGCATTCCATCTGTCACTAAGATTAAATCCTAATCCAAAACCTATTGGGATATAAGGATTTATCTGATCAGAACCAGCACCACCAAGATTTGAACCATTTTGAGTTCCTATCTTATTAATGGAATTGATACCCACCCCAGAGAATAAATAAGGACTAATGAAAGCATCTTCTTTAAAGATATAGCCGTTATTTAATTTATAAACTAGATTAAGTCCTCCGTCGAATAATGAAGAGTTTTCATATCTCATTCTACCCTTTTGAGTTTGGTCAAAATTTGTAGGAACTGTCTGATTTGCAAATGTTTGATTTAAGGCAACTGGATAGAATGCCTCTCCGAAGGTTACATTCAACCTTCCGTCGAAAGACTTTCCAAGATATCTTTGAATATTGAGATTCGCAGCACCTTTCCATCTTTCCACCATCAAAAATTGCTTATTGATAGGATTTACAAAATCTGTGAAGCCGACACCAGCTCCAAAGTTCCAACGATTATTCGCTGTCTGCGCTATAGAAGCTATAGTAGCAGCAGTTAATGTTAGAATTAATAAAGTTTTTTTCATACTGAAATATTTAGTTTAAAATTTTTTTCTATTTGAATTTTCGCTGCAAAGATAGATTTTTTTTATAAAAGCAAGGATATTTTTCAACTACAATTTTCTATGTAGTGAAGCGATTCACGTCTCTTTTTGTTTTTTTAACAAAACTCTTATGCAACTCTGAGGTCAAATCTACGTCTTTCTGGTTTGCTAGACATAGAACAACCCATAGAATATCTGCTAATTCTTCTGCAAAATTTAACACTTCACCTTCTTTTCGTTTCTGTTGGCCCTCTGTGCGAGAAACTACACGCGCGAGCTCGCCAACTTCCTCCATAAGTACAGTCGTATTGGTCAAAACATCAAAGTACCCTAATCCTTTCTTATTTATCCAGTCATCAACCGCTTTCTGCGCTTCTTCTAATGTCATTTCTCTCTATGTTTAAAAGGTGATCTCTGCACCCATGATTCTGGAACCATTCTACTTAAAAATATTGGAGTAAATATATTTAAAAGTGGGTAATTTATTTTGAGACTACTTAGTGTGGAGAAGGGCTGTGCACCTAGTGTACTCTTTAATTCCTGTGCAGTTCGTCCGAAACATATTTTAGGTATTTGTTGCCCTACAGCTATTTTAATCATAAGAATCAGAATGAAATTATAAACTCTATGGCTTTCATTATATTCATAATTTATACCTACATAATGAACTTCGATAATACTATCTAGTTGAAAATAAGATACAAAACCCACTAGCTTTCCCTCAGCCATCAATCCCTTCAAATGAAATCTGTCTACATAACTAAGGTACTGATAAAAGTAATCGACAGAAATGGTGGTTAATTTAAACTTAGAGTTATTTAAAACATTAAGAAACAGCCTCCTTAAATCTTCTTTGTATGCATTGAAATTTTCCTTATTTATGTCAATGATTGAGGTATTCTTATTTAAGTCATTTACCTTGCGCACACGAAGTCTATATTTAGAATGCAATTTATCTAAGTAGTCATCAAATGTAACAAACCCTTTTATATCAAGCTCCATCCTATCTTCTACCTTAAAAATATGAAATGCTTTAGTACAAAAAAGTTTGGACGATATCGTTTTAATATTCTCTGAGATCATAGTGCCTAAGGGAGTCCTATCTAAAGAGTTCAATACGGCATGGAGTGACGAATTAATCAAATTTTCTGCGTCACACTTGTAGCTATCATGAATTAACACTCCATTCTCACAAGTAAAAATAACATTTCCTAGAACAAGAAGCTTGGTCTTGACCTTAGCTAAAGTATATTCGAATAACCATTTAAAAAAAGCATTAGGAGGTAGGTAGTTTCTGAGCGCCGCTCCAGAAAAGGGAATCAATTGGAAATAACAAAGAGAAACAAACTGACCCTTATCGGTTGCTAATACATAGCGATATTCTAATTGTTCGCATGCTTTCTCCATAGCATACAGGTATTTATAAGACAAGAAAAACCTCTTAGAAACAAGCGAATCCCAATGGATCTCGCCTACTTCTGAAATTTGTTTAAACACTTTAAATTCCATGACTAAAGATTATCGAACACAAACCAATGTTATAAAGTTCTAGTAACCGTTGATTTTATTTCTCTCTATGCAGATATCAACCAAGGCTTGTTTATCTCTTTCTATCCAATTCCCTACTACAACGCAGTCGGCACCAGCAGTCCAAAGTTCATGCAATTGGGTTAGTTTGCGCACTCCCCCACCAGCAAAAATATAGCTTGATGGCAATATATTTTTAGCACTAGCTACATAATCTAGGTTTAAAATTTTTTCAGATCCACTCCCCGCTTCAAGATAAATACAGGCCGGGCTTAATACTTTCAAGCCTAAAAGATAGTCTTCAAGTGTATCTATCTGATCTATTTGATTAATTTTATCTTCTAGAACTTTTTCTACTGACGTGAGCCCGCTCCCTCCCAGGATGAGATAGGGTGTGAAAAAAGTTGAAATTTTATACTTATCTATAAATTTTGAGATGTGAAATAATGGGGACAAGATAAACCGAGCATCAAAGCTCTGTACCACTGAGAGAGCTAATAGTCCATCCACCATAGGATTCACTTGATTAATATCACCTGGGAAAGCCAATAAAGGAATCTGACAATTTGCTTTCAAACAAGTGACCATTTCGTCCAGAATTGCAATGGGAAACGGCTGACTGCCCCCTATAAGAATCAAATCAGGACTTGTAGTGTTGATTAAATTTATCCAATCTGTATTTATACGAGTTTCGTCTGGATCTATCAAAAGGGCAATCGATTTCGACTTCTTTAGATAGTCAAAATCAAACATAAACAAAAGATATTAATATGATTTTAATTGTTATTTGACTGCATATCACTCAACGGCAGTCTGCGAGCAGTCATATACCTTCTGCTAAAATATTCACTTTTATTGAGGTCCTCGATATGAACACCCTTTGAGGAAGAAGAATGCATCATTTTCACGGCTTCACTCGTTACTTCAACTACGATACCGATATGCCCAATCACACCGCGTTTTAAATTTCTACCAGAAAAGAAAATAAGATCCCCTTTCTGAAGTTCATTTCTACTTACATAGGAGCCATAATTAGCCATTTCTCTTGATGTTCTTGGCAGACTTACTCCAAACCAATCAAAAATATGTCTTATAAAGCCACTACAATCAAAACCATTTTCTGTGGTCCCTCCCCATCTATAAGGTATACCTAAAAATGTCTTACCTACAGATATGACATTATCGATAGAATTGGAATAAAAATTACTGGCTATGGCTGAGAAACTAACAGTTTTAGTTACCTCTTTTTTTGGTTCTTCATTCTTAGTAAAATACTTTGAAAAGGTAGTCACTAAAGAATTCTCGCACTCCTGATCTACCTGTTCACTAGGGTTATAATACAAACTAGACTGTGAGGATACAGTCAATGAGAACATGGTAAATAAGCCTATAACAAGTGCTTTAATCATATTTTGTTATTTTTGCGGAGTTCAAAATAAATAAAAATATCAAAACGAGTGCCAAAAATATAAATAATAAAATCAAATCAAGTCATTTTTTTGAAAATGTGTATGAGATAGTTGTTAAAATTCCTTTTGGTAGAGTAACATCATATGGAGCTATAGCTAAGGCATTAGGTGCTGTAAATAGCTCTATATTAGTAGGTTATGCTATGAATGATAGTCATAAGTTCCGACCTGATATACCTGCTCATCGAGTGGTAAATAGAAATGGGTTGCTCACAGGTAAGCATCATTTCTCAACAGAATCATCGATGCAAGCTCTCCTGGAAGCGGAGGGAATACTTGTAAAAGAGGATAAAATTATTGCATTCCAAGAACTATTTTGGGATCCAGTGATAGAATTAATATAGTTCGCTTATCATTTTAGCACATTCAAAATAATATTCCTCTATATTCGTTTTCTTTTCATTCTAATAAAAAAAACAAAAAATGGATCAACCTAATTTAAGGCCTCTTCATGATTACCAGCTGATAGATTTAGTCAGAATATGGAGCCGATTTAAAAAGCAAATCTTCTTTTTTACCCTAGCTTGTGGTCTTTTATCCATTATCGTTTCCTTGATTTTGCCAGAATACTTTAAATCTAGAACGATACTCTACCCTATCAGTATGACTATGGCAGATAGGAATATGATATTTGGGCAGCAGCAAGGCCAAGCGGAGTTTTCATATTTTGGGAATAAATATGATGCAAGCAGAATATTACAGGTAGCGAATTCATCAGAGGTCATAGACTATATTATAAATAAATATGATCTCAAAACGCATTATAAATATAAAGCAGATGAAAAATACCTATTCACGAAGGTCAAAGAGGAATTTCTTGATAACTACCATGCGCTCAAAAATGATAAAGATGCTATAGAAATAACACTTTTGGATACTGATAAGGAAAAGTGCGCTCAAATGGTAAACGATATCGCTACTAAGATTGATGAAATAGCTACCAAACCAGTTACAGAAGGTAAAACTAAAATTATCAAAATGCTAGAAGTGGAGCTTAAGAATAAAAATAACGAACTCTCCTCTGCTTCTAGTCCTGCTAATAAAGACAATCTAACCTCTGAGATTAAGCAACTCAGTGAAGCACTGACGCAGTACAAAGTATCTAATAATGATAAGTTTTCGTCGATTACTATCCTAGAAAAAGCAGCCGCCTCAGAGAAAAAAACAAAACCAGTGCGCTGGCTCATTGTGGCCTTGTCCATATTGGGAGGATTTTTCTTTTCACTCCTCACTGCGGTAGTAGTTAATCAAATATCTTATATTCGAAAATCACTATAAGCATTGAATAGCCTTGTACAGAGCTTAAAAACAATCCATGAGCGGGCTATATTATATGGTTTGTTCTTATTTTTCATTCCATTTTTATTAGGAGGTATTTATCTAGAAAAATTTTGGATAGGAGTCATTCCATTTGCGATATTGTTTTTATTTATTATTTTTTATCATGTCCGATTTTTGTATTGGATACTTATATTTAGCATTGCATGCTCAGTTACTTTCGATTTTAATAAACAATTGTCTACTGATTTTCCTACAGAATTCATTAGTATAGGACTAACCGCAATTTTCTGGATATTGTGGCTGATCTGCAGACCTAAACAACTTAATTTCTTATGGAACCATAAACTCACCTGGGGATTAGCTATTCTATGGATATGGTCGTTTATAGCATCCTTACAGGCCGTTCATTTTGTCATCTCCTTCAAGTATATACTAGCCAAAATATGGTATATTACTTCTTTTTTTATTTTAACTTTCTATATGATGAGGGGATTTAGGGATTTCAAAAAATTATTTTGGATGCTATATATTCCTATTATGCTCACGGCCATTTATAGTTTTGTGCGCACCGTGCTAGGAGATTTTAGTTTTGAATTTACCAATGAATATTCCCTTCCCTTTTATGACAATCATGTGATTTATGCAACTACCATGACCTTGATATTACCTCTCGTATATATTGCTAGGAGTTGGTATACTAAGGGCTCGATACCACGATTAGTTCTCAGCGGCTCTATTCCCTTTCTGCTTATAGCTATATATTTTTCTTACACTAGAGCATGTTATCTAGCTATTCTTGGCGGCTTAGCTTTAGTTTTTCTATTAAAAATTAAGAAATTAGTGCTTGGTTATATCCTAGCCGTCATGGTCATCATAAGCGTTTTATTCGTTTTTTCCTATGATTATTTTTACCTTAGACTAGCACCTGACTATAATACTACAGTGATGCACGATGAGTTTAAAGACCATTTGATCTCGACATTTTATGGCAAAGATGCCTCTAGTATGGAGCGGCTCAATATGTGGATCAGTGTTTTTAGAATGTATCAAGAACGACCTATAGCGGGTTATGGTCCTAATAATTTCCCAAGCACCTACAAACCATACTCTGTGATGTACTTTAAAACATGGGTGAGCGACAATCCTTTGCAACTGTCCTGCCATAACTATTTCTGGTTACTTTTGGCTGAGCAGGGACTGGTGGGCCTCATTTTATTTGTCATATTCATCGGTTTAGTGCTCTATTATATTCAGCAGGTTTATGATTCATCCGCATCTCCATATATTCGTTCCTTTATGATAGCTCTCGCAGCTATTGTAGGTATATTTATAGTCATATTATTTTTTAATGATTTGATAGAAACGAGTAAAAACGGGTCTTTATTTTTCATCTTTCTTGCACTTCTTGTCAGATTACAATCTCTTTCTAAAGAAAATGAACCCGAACCCGTCTTATTTTTTTGAATCTATTCTTTACCACAATTCAGAATTTCCATTTCTAGCACTGCACTTTCAGCGTATTTCAGAACTAGGTAATCATTTGAATTTAAAAATAGATTTTGACATCGATAGTTTGAGATCAAGATTAGAGACAGCTTTATATCAAAAAGAAGAGGAACAAAAGCTCCGTTTACAATTCGCAATTAGAGAATCAACTCTATCAATAGATATAATTGAAACTAAAGCTACCCGCCCATTCCACTTTAATAATTATCCACCGATAGCCTTAGTTATCTATCCAGACTACACCAAACCTATAAATAAACTAGGGCAATGGAAGCAATACAATAAATCGCTTTATGAGGACTCTATAAATTTCGCGCTGCAATCTTCAGCCTCCCAATCCATCATCTTAAATAAGCATGGAGAGGTGGTAGAAACTTCATTTTCAAATTTTTTTTATATCATAAATGGGAAAGTCTACACCCCTCCACTAAGTTCAGGAGCTGTAAACGGAGTATTTAGAAGATTTCTTACTCAAAATATGGCAATAGAGGAAAAGAGCTTGTATTTAAATGAACTAAATCAAGTTGAGTCTTGCTTTATATCTAGTGCCATTCGCGGCATAGTGCCTGTTTATAGTATAGATGGGAGGAGGTATTCTATAGAGAAGATTGAACAAATAAGGACTCAAACAAATAAAGCACTATCTCATACATAATCAAGCATTTGCATTATAATGACGAAATAAATTTTTTCCTGTATATTTGCGATTCTATTGAAATATCAGGACTTTGTAGTCAATTATTTCCTCTAAAGTTCTGATTTCCCGAAAAATAAAAATAATAAAAGAAAAAGTATAATAAAATGAAAATTATTTCCACCATTCAAAAAAGAGCTTACATCATCTTTGGGATTATCGGCTTCTGTATCATAGCCTTTTTATATCAGGATATCAGTCCGAATCTCAGCAATATGACTGCCCGAGATAATTATATAGGTAAGATAAACGGAGAGACCCTAGAATACGATGATTATAGAAAAGATTATGACAAGAGAGAAGCTGAGATGAAAGCACAAAAAGGTGGTCAATCCTTGACTGAAGAAGAATCTAACCAACTAAGAGATCAGATATTCTCACAGTTTGTCAAGAAAAACACAATAACAAAAATGTTATCTGATCTTGGTATAACGATTTCTGACAAGGAAATTATAGAAATAACTAGAGGGCAAAATATAGACCCGGCATTTATGCAGATACCCGCTTTTAAAAATCAAATGGGACAGTTTGACCCTATGGCTTTAGAGAATTTTCTCAAGACTATCAATCAAGACGAACCAGGCACTCCTCCGGGTACCAGACTAAGACAGTGGAATGCTTTTGCGGAAGAAATCCTTGAGAATAGAAAAGTAAATAAATTTAATCAAATAGTAGAAAATGCGCTCTATGTACCCAAGTGGCAAAGCGATTATGACATTAAGCTATTCGGCACGAGTACTGACATAAAATATGTGGCAGTGCCATACAGTACTATAGATGTAGAAAAAATAAAATGTGAAAAAAGTGAGCTGGAAGAATACTTTGATAAGAATAAATATAAATTTACAGCACTGGTTCCTACCGTGCAGGTAGCTGTAGCTTCCTTTGATCTCAAGCCATCCCTTAATGACTCAGCGCAGATTTTCACCAAAATTAATGCGCGAATAGAGGAAATGAGGACAGCTACAAACGACACCTCATTTTTCAGAGCCTATGGTGATAATGGTGGATATAATACTAATTTCTACTCTGCTGATCAGCTAGGAGATAATCCGCGTATTTCTGAAATGTTTGCTGCAGCGCCACGTGCTATAGTAGGTCCTTATATTGACAAGGATAATGTAAAAGCATTTAGAGTGCTCAGTAAGAAAAATATAGCGGACTCTGTACTAGTAAAAACTATCACTATATCATTTCAAGATGTCAAAACACAAGAGGCTCAAATGCAGCGATATAAACTCATAGACAGTATATTTAAAATGGTAGATACATTAAATATGGATTTCGATCAAATAGCAGCAAAATACTCTGCGGATAGAGGTCAAAGTCCTCCTATAGTATTGGCTAGAGCGGATAAAAGTCTGAACCCAGAGATATTTTGGCACGGAGCTACCACCAGACATTTCAAAACCATAGCAGAAAAAGAAGGTGCCATTAAAATAGTCAAGGTATTAAATTTCCCTGCAAGAATACCTGCGGTCCAAATAGGTGAAATATCCATGCCATATGTTCCTTCTAATGAAACTCAGCAGGCTATATTGAGCAAAGCTATGCAGTTTATACAGAAATGCACGAATGCCAAGCAAATTGAAAAAGTAGCGAAAAATTACCCTGAGGTAAAATTCAAAACGACCTATGTAAATAAAGAAACTAAAACCCTAGAAGGAACCGATGGTAATCCTAAAGAAGCTATTCGATGGGCATTTAACTCTAAGAGTGGAGAGGTGTCGAGCATGATTCAAATAGGCAATAATTATGTCTACTGTGGAAATCTTGGATCTAGATCTAGAGAAGACATCAAGCTAGAAGATATTGAAGCAGAAATAACTCCTATGGTGCGAAATGAAAAAGCATTTAAAATGATAGCTGCTAAGATGAGTGGTAAAACCTTGGAGGAAATTGCCGCTAAAAACAAAGTCTCTGTAGATACCTCTATGAATTTTAGTTATGGCAAGTCGGCACTAGGCGCTATGCCCGAGCCGGCTGTAGTAACGGTAGCCTCTGGTCTGAAGGCAAACCAACTATCAAAACCTATCAAAGGAACTGGGGCTGTGTTTTGTATCATGACTACAAAAGTTAATCCTTCCAACATGGGACCAGCAGAAGAACTACAAACCAAGACTCAATTAAATCAAGGATTTAAAGAAGTAAGAGGACTATTTGAAGCCATTCTCAATAGGTTCCGCATGGATGACAATAGAATCAACGTATTCTAAATTTTCTCATAACAGATTAAAAAATGCTATCCTATGGATAGCATTTTTTTATGAGGAAATACTTAATATACTTTTGGTATAGCTATTAATGGCTAAAATCATTATAACTAGAATGAAGCAAAGGTTAGCTGATAGGCTTTACCGATCAACTAGCTACTAAGAGTGAATAACTTGTTATTTTTGGTTTACCGCTATCGAATTCTTTGCTCTCAGAGCAGGGAAAACAGATGCCAAGGCAGAAACAGTGAAAATAATGCCTAAGATATAGGCTATGTCCGAGCCGTAAATCATCACAGGATAGGAATGCACTACGAAGGTACCCGAACCCGGCATGCTAACTATGCCGAAGGTGAATTGAACTGCACATATGACTAACCCAAAAATCAAGCCAATGATACCCCCTAGTAGCCCTTGGAAGATACCATAGAACATATAGAGTGAGAAAATCTGATTAGACTTGAGACCTAAATAATGAAGCATTCGAATATCTTCCTCTTTCTCGATGATATGCATGGTAAGCGAACCTATAAAATTGAAGGACAAAATAGCTAAGACAAATACCAAAATAAACAAGGTCACTAATTTTTCTATCTGTGAGATTTTGTAGAAAGTCTCGTTAAGTTCTCGCTTATTTTTGACATAAAAACCATCACCTACTATACTTTTAATAACTTCTTTGGTAGATGTGATAGATGGATTTTTTATTTTGAGCTCTAATGCGGTGACCTGATTCTCACTTGCTGATTTTAGATATTGTACGAAAGATAATGGAGCGATGATATACTTGTCATCATAGTCTTGATATACACTAAATATTCCACCTGGTGTAATGTAAGACCGATCGAAATTATCGGTCATCGAACTACTAGCAGATGATGTCTTTGGACTAAATAACTCTAACTGCTCGAATTGATTATTAAGATTGATATCTAGCTTCTGCGCCAATCCCAGCCCTATTAGAGCAAAACTATATTCTTCATTTTCCAAAACAGTATCACCGGCTATAATATAATCTTTCACTTCATTAGTCTGAAAATAAGACGCATCTACACCCTTCATTGTAGCTAGAATATCTTTGCCCATATACTTCACATAGACCTTGTCTTCATATACCAAGGATATAGACTCTATATTAGGATGAGCTTTTAATTGCTGATAAAGTTCCTCTGATGCCTCGAATTGTTTATTTTTTTTAGGGCTAACGGTAAGATCGGGCTGAAAACTTTCTTGTAGACTCATCGAAAGATTTTCAAAGCCATTGAAGGTAGAAAGGATGATGATTAGTGCTCCAGAACCACAGGCCATAGCAAACATGGTAATAAGGCTCAATAAATTGATTGCTTGTCTTTTATTTTTAAAAAACAAATATCTAGAAGCTATATAGAGGATTACTTTCACATGAATAATTTAAACCACTATTGATTATTAGGTTTGGTCAATTGGTTAGCTTTATCCCAGAATAAAACGATAACCATTTCTAGTACTAAAAATAAAAGAGCTAATAACACCCAAATCTTCCACAGATTTATACCTGTAATGGATTTTAAATTATTTAGATAGCTCGCATTTCCGTTATCTACTTCTAGATTTTTATATCCCAAAGCATCCTCCAGTTCACCTGCTTCCAAAAATTCCATGCGGCTCTCACCTCGCTGATGATTGAGGGCTAACTGGTATACAGTCTTACCTGCCAAATTTTCTACTTTATAAAATCCGCTTTCGGTTATAGATTCATGAAGTTGACAGTGAAGTTGATTTCCTATTCTACGTTGCGTTGGAATGACTTTGATGTTTTTCCCAGTAATGCTATAAACCCGATCCTTATTCTGCTCAGACATAGGAAAGATAAGAGACGAAGCAGATCTTAGAAAATAAGAATTTACTTGAAAACTAGATGCAGCTGCCCCCATCTTATACATAAGAGGAGCAAATATAGAACTGTAGACAAAATCTGACTGCGATGCCGCTATAGATCCCGTAAATAAATAGATACTGCCCTCACCTAGTCTACTATACCGAATGAGAAATGGCGCTCCATTATCATAAGAAATAAGAACCTCCTTAGCGCGCTTAGAATAACCACTCATTCCATAATAAAAGGAAAAACTAGGAAGGTCAGATAGCTTATCTAGTTGAGAGAATACATCCTTAAGTAAAGGGTCCTGCAGATTAAATTGTTTTATTCGCACTGATTTCTGTTCATAGGCCGATATAGGCTGCAGACCAAGAGTATTCATGGCTTTATTATAGGAATTAATTGATACATCTGAAGGTAGGAAAATGGCTATATTTTTATTGCCTTTTAACCATTCATTTATTTTTTCTGCTTGATTTAGTTGAGCTAATTGATTTAAAATAATAAGGTTCGAATTTTTTATTTCTTCTAAGGATAAATCAATATTCTGAAAATTATGAACTTCAAAATTATCATCTGCCTTTAAAGCATTTACAATAAATTTATGATCCACTTCTCCATTGATCATGGATATATAAGGCTTAGGTGCTATGTAAAATGAAAAGAAATATTCATTATCGAAAGAGATGGAAGGGTCTGAAATATTAAGTTTTAAATACTGCCAATCTTTTGAAACTACCTTCATCGTCAAGGTATCAGTTAAGACAAACTGATTACCCCATACTAATTCTTTTCTAGTCTTTACGGCGTCGTTGAGTATCAAAGTCACTAAAGATTTATCAGTCTTATCACCTCTAGATTTATGTATCCTATAAATTATTTTTACATCTTCATTTAGTTTGATAACTGGCGAATAAATAAAAGCGGAGTCGATGTAAACATTTCGCTTTTCATTATGTATGACAGGTATACACGTGAGCGGAAAATCAGCAATTTGATTGATCTTATCGAATTGATTTTTCTGAAAATCGCTCAACCAATAGAATACCTTGCGCTGTGAGGTATTAGTTTGTGTTGTTTTAATTTGTTTATCCCAAATTTCATTCGCTGTCTTTCGATTGGAGCTAATCTGAATCGCACGAATGGCCTCCTTAGCTTCTGAATATGGCAGGAGCTGTAATTGATTCTCAATGAAATCATTCGTTAATACTTGGTACATTCCTTGGTTCTCAGTCAATTTTATGATGTCTAACGCTTTCTGCTTGACATCTTCTATAGCCCTTAGTTGACCGGCAGGGGCTTCCATACTGTAGGAGTTATCTATATAAATACTTATTATTGGCTGTCCGCTAAATTGTCCTGGCTGCTTTTTATTAAATAGAGGCTGCACGAATGCTAGAATAATGAAGACCATAGCGAACATTCGAGCAACTAATAACAAACGCTTTTTGAGCTTAGACGTTTTTTGGGTTTCACTCAGTATAGATCTCAGTAGATTCGTATTAGAGAAGTATTCTTTTTTATACTTTCTCAGATTGAATAAATGGACAATAACTGGAATAACCAGAAGAAGTAAAGCCCATAAAAAAGAAGGGTGAACCAAATTTATTAGTTTTAAGTTATGAGTTAGAAGTTTTAAGTTGTGATCATCTACTTAACACTTAAAACTTTACATTTAAAATTTAAACTATACTGAAGAAGGAGGTCCACCGCCTTGAAAGGTATTAGGGTAAACTGGAGGAGTATCACTATCCTTGATTCTACCGAAACTATCTTCATATCGCTTCACATTATCTTGGAGCGCACGCAGAAATCGTTTGGCATTCTCTGGTGCCATAATAACTCTAGATCTCACAAAGGCCTTAGGCGTATTAGGGGTAAGCTGAATAAAGTCGGTAACAAACTCTGTAGGTGAGTGAGAAATAATAGCTAGATTGGAATAGACACCATAGGCCATATCTTGCGATATGTCTATTTCTATTTGCTGCTGATTTGGATCTTCCATGGTATAAAATATTTCTTCAATAATAATTAAATTCTAGTCAAAACCTCAGCTTTTTTGGCTTCATATTCCTCTCTTGATATCAGTTGGCTTTCGAAAAGGGCTTTCAACTTTAGAAGGGCTGCTGTAATATCATCTTCTTTTTTTTCATCTACTACTGCACTTAGTTGCTCTATAACTAGCGGCAAATCGTAAACAAGAGGGCTCGTGATAGTTGGATTCGACTCTAAGGGCGAAGTACTTGAATGAACTTGAATACTACCCGAAGCGGCTCGTTTCTCCTCCAGCTCCATCTGTCTTCTGAGCTCACGCTGCGTCTCCTCCAGCTCCTGTGCTAAAGCATATAGTCGTCTTGCTTGCGCTTTAGGTAAATAATCTAAGCTATCACTGCCCTTAGTCGTATTGATAGAGAAAACAGCTCCTAGAAGTTCTTCTTTGAGTTTAGAATCGATGACATCCTTCCATACATAGTCAGAAAAGTCCATAGAAAAACCAAGATTTTTCGGACGACAAAAGATGATGCGCTTATTCGTGAGAGCTACGCAATCCGGAGAAATATTAACTGCAGGCTTCTTCTGCACGGCTATGTACTCCAGAATTTCTCCATTCATAATAATACCACGTAGCTTTTCGCTGACCTTTTCTATTGCAGCAGGGTCTTGTTCTTCGTTCAGAAATTTCTTAAAATTATCTAGCATTTAGTAAATCATTTGTAAGGCAAAGGTAAGGGAAAATTTGTGTTTTGAAATCTTAGTTATTTGACTTTTCAAAAGTCCTGAATTTGGGAAGACAGTTAATCATATAACGTAAACTGCAAATTTTACACCTTTGCGACACTAAATGACCTCTTTTGTAAATGACTATGCAGAGCTAAATAGAAAAGAAGAACCAAAAGATAAAACAAGGTAATGCTAAAGAGCATAAATTTATTGCCTTACTATAGCAGTTAACTGAAAGCCCTGTAGTATAAAAATAATCGCCAAATATCCATAAGACGGAGAGATAATATAGTCCTAAAAACTAGAAATGAAAACAACAGAGTCTAGGTCAACGAAACCCAATAATTCGACCATGGATCAGAAGTCACTTGGAACGTCAACATAGAAGACTATCAGCCTGATCAGAAGTCACTAAAAGAACGGAAAAAAGAAAATTAGAGTTTGATTATATTCTGCATTATCAGAAAATCATTGCAGAATTGACTAAGGCGTATAGACTGATGAAAGAAATAGGTAATATTAATATAGAATAAACTCAAGACACGAGGCTCTGGCTTCCCAAAGCTGAATATCTTACTACAACAATACCCTCAGCACTAGTTTATAAGGTTTATCATATTCCTTATATGTTTTCTGGAGGATATCTTCTAGTGCTTTTAGATTCGTTTTTTCTCCTTTTTTTGGCTGTGGAATCACTTTAGAAGGATTCAACTCTAGTGAGGTAACCGTTGTGGCTAACCAAGTAGTTTCAAACATAGGGATAACCATGCCTAGAATGGTGCCTGGCAGCCCAGTAACTGATTCAGGACCTATGGGCGCATAGAGTTGCTCTGTAAAATACGCCACTATTACTACACTATCTTTAAATTTAGTCATAGCTTTTCTACACGGATAACCCGCTATAGTTCTTACCTCGTCTTGTATATACCACTGAAGTTTAGGGATAGAATCCTGCACTAGAAATGTCTTTTCACTCACTTCTTTCTGACTAGTTTGTTGGCCTCCGAGTATATCTATAAAGGTTTGACTATAAGAAACGTGCCCCCATACCCAGTTAGATTCTTCTGAGATATCTTTTTCTACCCTCTCATAGCTAGAAAATTGCGAATTGGTCTTCAACTTAAAATTATCCTTCCAGAATTTGCCATCTTTGTCATCACTTCGCCACCACTTAGACAACTTCTCCATATTGATTTTTTTCTCATAGATCACTTCATAGTTTCTTATAAACTGCGCCTTCGCGATATTAGCTATCGCGAGACATTGGATAATCCCGAATAATTTAAAAATCAGATGCCTCATTACTTCCTTGTTTTCGTTTATTTTTAAATTTATACACCATAGTCAGCATATAGTAGCGAGTTAATGCTTGATTGACCGTTTCGCTTATCGTATTCTGATAAAGGCTGCGGACTATAGCTCTATTCTGCCCCAGAATATCATAGGCTGAAAATCTAAGTGTCAAGGCATTTTCAGGCAGGAAGCTTCGCTCTATGCTTGCATTAAATAGTGTAAAGGTTTGGTTGTCGGAAAAGGCTGTATTGCTAGGCAGTATCTGAAAATCTAATTCTCCCATCACTTTTAAATCTAGGGGCAGGGTCAGCTCATGTTTGGTACTTATCTGATAGGTTAGATTATCCGTATTTTGAAAATTGGGATTATCCGATCGGGCTTGATTCCAATCCACATTTAAGGTAAGGCTAGACTGTAATAAACTATCTATACTCTTGCTCATTTCCAAATAAAATCCCGAATTAATATTATTCGTTCGTATAAGTTTTGAATTGAAATAATTACTTCGATTATTTAGACTCATCCAGAAACCAGGATCTATTTGGATTTTCAGCGGTTTAAAAAAGACTCCATACCATATATTTAAATTCGCAGTATTGTTGCCATTTACTTGGGTGAAGAAATTCTGTACAGCTCCATTTTCTGAGATAATGGTAGAATCCACAATATCATTGACAATGTGCTTAAAGGATAAATTTGCCCAAAGATTCGTTTGTGATATTGGATAATAGAAATTATTTTTTAAGGAGAAACTATAATTCTCAATAGGAGATAAATTAGGATTACCTGTAGTCACATATTGTGGATTAGAGTTATCTATAAAAGGCTGTATTTGGCGAATAGAAGGAGCTACCACTGATTTGCGAAACCCAAGCGATAAATTACTATTTCGTTTATATTTCCAAGAAAAATTAGCCGATGGTAAAATATAGTTGAAGCTTCTCTCTAAGGAACCTTTCCCAGAATCAAGAAGAATCTGATCTAGTGAAATTTGATGAAATTTAGTGCCGACGAACCAATCGATTTTTTTGCTTTTATAGTTTAGCTTTAATTGTTGACTCCAGGCATTTATATTGTAAAAATAATTATTACTTAAAGAAGCAATAGATTGATCATAGGCCTGCGTAAAAGGATTTTGATTAAACGTATTGAAAAAAGAGGCGTTCTTTCCCAATACGTAGTTGACTCCCATTTCCGCATAAAATCCTTTTATAAATAAAGGTTCAACATAACTTAGAGATAATTTTAAATTGTTATTTCTATTGAGTAGCTGTGTCATCTGATCTTGACTCTGAGAAGTAGAATCACCTGTATTTTTAAATAACCATCCATTCATAATACTAAAACGGTCTCCATTCGTATATTTAATGGAATAATCTGCCATCAAACCAAATAATCGTCCCTTCTTATTAAATTTTCTTTCATATTCCCCTACGAAACCATAGGACTCTGATCTATTTTCAAAAGGATTCGATCGACTGGATTTATTGACAAGTATAGAATCATAAAGTATTGTGTTCTCTGTGCGATTAAATCCTTCATATTGAGATATATTAGCTGAGAAGCCGAAGTGAATTTTTTGTTGTGAATCTATTATCTTATCAATAGAGAATAAACCTGAGTTTTTTAAATTCTTAGATCTGATGTAATTTCTATTTTCGACATCTTGTTTGGCCTCATTGAAATAGATCGTGCTTTTACTATATTGATCTCCATCATAACTACTTTGATTATGATTAAATCTAGCCTTCAGCACACCACTGCCATCACTAAACTTTTGATTTATATTTCCTCCTGTTTTAATATTCTGTGGTATGACCTGTAAGGTATTTCCTACCCCGGCATCACCTCCTTTATCTATCCATGCATCTAGGTCATCATCATAGGTCCAGCTTTGATTATCTATTCCCATATCTCGCATATCTTGCCAGTTCATTCTTGACCGCATATTGTCTGTACTGAAAAATCCTGACAATTTTGTATTAGCCCTGAATACATTGGCCATTGCCGTCCCGTTATATCGATTGGTATTAGAATATCCACCCTCCTTTCTACCGAAATAGCCCTTCTTCGCATCATCTTTCAGCTTTAGATTTATGATTTTTATCTTTTCATCATCAGATCCTGTGGCATCAGATTTTCTCGTAGCAGCATCGATCACTTCTACTTTGTCTATCATGCTCGCTTCTATATTTCTAGTAGCTACCGAAGCATCTTCTCCGAAAAAATCATCTCCATCGACGAGCACACGTTCTACTTTCTTACCTTGTGCTTTTATAGTGCCATCTTTTGACACTTGAATACCTGGTAGACGTTTTAATAAATCTTCGGTAGAAGAACCTGCAGGCAGTTTAAAACTATCGGCTATATAAGTCACTGTATCTCCATTCATAGTTATAGCTTTATTAGCAGTGATCAGAACAGTCTGTAGGACTTTACTCAGAGGGAGTAATTCAGCGGTGTCTCTATAGCGTGGATACTTATAATAGTTTATCTCAGTTGCATAATCGACATATTTCTTATGAAAAATTCGGACAACCACGCTATCCTTTAATGTATCTGCTGTAATTTTCAATTCTCCTAAACTATTTGTGCGAGCATAGCCTAACATTTTTCTATTCTTTTTTTGAATCAGAATACAAACGGCTCCTTGGATAGGCTTATTAGTCAACTTATCTAAAACATAGGTTTGATAAGTTTGCTGACTAGTCAATCTTACACCAATAAAGACTAAAGAAACTAGCAGTGTTAATTTTGTTATGCTCATGAATAGTTTTACGAATACGAAATTAGGTATAAATAGGGACAGAATGGGTTGAATTATTGTCAATTTATACCAATTTAAACTAAAAAGTATCAAGAAGATTGAGAGTAATTATTTTGAAGTATAGAATTAAATCCAGAAGATTTATTGACAAACCCCAGTCAGTTTTAGTTTAAATTTGGACTACTTCACTCCAGCACCATTTGGCACGTCGCCTAGCGGAGATACAAAAGCCAAACCTTCGACATTATCTGCAAAGAGAATCATACCTTTGCTCTCTATTCCTTTTATTTTTCTAGGGGCTAGATTAGCTAGAACTTGGACGCGCTTATTGACCACATCATCTACATTAAATACATGAGCTATGCCAGATACTATAGTTCGCACTTCGGATCCTAAATCTACGCTCAACTTCATCAGCTTATCTGTACCCTCAACTCTCTCTGCGGTCAAGATAGTTCCTATGCGTATATCCATTTTTGAAAAATCATCAAAACTAATTAATTTTTCTTCTTGTTTTTCTGTTGCTTGATTTTCCATTATTTCCTCTTTATGTGTTTTTGCGTATAAATAATCGATTTGTTTTTGAATAACATCATCTTCCATTTTAGAGAAAAGATAGAAGGAATCCTGAATGATATGACCTACTGGTACCATTTGTAAATCGCCTATTCTATCCCAAGAAAATTCACATTGCATATTCAATTTTTCCCATAAGACTCGAGCAGTATTCGGCAGAAATGGTTCTATCAAGATAGCGAAATTAGCTATGATTTGAAAACAGTCATATAAGACAACTCCGGCCTCGTGAGGATTGGCTTTAACTACTTTCCACGGCTCTTTCTCTGTTAAGATTTTATTGCCGTGACGAGCTAATAAAATAGCTTCTACTAAGGCCTCTCTAAATGAATAATTCTCAATAGCCGCGGAGACTTTTGATTTTCGCTCAAGAATAAATTCTTTTAACTGACTGCACTCTGCGGCATTAGGCACTTTTCCTTCATAAAATTTATGCGTCAATACAAATACTCGATTGACCATATTCCCTACTATGGCTACCAATTCAGAGTTAACCTTTAGTTGAAAATCTTTCCATGAAAAGTCTGCATCTTTATTTTCTGGCAAATTAGAAATGAGCGCATAGCGAAGCTCGTCTACCTTATCTGGTAATGCTTCTAGATATTCAAACATATCTAAACTCCATCGCCTGCTGGTACTCATTTTCTGTCCCTCTAGGTTGAGAAATTCATTCGCTGGCACATCTTCAGGCAGAATATAGCCCCCTGCTGCCTTGAGCATAATGGGAAAGATAATACAATGAAAAACGATATTATCTTTTCCTACGAAGTGAACCAACTTCGTGTTCGCATCTTTCCAATAAGGCTCCCAAGAAACTCCCTTATCCATTGCCCATTGCTTAGTTGCCGAAATATAACCTATAGGCGCATCGAACCAAACATAAAGAATTTTTCCGTCGGCATTTTCTATTGGCACTGGAACACCCCAATCTCCATCTCTAGTCATCGATCTAGCCTGCAGTCCACCATCTATCCAGCTCTTAGCTTGTCCATATGTATTTGTCTTCCATTGTCCTTTCTTACCCTCTACAAGCCATTCTGTCAACCATGGCTCATAGTCCCCTAATTTAAAATACCAGTTTTTTGTTTCTTTCTTTACAGGTATATTTCCCGTCACTACAGAAATAGGATGAATAAGATCTGTAGGATCAAGTGACTTACCGCAGCTTTCACATTGGTCGCCGAAAGCTTTGTCGCTTCCACAGTTTGGACAGGTGCCTTGTATGTATCTATCAGCTAAAAAACTATTGGTTTCTTCGTCATAATATTGCTCCGTTAGTTTTTCTTCAAATAATCCTTTATTATAGAAATCTAAGAAAAATTCTTGTGCTGTATCAAAATGCAATTTTTCCGTAGTGCGGTGGTAAATATCAAACGATATCCCTAATTTGGCAAAGCAATCTTGAGATAGGGCATGGTACTTATCTACAAGTTCTCTAGGACTAATTTTTTCCTTTAAGGCCTGCATGGTGATAGCTGTGCCGAGCTCATCACTACCGCAGATAAAAACAACATCTCTTTTTTGTAATCTCAAGTACCGCACATAAATATCCGCGGGCAAATATGCTCCTGCCAAATGACCTATATGCTTAGGTCCATTGACATAAGGCAATGCTGCTGTGACTGTGTATCGTTTAAAATTCTTCATAAAGTAACAAAAATAGTAGGAATAAAAAAATAGCTCCGAAATTTTCGGAGCTATTCATTATTAGTTGACTAGAAACTATTTTATTTTTGGCCCGCTTTTAAGCCCGGGTGCGGTGAAGGAGGGTTATTAGCGCCAGACTCACCTTCTTGTGCATTTCTAAACATGACCGCTCTATCTGCATCAGCATCGCCAGTGCCTTCTAAATTATATCGAACTATAAAACGATCTCTAGATAATCCGAACCTTTCTTCCAAATAATTAGCGACTTCCATAGCTCTATTATAAGACAACTGTTCATTATACTTGCCGTTCTTATTATTTCGATCATTTATACCATTTACTACTAATTTCATATCAGGACACTTTTGCATCTTCTCACCTATAGACTGAAGAGATACTGCACTATTAGAATTTAATCCATACTTATCTTTTTCAAACGTAACTGATGGTAAAGTAACCTCCGAACAATCTCCTGCAGGTTTAGCAGATTTAACTTGTGTGGCAGCTGCTTTAGTAATATCTGCACAACATGCTGGAGGCGGAACTTTTGCTACACCTTGATTATCTACAGGGTAGCCTGCTGGAGAATAAGGCTCTTTATCATCACAGTCTATCAAGCCATCTTTATCGCTATCCAACATGACTCCTTTAGTATCTACAGGACATCCTTCTCTTGAAGATGGTTCTTGATCTAAGATATTAGGAACACCGTCACCATCATCATCCGCAAATGCGGCATTGATTTCCTTTCTAGGATTCATTTCAGCTAGTTTCTTTTGTAACTCTTCATTAGAATTTCTCCAATAAAGCGGAGCTGCAGTTCCTTTACCTAGATTATAATTTAATTTAACTGTGGTCTGATGAACCATATCATTCATCTGACTGTATGAAGGAGACGTTTGAAAGTTATTAGCAAAACGCTCACCATCTAAATAATCATCAAAGACATAAAATATTCTATGCTCTAGAGATGCACTAAATCTATTCGTTAGTTTTCTATTAACACTAGCTCCAAAGGCTGCAGCTGGAACTATAGCGTAACCCCCAATAGTTGACTTTCCTCCATTATTCGCCGCTGAATTTGGCTCATATTTGCCATCCATTATATTATCCATTGCCTCAGCGACTAGTCTTTTAGCTCTCTGATCTCCAGTAAAATTATTTGGACTCTGACCTAGTCCTGAATTGTAAACTTGTAACAATTGGTTCCAATTATATTGCTGTCCAGTAGCATCATTTTGTCTATCAAGATTGGTTTGGTATAAGAAGATTGCAGGACCAGCGAATAGATCTAAGGTCCACTTTGGACTCATCTTTTTCATACCTGAATTACCTACAGTTAAAACCTGGTCCCAAGATAAAGAATGAGAATACATCTGAGACGAAACAAACCATACGTTATTATTTGGGTTAGTTGATAGCCCGTTGACTACTGCTGTATAGTGTGGCCTAAAGTCAGCCATAGTGGCTATACCGCAGTTATACTGCCATCTCCAAGAGAAATTATTAGAAAGTGCTTTTCTAATATGGATTCCGAAAGTTGAGTTATTAAGATCTAATTTTACTCTGGAGCTGACATCTCCCCAGACATAATTCAATCCACCAGAAATACCAATTTCCCAAGGATTAGTGTTAGAACCTGACGTTGAGATTTTTTTCTTAGGGGCTGCAGCTGGCGCTGCCTCTGCTGGAGCTGTAATAGTTTCTGTTTTTTTATCTTGCGCACTTATGTTGAAGCCAATCAGAACAAGAACTAAAAGCAATAAATTTTTATTCATATAAATATACATTTTTTACGATGAGTACAAAGTTATAGTTTTTTTAAAAATAGCTGGTTTTTTTTTACATTTCTTTGATTTTACCTTGATTTATTTTCTGTTCAAGGGTAAAATTGTAATCATCATACTGTTTTTCAATGAATTTTCTTGGGTTTTTATAAATAACTCCCATAGCTACAGGCAAATCATGATATTCCCCTTGGCCTAATTGACTTAGTAAATGAGCCTTGAATTTAGATGTTTCATCATGAATCCACCATTGAGCCTGATCCAAAGATGCGGCTTCTACCTTTTTTACCTCCATACGGTCTAGAAGTAATGTCCATTCATTATTTTCACCAAATAGCAAGGGCTCGCCATGTTTCAAGCGCAATACTTTTTCTGCTTGATTCTTCTTTTCGATGATAGTGTCAAAAATACCGTCATTAAAAATGGGACAGTTCTGCAGGATTTCTATCAAAGCTGCGCCCTGATGAAACTGGGCTTCCTGCATATAGCCTTGGATAAAACCAGCATCTCTATCGAAGGTTCTGCAAATAAAGCCTGCTCCTGAATTTAAAGCTAAATTTAAGGCATTCAGGGCTGATTCCTCGCTACCTCTAGGAGAAGATTTAGAAAACTGACCTAGCTCTGACGTGGGAGAATATTGACCTTTGGTAAGGCCATATATATGATTATTGAAAAGTAAAATACTTAGATTAATATCTCTTCTAAATAAATGCAAATAATGATTTCCACCAATAGAGAGGGCGTCACCATCTCCAGTTATAATCCATACGTTGATTTCAGGCCTCGCGAGTTTCACCCCAGTAGCTATAGGAAGCGCTCTACCATGTATGGTATGGAATCCATAAGTATTCATATAGTATGGTAATCTGGAGGCACATCCTATGCCAGATAAGACAACAGTATCCTCTGGCTTGACTCCCGTCTTAGCTAAGGCTGACTGAAAATGCTTCAAGATAGCATGATCCCCGCAGCCTGGGCACCATCTGATTTCATTTTGATTGCTAAAATCACGTGCGCTCAGAATGTTCATATCTATTTTCGCTTGAAGAATTAGGAATAATGGCGGTTTTGGCCTTTGGACAATTACACCCTTTCTTTAGCAAGCCGCAACTAGTAAGTGAAGCCACAGAGACCACTAGAAAAAAAATGAAAAACCGTAGTTTATGCATAGATTATTTTTTATTTATTATGCGGTATTATAAATCATCTTTGGACCTAGGCCGCAATGCAGATTTCCATACAAAATTAGTCAAAAAACGATTGGACTCTGTGATTTCTTTTACAGGATAGAAAATAGCTTTAGGATTTTTATAAAATACCACCTCCTTGGGTTTACTAGTATCGTAAATCATTTTCAAACTATAACTCTCACTGCTATTTAAACCTAGATAGCCTTTGCCCTCCTCTTTTCCATAGTAAATAGACTTAGAATTACCAAAGGCAAATAAATAGTCCATCTTACCATCTCTGAAGAAAAAGTGGCTAGAATCGCTGCTCACCTGATTGTAATGACCATTGACTTCTTCTTCTTGAGCCATAAATGAATTACCATAAACATTGATACGTTTTGGCTTCTTATTTAATAAATAGATAAATAATTTTAATCCTGACAACTGGCTTTTTGATTGCCATAGAAATGCATTTTTAGTAATATAAATTGTAGAATCTATTGTTTTATAAATCAGAGTGTCACCCGCCGCCTGAAAATTATCATTAAATAGCTTTACATTGCTTATAGCTTTCATGACTCGTTCACTTTTCGAAGTAGCTTGATTAATCAAAATATCGCCTCTCACAAATGTTGGCTTATTGTCACTTGACTCCATAATGAGAATAGGTCTTTTATATGCTATCATATCCTTATTGTCATTATACATATAGGCCGAGTCTCCAAATAAATGAGTCTTGGCTGCCGTATCATGGTATTCGAATGTCTTATATATATAGCTTTTCCCATTTTTTTTATCGTAGAAAATAGAATCAGTGAGTAACCAACTAGGAGGATTGTAAATATATGTACCTCTGCCAAAGCTAGATTGATTTTTTTCTTCATCATGCCAGCCCGCATTGCACCATATAAATCCGCTATCATTTTCTATTTTAGTACTAGTCTTGAAAATACTTCGCTTCTCTTTTGTATTATACATTAGAGAGTCGGATTCTAATTTATACTTAGGATGATTTACCTTGACGTTTTGTCGAAATAAGATTAGATTTTGCTGAGTATAAAATGTCCCTGTCTGTGAAGTGATTTCAGACTCGCCATTCACCATTTTACCTCCAGTTAAATATTGTCCCACATCATTATTTAAATCATAGGTAATATCTTCTGCATGGAGCTTAGATTTCTTATCGATAAGTATAACATTTCCGCGAATGATAGCAACTTTCTGAAGACTGAGATAATTCAATTTATCTCCATAAACTTTTGCTCCACTCTTTTTTCGAATGATTACATGTCCGAAAGCATCAATATTATTATTGGGGTATATAACAGCAGAATCACAGTCAATATAATTCAGCCTATGTTTTAATTTCACATTGCCTACTAAAATTTTCAGTTGTTCCCCATTGACTGTCTCCACGATCCCCTGCGCAGTTGGAGGAAGGATTTCTACTTCATATAATTCCTGAGAAAATAGCTCTGTAGAAAATAAAAGAGTACTAAAAAAAATGAAATAGCTGAGACGCTTGGCCTTCATAGATACTACTTCTTAGCTCCGAAAATTGAAAATCCAACATAGCGTCTAGGATTCGCCTTGAAATCAATCATTAACTCATTCGCATTTTGTACGGTCGTGTTTAAATTATTATATAGCAAAGGGTCTTTCATCAATTTACCCATACTCCCTTGTCCTTGATTTATATCTGACAATAAGATATTCATCTCATTGACTGATTTATTTAAATTCTGCATCATACCAGTAATATCTGATTGATTTGCCTTACCTGTTAACTCACGAATATTTGAAATAGTTGCATTGATATCGTCTTGTTTTTTAGCGAGAGAGGTTGAAATACGCTCAAAATTAACCATGGTCTGATGAATGGGTTTTTGATTATTCTCTATCATTCTGTTCATATTAGCCAATGTAATATTAATGGTGGCTAATGTAGCATTCATTTGATCTACCGTGATATAGACATTTTCTTTTTGTCCTCGATCAAATAAGGAGTTTACATTATGTAATAAGGAATCAGATGACTTAGCTAAAGGGCCAATTTCACTAGATAGTGATTGGAGTATTCCGTTTTCAGGAAGACCCATTATTGTTTCCATTTCACGGATTACCTCATTAGAATTTCCTAAATGTAAGACTAAACCCATATTGCCCATAATACTCGTACTAGTTATTTGTATTTTAGAATCCTTGGGAATCTTTAATTCCTTATCGGCGGTGAAGATCACTCGAACGTCCTTAGGATGAGCTAAATCTGTAAATTCAATTTTATCCACCGTACCCACAACAACTCCACTCAAATAGACGTGATCTGATTTCTTAACCTTATCTACATTCTGGAAGATGGCGCAATATTTTGGATTTCCGCTTTGCAGTAAGGTGCCTTTCATAAATAGATAAGCGACTATAAATAGAATAACGGAAAGAAAGGTAAGTAAAGCTACTTTTACATCTTTATTGAGTGCCACGATAATTTGATTAATCTTAATTTATTAGGATTTTTGTCCCTACAAGGAACAAAATTAATCGTTATTTCACTATACTATCGAAATAAAAGCAATGAAAGAGATAATTTATATCTAAAAAATTAAGCTACTCAATACCGAAAGGGACATTGACTCTGTAGTCTATATCATATTTAGGATCTCTACCACTAGGAGAAAGAAGCTTAAATTCCACTCGCCTATTTTTTGCTCTACCCGCAGGATCATCTTCTCCAGATGGAGTAGTATTTGGAGCAATAGGAACTAATTCACTATATCCTCTCATAATGATTCGCTCTGGAGCTAAGCCTTTTTCTAATAAATATTCAGCCGCAGCCTTGCATCTTCTTTCTGAAAGAGCTTGGTTATAGACCTCTGTACCTCGTCCGTCGGTATGCCCATCTATTTTTAAGAATACATTCGGGAAAATTTTCATTAAAGATAAAACACTATCAAGGATAGTAAAATATTCTGGCCGCACAACTGATTTATCAAATGCATAATAGACATTTTCTACTACATAGCGCTTCTTCTCGATTGGATCTAGATAAAAGGTCTTATATATAGTGTCATTTTTAAATAAAACTTTAGGAGTAGAAAATGAGTCAATACCCGGATAATAACCTTCTTTTAATCCGTTCACTCTGTACGATTGGCCCGCATTGACCTTTACCATAAAATGACTATCCTTTTCTGTCACTGCACGTATGACTAATTTGCCATCTTTATCTATCATCAAGGCGTCTACACCATTTAATGGCTTCTTAGTATCTATATCCGCAGAAGAGACATAAATAGATTTGACCCAAATATTATATTCAGCCTTACGAACACTCCATATGTCATCGCAGCAGGTATAGCCTCTAGGAGATTTCGATCCATTTCTATTAGACACAAAGTAGCCCTCATCATTCTCATCTAACTTAAAGTAAAGATCATCAACCGAAGAGTTAATTGGAAATTTCATATTGATTACTTTATCCCATTTTCCAATTACACCATTCACTTTGAAGATATCATGACCACCTACACTTGGGTAGCCATTTGATGAGAAATATAAAGTTTTATCTTTTTTCTGATAAAAAGGGGTCACATCATCTCCAAACGTATTTATCTGTGTTAGATTCACTGGTTCACCAAATTTACCTGTACTACCTTTAGATGCCTTGGTATTTGTTTTTTTCTCAGTAAGGGCTGCAGTAGCACTACCATCGTTAATTTTTGAAGCCCAAATATCCATTCCGCCTTTACCATTGGGTCTATCGCTAACATAAAGAAGATACTTAGCGCCTAAACCATCGTCGTAAAGAGCAGGCTGTGTATTCGTGGTTCCCTTTTCATTTAGCTTAGTCAATTCAGTTGGCACCCATACACCATCTTTTTTTTCTGCCATCCAAAGCTTACACTTCATATTAAGTTTTCTATCTTCAGCGCACTGGGTGTAGTATATTGTCTTTCCCGCTTCATCTATAAAACCATTGCCTATGTGTACCTCAGGCTTATTAATTTCCTGAGGTAATAGCTCAGGACGAGCAAAAATATTCTTATCTCGATCTAATTTGGTAAATACTATTTTAGAAGTATAATCTTTACCTTCATACTTCAGCCTAGTAACATTTAATGCTGTATCAGATATCAAAGATGAGTAGATTAAATTGTCATTTTTCAATGGCTGAGGAGCATATTCTTGCAGATATCCATTAATTTGCTTTACATTCTCTACCGCTATTTTTGGATCTTTTATGTTTCTAGTTTCAATTGCTAATTCTGCACCTTTTATTTCGTTCTCCACTATGCTCATAGAAAGTGTAGATTTTTTATTAGCGCGCACATAATTTAATTCATCTAAGGCATCTTTATATTTCATATTTGCCTTCATACATAACGCCAGTCTTATGTCAGCGTCTTTATCATATTTTTTATCTAAATCCAAAAGTTTTCTAGTATACTCTTCTGCAGCTACATAATCTCTAAGTTTGAAATTTAACTCAGATAATTTCTGCAAGACACATTTATTGGTTGGTTTTTTTGCGTGAGCCATTTTATAATACTCTACAGCATTGACATAGCTTCCATCATTTTCCAGTAATGTAGCATATCTCAACATTTTTCCATAGGATAAATTCTTATACTTAACCAAGTCTTGATTCAACTGGTTAGGCTTGGATTTCTCCGTATTTCTAGCTGAAGGACTAGTCCTGTTTTGAGAGGAAACTTGAAATACAAAACTGAATAGAGCTATAAGTAAGACTATTCTTGGGATACAGTGCATAATTCTCTTATAGTTTATATATAGGTTTAATATCTAGGGTTCAGAATAAAGTCATCTTCTAACAAAGGAGGAGTTACTTTTGGTTTGCCTGTAAATATAATACTTATTTCAAAAGTGTTCGTAATTCCATTTAAATATTTTGAACTTCCCGCCTTGGAAAGAGATACATTAGCATCATAAGAGCCCATAATTTGAAGTTTGTTCATTTTCATGCCAAATTTCGGAATCACAGATTCTAGGTTCCCATCATTGGTTCTGAACCAAACGCCCATAATGATACTATTCCCATAAGTCCCTCCTTTCAGCAGTTTATAAGAAAAATTTGTTCCCATAACAAAATTAGTAGATACCGCCTGAAAAGATCCATAAAAACCCGGGAGCAACTTCATGCGTTCCGTCATATCAAAATCTAGTAATGTATATGCCTTGTAAGACCTAGGTACCTGCAATCCTTGAGTGCCCGACTGAGAAAAACGCTGTGGCGCTTGAATCAAATTATTTGAAGCTAAACCAATATCTGCCGTCAGATAATAAAGATCCCACTTAAAATTGACTCCTGCGTTGAAATCAAAATAAGAATTACTTGGCTCCAAAAACTGAGAACCGGTTACCCACCTTGGGTCGTTTGGATTCAGTTGCGTTAAATTATAAAGTCCTTGGCCCCCAAAACTTAAAACATTGTCTCCCATTATAAAAGAATAGGACATAGATAAGTTGCCTTGAGTCGTGGAGAATATTCCGCCTCCCGCTACATCTTGCATGATATAGAGTCCAACTCCGAATCTACGCTTCATCAATGATAAATCGACACCTCCAGATCGTGTTTCATATAAAAATTTACCATCTGCCCCTGATAAGCCAGACCATTGATTTCTAGCATGAGCATTCAGTCTAAACAAGTCCTCACCTATCTGACCAGTGAAAGCAGGATTTAAAAACATAGGAGCATTATAGAATTGGCTATAATGTAAATTATTTTGGGAATGAAGTATTGAAATACTCCACCCCCAAATTAATATTAGACTCCAATAAATTTTTCTCTTCATCACCTGACCAGCGTCACTATTATTTTATCGTATTTTGTTTGTTTATCCTTTCGTGCTTCATTGAGTTCATAAGAAATAAAAGACACGTACACTCCTACTGGCTGATACTCTCCATTGAATTTTCCATCCCATGGTTTTTTAGCATCATCATGAAGAAGTTGACCATATCTATTATATATTTTAAATTCTTTAAACTCTACCACTCCCAGCACTCGGGGATAAAAATAATCATTTATTCCATCTCCATCGGGTGTAAATATATTTACAGTGTCCATTTGATTTTTCAAAGTTTTAAATCGAACAACTTCATTTTCTACACAAGGTTCCTTGGGAGGCATGTAGTTAGAATCTGTAACTGTCATAACTAGAACATATTCAATATCTCCAGTATCTCTAGCAATAGCTATAGGACTCAGACTATCTTTAAATCTCAACTTATTGATTGTATCCGATGTTGGGATCCATTTATACGTAATATTTGTAGCAGTAATCAGCAAATGTTCCCCTTTAATTTTATTCTCTTCACCTATGTAGATTACATCTCTATCGGGCTTAGCACGAACCTGACCACACTTAGAATCAATAAAAATAGATCCCGTATCCTTACAGCCATTAGGCTTTATGGCTTCTACCACATAGAGACCTGATACGTTTGGCGCCGTATAAATCACCTGACTTCGCTGGCCAGAGCTCCAGAGATATCCTTTATAGCGCTTACCCTCAGGATTAGCATCTAGAGTGATGACCTCATCACAGCAGACAGCTTGATTTTTACCTAAGAGGATTCTACCTGCAGTATCATTCACTACAAGAGCAGTAGCTTCTTTTTGACAACCATTGATGTCTCTTACTACCCTATATACACCTGGTGTATACACATCGAGGTAAGGCAACTTTCTGCCATCAGGATACCACGTATATTGGGCTTTAGAATCAAAAGGCACCGGCTGTAGGGTTATCTTCTGATTATTACTCATACATATAGTATCATCGATTAACTTAAAGTCTGGGTTGGATATAACCGAAACCGTTGTACTGTCCCTCATGTGCATTAAACAGCCATACTGATCTCTAGGATTTACAAGGAAATAAATTCCAGGTTGATTTACTTTGATATATGGAGTTGTAGCCCCTGTATTCCATATAGGATTTGCTATATCATCTCCTTGGTTGTATCCTATCAGAGCAGAATCTCCCTCACATATAGTAGCCAATAGATTTAATAAGCTTGCTGTATCTTTTTTTCGAAGTATAATCCACTTGTCGAGAGAGGTATTCGTACAAGCACCTGAATCTATTATCATGCTATAAGCACCTGGTGTGGCTACTTTAAGACTATAGCCTGTATCAATAATTTGTCCAGCGAATTTCCATCTTGGTTTCTTGTATCCCACGTTATTGGGGATAGATAATAAGACGGAGTCTCCAGGACATATAAGAGCTGCGGCCCCAAGATCTGGCATGGTTTTAAGCTTCTGTATATCAACCCAAATACTATCAATATTATAACAATTTGGATTATTTGCACTTCTCACTTTAACATAATGATAGCCTGGATTTGGCGGACGAATTATCTGCACAGGACTTGTATAATCCGCTTTTACCTTGCCAAACTGGGTCGTATCCCATTCATAAGTGTACAAATTCTGATTCATACCCAATACTCCCGCAGATACAGTCACAGACTGACCTTCACAGGCCACAGCTATAGGTGGATCAAATGTAATAGTCGGACGATCCACTATGGAATTCATGGTATCTCGAACACGACAAATCACTGTATTCTTACCATATGTGGTATCTACATAATCTAGAATAGTGTAGTATTTGGTTGTGAATTGATTATAAATAATTGGGTTCGGAATTAATGTATTACTTATAAAATCAAATGGAGCCCAAAATATTTCTCTAGGAATTGGAGGCGGGGTTCGTGTAGCTTTACATATCGTGAACTCAATATTAGGTCTGACTAAATCTAAGGCACCAGTTAGAAAATTACAACCAAATACTTCGGCCTGAGTACCCGTAGTACGTGCTGACTGACTGAGGCATCTTCGCCTAGTCTGTGTAGTGGCTCTCACTCGCTCCGATCTATAATCATAGCCAGTGAAATTGTCAAAACAAATATCTATAATGATCCCAGATTTTCCATCCCACGCATACTCCTTCCCTTTATCGAGCGTAAAACGGTTCCAACCGAATACAGTAGTTATCTCTTCTCTATAAAAGACCTCTTCAAAGGTAGCTAAGGACTCAAAGTTAGAATTAACAAAAGAATCTTGGCTATTTGGCGCACATTTCATACGTATAGCAAAGTTTAGCATCTTATTGGTATTGACGAAAGGTTGTACAATTTCGAATGCTAACTCCCTAATATATCCAGGCTTCATACCCAGTATGTTCTTTAATTCAGAAAATGGATATAAAATCTGAATTCTCTTGTCCGTAATTAAAGCGCCTACACCGCCAGCGCCCCCGCCAAATGGAGAAGGGTTTACATTGCCTGCACCATCTGTAGTAGTAGCATTTCCTATTCTCGGGAAAAAAATCGAATCTCTCACTCTACAGGAATCTTCTTCTTTATTGCCATATCCGCCTGTTACACCATTAACGTCATCCCTTGTACCTCCAGTATTGTTGGGATCAGCGATAGGTTTAGAACATAAAGCCCCAGAAACTATTGGGCCACAATTTAGATTTAGGGGTCTCGGCACTAGAACTCTTCTTTCAGTAGATGTGTGAACAGTATCACCTGTACATTTAGTCGCTAGCTTTGGAGTCACTTTTACTTTATAATTCGTATCAATTTGGGCGAGTACAAAGGCAGAATCACTGCATGCACCGTTTGTCATTTTCACATTATAGACAACTGGGTAGGAAGAAACAATAGATGGCTGGAGTGATTTAAATGGATTACCGCCTGACTTTGACACTAAATTAGAAACATATGGAATATTTCTCTCGCCATCGTAGTAGGTAAAAGGTTTTTGATTCCAATCTAACTGTATGTTTTCCAACAATTCAGAATACTTAAATCTAATATTATGTCTAGAATTTGAAGTGACTACGCCACTTGTTTCAAAAGTACCTGCACTAATACCATATTTGCCTATGATGGAAACATAGTTGGTCAAATTATCGAGGTAAGCAGGAGAAGTCGCTACTGGATTGTTACATGGCTTGTTGCATGACGTCCATACTTCAAAATAAAGATTGGATTTTCCATCCCATACGAAGTCTGCTATATCAAAGTCATTCCATCCGACAGAAATTGATTTATTGGAGGCGGAGAACATTTTCCGCATTGAGAACGTATCTTCAAATTGGCCATTTTGCAGGTCGAAACGATCTGTACAGCGCATCCATATATCTATATTGTTATATATATTTGGATCATTGACTCCATCTATATAGAAAGCCAATTCTTTTACGATTCCTGGTTTCATACCTAAAACACAAAGTTCGGTTCCTTTATATAGCAGTGCGGTTCTTCCACGATCTATCGTAGCACTTGCTGTAAATACTTTTGGTGTAGGATTGGTATTGGACTGAGTACCTGGATAGGCAAAGGTAAGATTACTATTGGCCTTCTCCTTTGAAAACTCTACCCTAGGACTACATATAGAAGTAGTCAATAGGACGTTAAATACATTGATGGTATCGCCTGGACAAGCATATTGTCTATCCGTCACGAATTGACCTCTTGGTTTAATTCCACTCATAGTCAATTCTACACTCACTGGGTATATACAGGTATCTTGAGAAATAACATAGCATATGTAGGTGTTGTCCTTTTTTACCAATCGTATATCAGCCGTATTGGAAAGGAAACTAGGAGTCACATCGTATTCTGAATTTAATGACTGCCAATCATACATACAAGTCAAAGCAGCACTGGCAGATAGGCCACCTACTTCTAGCTGCCCTTTCGTATTAAAGCAACTATCTTGTAATTTCGACTGCAAAGTAGGCGTTATCGGTGACTTACTAATTAAGAGTACCGTGTCTCGGTTATTACAGTACTGATTCGTCACCATTTCTACTACATAATTTGAAGTAGGATCAGCCTGAGCTGGATCCCAACTATCCGAATTTGGTTCAGAATTTTCGAGAGTTCCAGTTGTAGTTGATGCTCCTTTATAAGATCTCCATGCTATAATCGCATCATTTTCTACAGATGCAGCAGATAATACTACAGGGAGCGGACTGCCGCAATGAAATGCTCGTCTAGAAGTCGGGTCTAGAGAAAATATAGCTTTCGTTCCCTGCGGAGTGAAGTTCAAATATCCCCAATCAATGCGGTTTCTCTTATTAATGCGCACTCTATATACTACCGATCTACTCAAAATATATCCGTTCACACAGTCTCGAATCTGGAAGATAACCGGATAAATACCCGGCGGTGTATTCGCTGGTATATTCCAATTTAAAGTACCTATAGCTGTATCAAATGTAGGAAAGATATTATTTATATATTGTGAGGAAATAAACCCTCCCGTATTTAAAATACCATTGGAAAGTTCCCCTGTAATTACAAGGGCTGCATTCGGCAAGTTAGTGAGAGAAAAAGCTCTAACACTAAACTTAATATTAGTACCATCACAGGCTTCTATCAAATCCGTTCTACCCGGCACTAAAGCGCAATTCTGAAAATTATGCGCTGAACCAGGAATGAAGAAGGAGGATTCAGTTAATGAATTATCAGCCTCACACTCCTCATCAGCTATCACAGTAATCGTAAAATCTCTATATACTTTTCCAGCTATAACTCCTGACTTAGGATCGGTCTCTGTAATTTTCACTGCGGCTTTATACTTTCCTACACCAGTTTTAGGTGCGCCCGGCGGCAGCATAGTAATATCTAGTTCTCCCGTAGCTGGATCCATGATATATGTAGATGCTGGTCCTAAAGGATTGCTCTCATTATATATCCCTGCAAAGTTTAGATATTCTATACTTCTATCGGGCTGACCGCATGCCGGGTCCCCGAAACAACCCGCCTTCATAGGAGTAGACTTCTCGAAAGCTAGCGTATGACCATCATCGTCGAAATAGCCGAGATTAAAGAGCCGTTGTCTATTCTCACAGATGAATATAAAAGGCGTACCTGCCGAATTAGGCGTGGTATTCGCACAATATTTTTGAATAGGTGGATTTCCTCCAGGAAAAAAACCACATGGGATAGCATTACTATATTCCGCTTCGATATAAAAGTATGATTCCGTGGGATCTTGACCAAATGTTCTCATATTTATACCCGCTATTCTTACAGAAAAGGGACTAGGAGGATTCATGCCACGAGGCACCCCGAAACCTGTAGGAGGGGCCTGTATTTGACTCAAAGCGCATTGCCTAGAGGGCGTTCCGCCGTATTTCCGGGTGTACCAATCCATGGTAGTAGTGAGAGCAGCATTACTATACATCATACCGATCACCCAATCGTCTGCATTGTAGGGTAGGACGACCGTATCAGTAAATACTTCAGTCCTGTAGCCGATTCGAGCAGAATTCGCCGTCTCACATTTGGTATCAAAACTATTATATGGGCATATCGGAGTCGCATATCTATCCGATAAATCAGCTCTAAACCAACAAGCAAATTTTAAGAACTCACACTTAGATTTACTGTAGAGCATACCTATCATGGTATCTGTCACAGTGGGAAAAGTATAAGACGTGCCAGGATTGGCCTCACAGTCACGATAGTAGATGAGGCGTATCTCTACCGTATCTCTAGTATTGGGATCCGTTTTAGGGGCTACATTAAGGGGACGCACTTTAAGCTCTGCTCCCGCCAGGAATAAAGAGGTCTTTCGTGGACCACTCCCCCAGCCTCCACCTCCACCTCCGCCCATGGCGAAGATTCCAGAAAATAAACTGAGAAAGAGCAGCAGTAAGCTGATTTTAAAGTAGATTGTTTTCATAGACTCTGTTTTAAGGTTAACGGGATGCGTTTAGCGTTGCGAAAAGGATTCGCGCGTTTTAGTATAGAATTTTGTTGCAATTTCATAAAATTACATTTCATTATTGATGCGTAAAGATACACAAAAAATAGTTTACTCTTAAAAATAATTAAAGCTTTATGAATTGCCAATTGTTAATTTGTTGTAATTCTATTATTTAGAAGTAAGGCCACTTAATGGAAATCCAATGTTAATACCCTTATAGATTATTAACAAAGCTTACTCTTTGGATTCACTATAAAATAAAAAAAATCCTTTACATTTGCTCATACAATTACAATAACACTATTTTAATATTAATCAACTTATGAAATTTGCTCAACGTCACATCGGTATTTCTCCTAATGAATTGAATGAACTCTTAAATGAAATCAAGGTAAAAAATATAGATGAACTCATATCAGAGACCGTACCTGCCAAACTTCTCAGTCCAGAAAGACTGCAAATCGGAGAGGCTATGTCTGAGCAGGAATATCTTATTCACATAAAAGAAATAGGAAAGAAAAACAAGGTATTTAAAACCTATATAGGTATGGGGTACAACGATACCATCACGCCGTCAGTGATCTTACGCAATGTTTTTGAAAATCCAGGATGGTATACCCAATACACGCCTTATCAGGCGGAGATAGCCCAGGGAAGATTAGAGTCTCTTCTCAACTATCAAACCATGATCATAGACCTGACCGGTCTACCGATAGCCAATGCATCACTTTTAGATGAATCCACTGCTGGGGGCGAGGTGATGACCATGTTTCATGCAGCTAAAAACAAGACGTCTACTTCGAGTAATATCTTCTTTGTAGACGATTCTGTATTTCCACAGACCAAAGCTGTCATCAAGACTAAGGCAGAATTGCTCGGAATAGTCATTGAGGAAGGCGATGCACTTAATCATTCATTCAATGAAAATTACTTTGCGGTTTTAGTTCAAAATCCAAGACTGAATGGTGATTTGAAAGATTATACCTATAAATTTAGCGAATTAAAAGCCCAAGGAATTTATACGGCAGTGGTAGCCGATATTATGTCATTACTCCTTGTAAAATCACCGGGAGAGATGGGTGCAGACTGCGCTATAGGTAGCTCACAGCGATTTGGAGTGCCTATTGGTTTTGGTGGTCCTTATGCGGCTTTCTTTGCAACTACGGAAGAATTTAAACGCAGTATACCAGGAAGAATCATCGGTGTATCTAAAGACCGAAGAGGTAAAAACGCCCTCAGAATGGCCCTCCAGACAAGAGAGCAGCATATCCGAAGAGAAAAAGCTACTTCGAACATATGTACAGCACAGGCTTTATTATCCAACATGGCAGCCATGTATGCCATTTATCATGGTCCTGATAATCTAAAAGCCATAGCTAAAAAAATCCATTCACAGGCATCGATGTTAAAGGCAGTAGCCTCAGAATTAGGAATTGAGGTGACGAATCAATCTGCTATTTTTGATACAATTTCACTCAGCGTGAAGGATAGTGCTAGGCTAAAAGCAATAGCTGAGCGAAATGAAATAAATTTCTACTTCGAAGGAGATATCGTTCGGATTTCTATTCATGAAAACACGAGTCAAAAGGATTTGCAACATATAATTCAGGTATTGGAGGAGTATACAGGAAAGAAATCTAACACTAGCTATTTAGAAGTGAATATAGATAGTCTATTCGCGAGAGAATCTCAAATACTCACACATCCAATCTTTCATACATATCATACCGAAACGAAAATGATGCGTTATATTAAGAGTCTGGAGGATAAAGATTTGTCTTTGACTAAATCTATGATACCGCTTGGTAGCTGCACTATGAAGCTCAATGCTGCTACAGAATTGATGCCACTCAGCTGGGAGTATTTCAGTTCTATCCATCCATTTGTACCTCAAGAGCAGGCTGCTGGTTATTATGAAATGCTACATACACTCGAAAAAGACCTGGCACATATTACAGGATTCGCAGCCACATCATTACAGCCAAATTCTGGAGCACAGGGCGAATATGCTGGACTCATGGTCATAAGAGATTATCAAAAATCTCTAGGTCAGGGACATAGAAATGTTTGTATTATACCTAGTTCGGCTCATGGTACTAACCCAGCGAGTGCAGTGCTAGCTGGTCTACAAGTAGTGGTATCTCCATCTGATGAAAATGGAAATATAAACTTAGACGATCTTCGCGCCAAAGCATTGGAGCACAAAGACAATTTGTGCGCACTCATGGTTACCTACCCTTCTACACATGGTATATTTGAAGAAAGCATCATGGAAGTATGTAAAATCATACACGATCATGGTGGACAGGTGTACATGGATGGTGCCAATATGAATGCTCAGGTAGGATTGACTAGTCCAGGATTTATAGGAGCAGACGTGTGTCACTTAAATCTTCATAAAACCTTTGCCATACCTCATGGCGGCGGTGGTCCAGGTGTTGGCCCTATATGCGTAGCTAGTCATCTAGCTCCATTTTTACCTACCCATCCTCTAGTAAAAACTGGGGGCGATAAAGCAAGTCAAACTATATCTGGTGCTCCTTATGGCTCTGCTAGTATATGTTTGATTTCCTATGCTTATATCAAAATGCTGGGCTCAGAAGGACTAAGACAAGCTACAGAATATGCTATTCTAAATGCTAATTATATAAAAACTAAGTTAGAAAAGTATTATGAAGTGCTATATACTGGTGACAATGGTCGTATAGCGCATGAATTAATCATAGACTTCAGACCGTTTAAGCACACACTAGGTGTAGAGGTAGAAGATGTGGCTAAACGATTAATGGATTATGGTCTGCATGCACCTACTGTTTCTTTCCCAGTAGCAGGCACACTGATGATAGAGCCTACGGAGAGCGAAGATAAAAAAGAGATAGATAGATTGATAGATGCGCTGGTGGCTATACGCGGTGAAATAACGGATATAGAAAACGGAGTTTATCCAAAAGATAACAATCCGCTGAAAAATGCTCCCCATACGGCCGAAGAAGCACTTTGTGATGAATGGAAATTTCCATACAGCAGAGAGTTAGCGCTCTATCCACTTCCTAGTATAAAACAAAATAAATTCTGGGTGAGCGTGAGTAAAGTAGATAGCAGCTATGGAGATAGAAACTTAGTTTGTAGTTGTCTACCAATTGAAAACTATATGTAGAAAAAATCAAACTCTTATGCCCAAAATAAGCAAAAAAGGTGAGCTCATGCCACCAAGCCCGATAAGAAAATTAGTCCCGTTCGCCACTGAAGCTAAGAAGCGAGGGGTTAAAGTGATTCATCTGAATATAGGGCAGCCAGATATTGAGACTCCTCATGTGGTGCGGGATGCTATAAAGAATTTTGATTATAAGGTTCTCTCTTATCTAAACAGTGAGGGTAGTGAAAAATATAGGCTCAAATTAGTAGATTATTATAAATCTGTAGGTGCTGATATTGCAGCCTCCGAAATCATAGAAACTACGGGTGGTAGTGAGGCTTTGCTTTTTGGATTTATGTCTGTGATGGATCCAGATGATGAGATCATCATTCCAGAACCTTTTTATGCCAATTACAATGGATTTGCTACCGCAGGGAATATCAAGGTCGTTCCGATTACTTCATCTATCGAAACTGGTTTTGCCTTGCCTAGTATTGATGAGTTTGAGAAAAAAATCACTGCCAAAACCAAAGCTATACTCATTTGTAATCCTAACAATCCTACTGGATATTTGTATTCAAAAGAAGAGCTGAACTTATTAAAAGAAATCGTGCTAAAGCATGATTTATTTTTGTTTGCGGATGAGGTATACCGAGAATTCGTCTATGATGGAAAGACCCACACCTCTATTCTGGCTATGCCCGAATTAGCTAATCACGCTATAGTAGTAGATAGTATCTCTAAGAGATACTCTGCCTGCGGTGCGAGACTAGGAGCCCTCATTACAAAAAATAAAGATGTTTTATCTACTGTATTGAAATTCGCTCAAGCCCGATTGAGCAGCCCTACATATAGTGAAGTAGCAGCAGAAGCCGCACTAGAAACTCCTGCTAGCTATTTTGAAGCCGTCAATAAGGAATATATTTCTCGTAGAAATCTCTTAGTAGATTTATTAAATAAAATAGAGGGGGTTCTGTGTCCGCTACCAGGGGGTGCATTCTATGCAATGGCCCAACTGCCAGTAAAGGATACAGATCATTTTTGCCAATGGATGTTGGAGAAATTTTCTTACAACGGTTCCACTGTCATGATGGCTCCGGCCGCAGGATTTTACGCTACCGAAGGCCTAGGAAAGAATGAAGTGAGAATAGCCTATGTGCTGGAATTATCTGAAATCAGAGAAGCTACTGAATGCCTAAAAAATGGGTTAGAGGCCTACAAAAAAGAACAATTAACTATGAATAATTAATGTCTGCCATATATTTTTCTAAATATAGAAACCTATGAAACCTATAGTTTTTTGCTTCTTTATTCTAGTCAGCTACGGCCAAAGTATTGCGCAATGCGCTATGTGTAAAGCCGGAGCAGAGCAATCGCTAGAAAGAGGATCCACAGCTGTTCATTGGATAAATTATGCCATTATTTTTTTAATGAGTATTCCGCTTATTCTCATATTCAGCTTATATATGCTTCATAGGCAAAATCAAAAGAAAAACCAAAATGAGATTTCATCTTAAGCGATTTTAATAAAGCGGTTTAACCTCTATTCCCTTGCTAAAAACCTTTTCAATACTTCTGTTATCTATTGTTTTCCACCAGACAGAAAACAAAAAATCGAACGTTTGGGAAACAAAAATTAATGAATCAAATTATCAAGTCTTTGTCAGGGAATCTGACATATCTGACATTAAAGAGATTAAAATTATTCATAATTTTAAAGGCAATTTTAAAAAATTGGCACTAGCTCTAAATGACATAGAAACCAATAAAAAATTGTTTAGCAGCTGCACAGAGGCAAAGCTATTGAAAAGAATTGATGCGCAGTCTAGCTATCAATATTTTTACTTCAAAATGCCTCTGACTATTTCTGATCGGGATATTGTCTCTAAAGTCACTATAAAAAGTACTGACACAACTTACTCTTTAGGAACTAGCTCTACTGATGGAAAAATGGTTGCAATCAAATCAAAAGTCATTCGAATGACACAAGCCAATACCTCATGGCAGTTTAAGAAAACGACCTCTGGTGATATATATATGGAATATTATGCATCTGCTGACCCGAAGGGTAAAATTCCAAAATGGCTGGTAAATGCATTTGCGATTCGAGAAGCTCGCATTAGTATAGATATATTGAAAAAAATGATTCGATAAGGTCTATTCTTGGTATTTTACCAGTATACCAATGGTATTAACTCCTATTTAGCATAAACACTTGAAATAAGTTCGATTTTGCAGATATAAAATAGAGCCCTCAAAAATGAGGGCTCTATGTACACGATAAAGTAGAATCAAACGAAGATAGTATTATTACAGGAATCAATATTGTGATTGACTAAAAGCTACAAAATGTACAGACCCAAGAATACCAATAATTTACCCTAAATTGCACTTAAATTCAATAAAACCTATTGAATAATAGTAGAATCTTTTTCGATTATTTCTTTGCTATAGAGTAAAAAATCTTACAATTCTATTGGAAAACAAATCATTCAAATCAAATTAGCCTTTATCTAGGATAAATGACCAATAACTAACTACTACTGTAACACTATCTTTCTATTCTCTGTCATGGTATTCGAGGCGTCGTAAATCTGCACATAATACATTCCTTTACCTGTCCAGGTTGAGAGATTGATGTAGGACGTCTGCTGATTAATAGGTGTGGAGAATACGGTCTGCCCAAGGGTATTGACAATCTTAAGCGTATAACCATTCATACGACTAAATACCCCATAATCAATCGTGATATGATCTTTTGCTGGGTTTGGATAGATAATAAGTCTATTCGTATTATTAGGTGCACTCACTCCTGAAAGTGTAGCGTTGATGACTAAAGTGTCCGTTACTTTAATGGTGTCGTATTTAGTGACTTTTATAGTATCATTAACTTTCGTGATACACGTATCTGTAATTTTTACATACGCAATATTGGAGGTATCACTACAGGCTATAGCTCTAAAAGCTTGATTATGATTTGAAACTTGTAAGTTTGATACAACTAATGTATCATTTGTTACACCATTATATTTTGAGTTATTTGGCAAATTAACCCATCCTATTTCATTTGAATTACTTTGCCATTGAATTGCTTGTAATGGTTTTAAACTAGTGAAAACAGCACTAGTTCCTATCACACTTGATGGCGGATTTACATTTATTGGAGTATTTTTAAAAGAGCCTAATTGTGAATTATACAAATCTAAAATCTCACATTCTGTTAAAGCCCTATTCCAAATGCCTATATCGTCAATATCTCCTGAAAAATAAGATAAGTCTGCTGCATGATTACGACCAAATCTTAAATTTGAATTAGAGCATGTATCAGCTATTGTTGAGGGGGCTATTGAAGAAGCTTTAAGAATACCATCAACATAAATTTTAATTTCGGCTGAACTTGTAATACATGTCAACATATGATACAATTGGTCAGAATAATTTAAAGAATTCACTGGTCCATTCCAACCATTACTAGGCATACAATTACTATTGTACTTAGAAAAATATCCGATACCTGTTGGACCTGCAGGAAATAAATATCCTAAAAATAATGTATAATTTTCGTTACTAGCACCATTGAAAACAGATTTGTTAAGTAATGTCATTCTATTATTAGAATTAGTTTTAAACCATATATTTATAGATCCATTTGGTAGATTTAAGGAAGCTTTATGCAATACCTCAATCCAATCATTAACCCCATCAAAACTATACGCCATGTTAGAATTTCCAAACCTATCAGTTGTCAATGTCGCTCCATTCACCGTTCCATGATTGCCATTCCCACTGCTATCAATAGCATTACCTGTAAATGGCCACCAGCCAACAAGTCCATTGGTAGGTACATAAGATGGTACTTGTGCTAAAATCTGGAAAGATATTAAAACTGTGAAGGCAATTAATGAAATTTTTCTCATAAAGTAATTTTAAGATATTTTACAAAGGTATAACTTTTAGCTAATTTCTTAGAAAATATAGATCTTCCTGGCTGTTCTTGAGTTAGTTAGTTTAGGTCGTATCCTTTTCGATTATTTCCTTTGCTATAGAGTGCAATACCTTATAATCGTTTAGTTCTATTTCCAGGCTATCAATAGTCTTTTTCTAGTCTGCTATGGTCTTTTTATCTGCATCAGATTGGCAGCTAGATAGAAAAACTAATATAAGAATCCTGCGAATTACTATTTATTAAAACATCGTATAATTCTAATTAAGAACATGATAGGCAAGAATCTTTTGAACGTCATAAACATTAACAGATTTATTGAACTGCTTTTTTATACTTGGTTGTGCTTCGCTTGAAATCCATATTTTCAATTCAGCGTCAAGGTCAAAAGTACCAGCAGTTTCAATACTGAATCTGGATACACTTTTATAAGTCACTGACTTATATTCTTGCTTATTGCCTGTAATACCTTGAACATCTACGAGTATAAGTCTTTTATTTGTAAAAATAAAAGTATCCCTTACTAGCTTGAATCCAAGTTCAATTTCTTCACCCTCTGTAAGTAATTGTCCGAACTTTTTAATTAATTCTTCTTGGCTTACTGCACCTGCATTTCCAAGAATTGCCGAAAATAATCCCATTTTATAAATTTTATATTTAGTCCGTTTTTTTAAATGGTTTCTAGTCTCCATTCTTTAAATTCAAATATAACTCAAAACACAGGACATACATTGAACTTATTTCATTAGAATCCTATTTCAATTGTTGTAAACATTAAAACCCTCACTTTTTGCCATTTTTTCACTTACTGGTCTTATTGAATGACGGCAGCCTTTGCCACCGCACCTAAAAAAGATATTATCAGGATTTGTATTTTCAATTTTACCCTCCCATTCCAAATTAGACCAAGATTCAATTTCATTTTTTGAAAATATTTTACTAACCCTTTGCTTACAGAATTGACGAGAATCTTCTATAACAGTTCCTGAGTATCTAAAGTATTGTACATTAAACTTATTTGCTAGTATCTGACCCTGCGCACGCTTGTATTGTTTTATTACTTCACTTGCAGATTCATAATTATCACCTTCAATATTATATTTATCAAGTAGATAACCTAATTTTTCTAAAGTTTTTTCAAAATTTGCTTCCCCTTCGATATATTCAAACAAAATATACATTATAGGCTCTTTTAATTCAGATATTAAGCTAAAAGTAAATGTTTTATAGACATTTTCAAAGGCCAATAAATTATCAGAATGTAGTTTATCGTAATTTGGACTATCTCTTTGACTGCCATTTGAGACGAAATTATCAGAATCATTTAATACCATAAATTATAGATTATTGTTGTATGTTAAATGTAGCTACTCTTTCATTAATCTTATACATCAAAGGTATTGATATTAATTTTTATTAGTAATTAAAACAATGTCCCCTATTTGTCCCCTAATTAAGTCGCTATTGATATAAAGTGTCATATCAATAAATAAGAGGCTTATAGAAAATAATCTGGGGACATTAGGGGGACAAAACCTGTCAAAACATAGGGTAAAAAGGCAAAAAATAGGAAAGCCCTAAAAAGCAAAAACCCCCGAAAACATTGAGTTTCGAGGGTTTTAAAAAATTCGTGTTGTACACCGTAGGAGAATCGAACTCCTCTTGCCAGGATGAAAACCTGAAGTCCTAACCGATAGACGAACGGTGCTTTTGCAAAAATTGCGAGTGCAAAGATAAAAATTTATTTTTTAAATGCAAGAATTTATTCTTGATATTTTTTCCAGAGAATTCCGGCCAAAATCAAGTATAGAAAATTAGGTAGCCAAGCTGCTACTAGAGGGGTCAAGCTAGCTTTTATAGCAAAGGAATCAGAAAACTTCACTATCACTTCATAAACTGAACCTAAGGCTAGACCTAACATCAAATGTAGGCCAATACCCCCTCTCACTTTTTTAGAGGCTAAGATAACCCCAACTATAGTTAATAAAATAATACCAAAGCACTTGGATGTTCTTTTGTGATATTCAATTTCATAAAGCCGAGCATCAGACCCTTGAAGTTGTAATTGATTAATTAATTCACTCAGTTCTGTGCGGTTTAACTCCTGTATATGGGTCCAGCGTTTAATCAATAGGGTTGGGTCTAGATTGACAGGATACTTTTTTGATTCAAGAACCTCTATAGTTTCTTTTCCATCTATGAATGAGCGGATGAATAATTTTTCTAATCTCCAAGTTCTAGTTAAGGTATCAAAAGTGGCTTTATCAGCCATGACCTTTTCCTTTAGCTCTCCATTTACGATCTTCTCTATGGTTACATTATAGGCTGTTTTGGCCATGTTATCATATACTCTTAGATAAAAATAAGTAGAATCATTGAGCCGCCTATGAATATGGGCATCCGATGATTGTGTCTGGTAGGCTATATATTTATTCTCAAAAGCCAATCTTTTGACATCGGAATGCGGTATAATATAGTTGACTGCTAGCCAAAATATTAAAGCTAAAATCATACTAGTAAGTATGTAGGGGACGAGCAATCTTTTGAAACTCATGCCGCTATTAAACATGGCTATTATTTCAGATCGACTAGATAATCTCGAAGTAAAATAAATAACAGTAATAAAAACAAAATAAGGACCCAGTAATCCTACGAGATAAGGAATGAAGTAAATGTAAAATTCTCCTAAAACTTGTCCAATTGTCAAATTGTGCAAGACAAATTTATTCATGTGCTCACCTAAATCTATGGTCATGGCTACTGATACGATAAGTATCAAGGCGAAGATGAACCCACCAAAAAATTGTTTAATAATATATTTGTCTATGACCTTAATCATCCTATCTAATGATGCTACAAAGATATAAGATAAAGAAATAGAATTATTAGAATATTGAATTCCCATCTGGCATTGGTATTCAATTCATAGATTGTAGACATTATGTATTGTACTACTTAACAAAAAAACTGCTAAATTTGTCATAGATCAAAATCAAAAAAAGATGAAAGTACATTCCATAGATGCAGGTTTATTCAAATTAGATGGCGGTGCCATGTTTGGGGTAGTTCCTAAAACTATGTGGTCTAAGTTAAATCCACCTGACGCTAATAATTTATGCACTTGGGCTATGCGATGCATGCTCATAGAGCGAGACAATAAACTTATTCTCATAGACACGGGTATGGGGCATAAGCAAGATGATAAGTTTAGATCTCATTTTCACCCGCATGGCGAAGGAAATCTGATTAGCTCGATACAATCTAAAGATTATTCGATAGATGATGTAACCGATGTCATTCTTACTCATTTACATTTTGATCACTGTGGAGGCGCTATCCATAGAGAGGGGGATAGGTTAGTGCCACAGTTTAAAAATGCAAGATACTGGTGTCATGAAACTCATTGGGAATGGGCTCTGACGCCGAATGAACGCGAAAAAGCATCCTTTTTAAAAGAAAATATTGTCCCAATACAGGAGCATGGGCAGTTATCATTTCTCGAGCGCGATAGTTTTATCCACTGGGGAATTGAGTTTGATTTTGTGCACGGACATACCGAAGCCATGGCTATACCGTATATCGACTACAATGGCAAAACGATCGTATTTGCGGCAGATTTAATGCCATCCTCGTTTCATATACCTATGCCTTATGTTATGGCCTATGATATTCGCCCATTAGAAACACTAAGCGAACGCGAAAAATTATATCAAAAAGTTTTAGATAAGAATGCATTCATTTTTTTCGAACATGATCCTGCGAATGAATTAGGCAGCTTAAAAAAGAATGATCATGGAAGAATCGTATTAGATCAGCTAATTAAAATTTCAGACCTATAATATTTAGATATGAAATCACTGCAAGATTGGCTAGAAGATTATGGAGAAAGTCACAAAAACAAAACTAATATTTTGATTCACAAAATATGTGTTCCGCTTATTTTTATGAGCATATATTTTATGTTATTTCAAATCAACCTTCCCATGTCTGAAGAAAATATTTTATATCTAAACTGGGCAAATGCCTTCTATGCATTGGCCTTAGTCTTTTATTTTAGACTTAACATTAAAGTAGGACTTGGATTTTTAGTTGTCGGATTTGTGCTGGGTATTATTTCATGCTTTTTATGGAAATTTATGTTTATGAAATCTTCTAGAGCTATGTTTCGCTATTCGTTTATACTATTTGTCTTCGCATGGATAGGACAGTTTATAGGTCACCATATAGAAGGCAAAAAACCTTCATTTATAAAAGACATTCAATTCTTACTGATAGGCCCCATATGGGTAGTTTATCCGAAGAGACGTAAAACCACATAAAAAAAACAGTAGGCAATAAAATGAATGAATTCCATTTTATACCATTCATCTCAAGACTAGTTATTCCCTAAAATTTCTTTTTCCAGACTAGTCAAATGAAGGTGTTTAAAAAATGAAATAGTTTCAAAACTCACACCGTCTATCACAGCTGAATTTCCTTTGATTACCCCTAGTTTTTGACAATTTAAATTCATCTCTTTACAGAATGATTCTAACTCCGCAGCGTGACTAGATGAAAGAGAAACTATTACTCTCCCCTGCGCTTCGCCGAATAGAAAAGCATCTTTTCTAAAACTATTGTCCGTAGATACTTCAAATCCGAGTTCATGCACATAAGCTGATTCTAACAAGGTAGTCAGTAATCCACCATCGGCTATATCATGACATGATGATAAAATGCGCTTTCTCACCAATTGATAAATAGCCTGATGCAATAGTTTTTCTTCTTCCATATTAAAATAGGGTGCAGGACTCGCCTTAATACCTCTTAAATTGGCTAAATATTCACTGCCTGCTAAGTCATTTTGACTATTTCCAAGCAAATAGATCAAGTCACCCTCTTTTTGAAATCCTAAGCCTGTTTTAAGGGATAAATCTTCCATCCGACCCACCATACCAATAGTTGGAGTTGGGAAAACAGGGCCTTTTTCATTTTGATTATAAAAGCTAACATTACCTCCTGTTACAGGCGTATTGTGCTGTCTGCAAGCTTCGCCCATTCCCTTTATAGCTTCTACAAATTGCCAATAAACTTCTGGCTTCTGCGGATTGCCGAAGTTCAGACAATTGGTAATAGCAAGTGGTTCTCCACCACTGCATACTATATTTCTAGCTGCCTCTGAGACGGCTATCATAGCACCGCGATAAGGATCATTATTTACATAGCGTGCATTGCAATCTACTGTAGATACAATAGCTTTATTCGTTCCTACTATCCGTGTCACTGCAGCATCTGATGGTTGATTTGTATTCGTATTATTGATACCTACCATACTATCATACTGATTGTAGACCCATCGCTTAGAGGCTATGTTAGGCAGAGCAGTAAGCTCTTTTGCTACTTTTATGTAATCACTAGGCTCAGCTAATTGATTCATATCAAATTTTTTATACTCAGCGAAATATGCAGGCTCAGTAAAAGCTCTATCATAGACTGGAGCACCGCCGCCGAGAACTAATTCATAAGCTGGTAATTGCGCTACCAATTCTCCATTCATATAATAATTCAATATACCATCTCCTGTTACTTCACCTATTTGAACACAATTAAGATCCCATTTTTCAAATATATCGAGCGCTTCTTGTTCTTTACCTTTTTCTAGCACTACGAGCATCCTCTCCTGACTCTCTGAGAGCAATATTTCGAATGGATGCATATTTTTCTGACGTGTAGGAACTTTATCGAGCCATATATTCATACCGACCTCACCTTTGGCACTCATCTCTGAGGTAGAACAAGTAATTCCAGCTGCACCCATATCCTGCATACCCACGATAGTTCCTGTTTTAGCTAATTCTAAACTAGCTTCTAGCAATAATTTCTCCTGAAAAGGATCTCCTACCTGCACCGCAGGAAGATCGGTAGCACTATCCTCTGATATATCTTTTGAGGCAAAGGAGGCGCCGCCTATACCATCCTTACCTGTATCAGAGCCGACAATAAAAACGGGATTCCCAACACCGGCGGCAGTAGCAGAGATAATATGATTCACATCAATAGTTCCTACAGACATTGCATTGACTAGTGGGTTTCCTTCATAAGATGCATCAAAAAAAGTCTCACCAGCTACCGTAGGTACTCCGAAACAATTTCCATAGTCTCCAATACCTTTGACTACTCCAGATAATAACCATTTGGTCTTTTCATCTTTCAAATCTCCAAAACGAAGTGAATTTAACGCTGCTATAGGACGGGCACCCATGGTAAATATGTCCCTATGAATACCTCCCACGCCTGTGGCTGCGCCTTGATATGGTTCTATAGCAGAGGGGTGATTGTGACTTTCTATTTTAAATACACAGCCTATTCCATCTCCTATATCCACGACCCCGGCATTTTCTTCCCCAGCTTTGACCAGCATATTTTCACCATCACGAGGTAATGTCTTTAACCATTTGATAGAGTTTTTATAACTACAATGCTCACTCCACATGACAGAGAAGATACACAGTTCTGTAAAATTTGGTTCTCGACCTATCTTGTCTGCAATAGATTGTATCTCTTCTACAGTTAATCCTAGTTTGGTGCCAGCGTCAATGGTTTCGGGAGCTAAAGACATAGTTCAGTGTTAAGTTGAAAGTGTTAAGTTAAAAGTTTTTCGTCTATTCCACTTAAACGAATATAAAAACAAAATTAAGCAGCAAAGTTATAAAGAAAATAGAAAGTTCTAGTTGGAACATTTAACCCAAATTGATCATTAGAAGCAACTTTGTTGCGAACTACATGATTTAGTTGGGTTTAACCCCGATATAGATTGTATTTCAATCCAGTAATCATTTGATTGAAATTTTCCTAGTGAATGGCGAACAATAAAAAACACCCAATACTAAAAGTCGCAAAGCCATTACTGACTTTGCGACTTTATACGTTTAACTAAAAATTCTAAAAACTACTGCGCTATCATTTTCGCTTGTCTGCTGACAGACTCCGTCTGAAAGTCAAGATAGTAAGTACCCTTGGCTAGACCTAGATTATTCATGTCTATGATATTTTCTCCCGGCAATAATCTATGCGAATAATGGTAAACTTCTCTGCCTGATAAATCATAAATATATATATCTGCAGATTCTGACTTATCACTTCTATACTTCACTGTCAGCTTATCGGAGAATGGCATAGGGTATACAGTCCAGTCGTCATAATTATCTATCCCTGAAATACCACTCGTACACTTAAATAAGACCGTTTTGATTCGCTCGACCTTACAGTTATTTATCGGTTCGAAGAACGTATAGAGTACCTGTATATTCCCATTCAGACCCGCAGGACTCAGCTTATTACCATCGACATAACTGCCACCTGACCATACTCCACCTGCTGGAGTAGCCGATAACGTAATCGGAATCTTAGGGGACGCACAGTTGTATGAATCCAATGGAGACTTAAATATGACTTCTTGATTATCCGTATTGATCACAATGACCGTAGTCCAGGCAGTATCTCTACATCCTGCTATATTAATCACTTCTACACCTATTGTAGCTGTGTCAGTGTGCGTATACGTGCCTAAATTACCATTTCCCGTAATATAATTTTTGCCATCAAAATTCCAAGTAAATGTATCGCCTCCTTTCGCTTCTAGGATTCCCGTTTCGCCTTTACATATGGTCAAATCACTTATCTGACCTACTGGCTTCTTAAACACGGTGACAGGTATAGAAGCTACCACCTGGCATTCATGTGGGCTAGTAGCCGTCACTTGATAACTCGTCGTATTAATTAAAGTCACTGTGTTAAAACTATCTTGAGTCGGGCCTTGCCCCCAGTCATATTCTTTAGAACCTGAGGCGCGGAGCGTCACTACTTCTCCCTCACATCCTTTTATTGTCTTATCGTATGTAATACTAAAAGCAGGCTTTACATTCAGCCTATAGGACAGTGTATCTTTACATCCATTATTATCCGTTCCTATCATCGTCCATTGGAAAGATTGGGTTGGGGTAACTCTTAGAATAGAATCACTAGATCCGGTAGACCAGCTATAAGTTTTACCTCCATTTACATAAATGGTAGCAGAATCCCCAAGACAGACATTGTCTTTAAATTTATTTGAATAAACCTTCATGTCAGGACTAGGATAGACAAATTGTCTATGCATCACCTCTTTTGAACAGCCATTGGCATCTGTACCTTTCACATAGTAGTCTGTGGTTGTGAGAGGGCTCACCGTCACAGAAGAATTAGTACCTAGCCCATTTCTCCATACAAAATTAGGTGCTCCAGAAGCTACTATCGTACTAGAGAAAAAAGGACAAATAGGTGGTGGAAAATTGAGGGTCACACTCGGCAGTGGATTCACCTTGAGTACTACAGAATCTCGACTCGTACAGCCCTGATACCACCACTGTACATAGTACTTCTCTATACCATTTGTTATAACAGGGGTAGGATTGATCAATGGAGTCGTCTCCGTTCTTCCTGCCCATTTGTAGATAAAATCAGTACCAGTATAATCTAGGCCTAGCTTGGCTGTCTCACCTGCACACACTGTATCTAATATATATGGCTGAGCAGGGGGATTAACCACCGTAACCTTTGTAAAACCAATATTCTGACAACCATTATTTGCAATTCCCGTAGCTGCATAATTTCCCGAATTAGAAACATTCAAGGTCGAATTAGAATTGGAATTCCAGCGAGCAGAACCTGGTAAATCCATGCTCACTGATAGGTTGACATTCTGACCATTACACAAGACCGTATCTCGAGCCATAGTTAACTTTGGCAAAGGTTTCACTCTCACAGGAAGAACATCTACCACATTGCACTTCCAGCCTCTACTAACCTGAATACCGACACTACTACTACTATCAAAATTATACGTAGTTATATCTGCAATAGATTCATTATTCCACTTATGAAATAAAGGCAAAGGTTTGTCATATATCTGAACGGTATTGAATGAATCCGCGCATGTAGTATCTGATTTTAACTTATAAACGGGATTTTTATATACCTGAACGAACTTCACCAAGGTGTCGTTGCTCTTATTTGAATCTAGAGGAAAATAGGTGACAAAGGTCATTTTAACTAATTCATCCTTAGGGAACAAGATTGGTGGAAAATCTACTGTTCCTTTCTGTCCTAGCAGAGTCGTCTGGGTCCAAGTCTTATTAAAAAATAAATTGGTAGTACTACCTGGCTCTGCACCCGTTATAAACAAATCAATTCTACCGCCTGACAATGGTTGATTGCCAGTATTGGAGTAGCCAGCTTTTATGATTACTGGATCTTGACCACAGAAGGATATACTATCTGGACCCAACATAGTATTCATACTGTAGTCCCATTTTTTAGTTCCAAGTAAAACTATATAATCCTCTGTCTCCCCCCAGTTGGTGCCATTGGTTAAGCCCCCCGCTCCACATGGAGTGATAGCCGCTTGCGTATTTTCATACATTCGCCATGTCACCCGCATTCTCGTGAATCCTGAAGAAATTGTACTAGGAGCTACTACTGTTGCAGATAAGGTCGAAGGGTTAGGAAAGTTTCCAAAACAAGCAGTTCCGCCTAGTGTAGTCATTTCCGCTGGATCTTGAAATACACCATCTCGATTAAAATCTATCCAAACCTTTCCCTGTCCACAATAATTGAAGTTTAAAGAAGCTCCAAATCCACAATTTCTAATTGTCACATCGATAGGAGTCGCACTGCCTGGTGTCACAATGGGAATAGGAACAGAGGAATTCACAAAACTAGTATATAAATCAACAGTGCCTGTTCCAGTTCCTTGACTACCAGTCAAACTAGTACAGTTTGTTTTGTTATTTATCGAACCAAATATAACCTCATCAATATCTGCATATTCAGTACTACTAGGCTGAGAAGCGCAATAACCTGTAGGTGCAGCTTGTGCAAATACTAAGTTTTCAAAAGAAACGAAAAGAATTAGAAGGTAAAGTTTTTTCATATCACAATTTATTTCAAATGTAAATATAATACGAATTAAACAAAAAGTTACGTTTTTGGAATAGAATACGTTAATATTTTAAAAAAACCATGTAAAGAGGAGTTGAAAATACTAATTAAATTGGATTTTATTCTATATCAAAGACTTAACCCATGTGAACATAAAGGCGAGGAAACATCTTAATTTCTATTTTATAATTCTACTCCTTTCATTTCCTGCTTTTTGTAAATATCATAATAGTATCCTTTTCTATTCATGAGATCCTCATGGCTGCCTATTTCGGCCACTTTTCCGTCATGGAGCACGAGCACTTTGTGGAAATTGAGTTGGTTAAAAATACGATGTGTGATAAGTATAATGGTGCTTTTGCTATCTCTCTGGTTCATGGCCTCTATGAGCTGCTTCTCAGTTTTGACGTCTAATGCACTCAGGCAGTCATCAAAGAGATAGATAGGGCTCGGCTTTATCATAGCTCTAGCGATAGATATGCGCTGCTTCTGTCCACCAGATAATGTAATGCCCCGCTCACCCACCATGGTTTGATAACTTTCTTTGAACTGAATAATCTCCTTATGAATTTGAGCGTCTTTGGCTGAGTTGATAATTTCTTCATCAGATGTAGCCGCAGTGTTGAATCCTATATTGTTTTTCACTGTATCGGAAAAAAGAAAAACGTCTTGGGGTATGTAGGAAATCTGTTCTCGAATAAACGAGTTGCCATAGGATTCCAAAGGTCTACCATCTAGCAGAATAGAACCTTGATAATTTTGATAAAATCGAATCAATAATTCAGCTAAGGTAGATTTACCACTACCGGTCTTGCCTATGATGAGCCATCGCTCGCCAGGCTTGATATGGAAACTGATATTATGTAGTGCTTGTATTCCTGTATCTTCGTAGGTATAAGACACATTCTGAAACTGAATATCTCCAGTTAATTTGACATTGGCAGTCTCTATTTTCTTCTGAGCAGTTTCTATAGGTAATCCCATAATTTCTTCATACCGAATAAAAGCTGACTTCCCTTTTTGAAATAGACTAGCTACCCAACCGATGCTCATCACAGGCCATAAAAGCCTATTGACAAACATAATAAAAGACGTTAATCCTCCTATCTGGATTTTATCGTCTATGACTAACATACCGCCTTTGTATATACTTAGCAATATGCTAGCGCCCATGAGCAGCGAGACGATAGGCATAAAGAAAGAATCTAATTTGACAATTTTGAGGGATTGTATTTTAAAGGAATCGCTAATTAATGAAAAGGTCTGAAATACTTTATTTTCTAAGGTAAACGATTTTATAATCCGAATACCGTTATAACTTTCCTGCGCTACGGAAGTCATTGCAGACATTTCTTCTTGAAGTTTTTTATTAAACTGTAGAGAGTAAATATTGAAAAAATAGATGAAAAAGGATAAAAATGGTAAAGGCAAAATGGCATAGAAAGTGAGTTCTGGGCTTATTTCCAACATAAAAAAAATGGACACACTAAGTGTAGTAACCATATTGACTAGATACATAACTGCTGGTCCAAATATTTCACGAATTTTCCCCACGTCTTCGGCCATTCTACTCATATAGTCGCCTATAGGAAACTTTTTGAAATGGGTAATAGTTAGCCTTTGAATATGAGCATACAAATCATCTTTCAGCTTTTGTTCTATTTTCCTACTAGCGACAATAATGGTTTGTCGCATGAGAAAAGTAAAAAGTGCTGAGAGCAATGTGAGCCCGATATAGGACCCTAAAAAAATAAAAACCTCTTGATGGATATTTACAGTGCCTGGATTGGGAGCCTGTATCATCTTCACCACAGCATTGATGAATTTTTCGACGAGCTTATTTGTATAGGAACTAGCGAAATTGGCGAGGATGACAAAAACAGTACCTGTGATAAAGGTCCACTTATGTAAATTTAAGAAGTAAAATAGTTTTTTATATGGCAAGTTAAGAGAATTGAGATAATTGATTTGGATAGGAGAAATGAGTTGTTAGAAATCTATTTTAATACTAGATCTGAGATGCAGGACAAAAGATAAAAAAAAAGCCATCCGAATTAAGGATGGCTCTTCTCTTTTTATTTATAATCTTAATTTGCAGCCGGTGTATCTTTCACCTCACCTCTTATGAATACCACTTTGTTTGGATTCTGAGGATCATTGCTTGCAATATTTACTTGCTTGTTGATAGGACCAGGTCTACCAGTGTCATACTTTACTTGAATCTCTGCGCTCTTACCTGGGAGAATAGGTTCACGCGGACAAGTAGGAACTGTGCAACCACATGATCCACTGCAATTGGTCAATAATAAAGGCTGAGCACCTTTATTGGTTACTTTAAAAGTTCTCACACCATCTGCACCTTTTTCTATTACTCCATAGTCTACTGTTTCTTTTTCAAGAAAGATAGAAGGGTCATTTGAAATAGGAGCGACAGATACAGCTTTAACTTCTGCAGCTGCGGCAGCTTTTGCTTTTTTTACTTTAGCTGGCTTTGCAGGAGCACTAGCTTGAGCAACTAGACCTAAACTAAGCACAGATACGATAGCGAGTAATAATATTTTTTTCATTTTCTTATTTGTTTAAATTTATTTGTAATGCAAATCTAAGATATATCAAGGACACAGAAGGTTTAAAAAAACTAAACAGTCTTAACTATTTTTAAAGAATCTCTATTTCCGTACGTCTATTTTTTGCTCTTCCTTCCTCTGTATCGTTAGTATGTATTGATTTAGAAGAACCGTATCCTTTTGCGCTTAATCGCTCTGCTGCTATTCCTTTTTCTATTAAATAATTCATAACAGACTTCGCCCTGTTTTCTGACAAGGTGAGATTATTAGCCACATTACCCGCATTATCAGTATGCCCGCCTACAAGAATGTTCAAATTAGGATTGTTTTTTAAGATATCGACGATGTAATTTAGCTCAGGATAGGAGGTAGTTTTTAGATCAAATTTGCTTGTCTCAAAAAAGACATTTCTTAATTCAAATTTAGCCCCCGCTTCTAGTGGCATAAGCTTTATCTCCAATACCTGTGGAGTTAATTGATTGTCGGTGGCACTAAAAGAGTAATTCTGCGAGTAAATAGCATAACCTTCTTTTATCACATGAAACCCATATTCCTTATCAGCCAAAATAGTCATCAAAAAATCTCCGGATTTTTCATCACTATTTAAGGTATAAATAGATTTGCTCTCTGCTATATCACTTAATTTAATAGATGCTTTGAGTGGCTGTCCTGTTTTGGCATTTGATACAATACCTTTCAAATAGGTTACAGTTTTAGGTCTAAATTCTTTAGGTAAACTAAATGAATAAATATCAAAATCAGAGCGATTATTTTCATTATTTTCTTTAGCTATATATGCCTTATCTCCTAGTGTATTGATAAAAATAGAAATCTCATCTCCTATAGAATTAATTTGATCACCTAAGTTTATAGGAGTTTGCCATTCTCCATTTTCCCAGCGAGACATATACAGATCTTTCCCACCATAGCCAGGATGGGCATCAGAAGAAAAATACAAGGTCTGCCCATCTGGATGTATAAAGGGCCTATCTTCGGCTCCTATAGAATTGACTTTCGCTCCCAAATTTACTGGGGTAGAAAACCCTTCTTGAGTGCGCACGCTCATATATATATCACTTTCCCCTATTCCACCTTCACGGCTACTAACAAAAAACAACCTCTTGCCATCCGCAGATAAACAAGGTTGTGATTCCCATCCACGAGTATTCACATCTGGTATCATTTTTGGACGACCCCATTCTTCTCCTTTTTTAAATGAAATAAAAATATCACATGAACCCAAACCATCAGGTGCTGGCCTATGGCACGATGTAAATAAAAGTTGCCTACCGTTCGTTGAAATAGTATGAGCCCCATCATTACTATGTGTATTAATAGAAACATATCTCATTTCATTCTCTAATTCTGGTTCATCTATTTTGTATGCGGTACTCCAATTGTTGCCCTGAGCATAACTTAACCATATATCCTCTCCTTGTTTATCTCTTCGAGTAAAATAAATAGTAGATTCGTCACCATTGGTTGAAGGAAAATATTCATTAAACGATGAGTTCACTTCTGGGCCTAGGTTATGATAAACAATATTTGCTGTTTTATTGGTTTGACTGCGCACAAAGTCTAAATTTTTCACCATCCGCTGTCCATATATTTGAGCTTGAGGGCTCAAATTAGGATGCTTTAAAAATTCTAGAATATACTCTTCCGCTTTATCATAATTTTTCATAGAAAAATAACATTCAGCAATGAGTTTCTTTTGCTGTGGGTTAAACTTAGGATTTATAGATTCAAGCTTTTCTAAAAGCGGTAACGCGTCGCCGTATTTCTTGCTAATGATACACCAATTAGCTTTTATATAGAGTGCTTGGTCAAAATTAGGATACTTTGCTATACAATCATCTAAGGCCTTAAAAGCTTCATCAATTCTTCCAAAACCATATAAACTTATAGCTTCATTAACTATTTCATTTTGCCTTGTTTGTGCATGACCTAAGATAATGGTAAAACACAATAAAAACAGAGTGCTTATTTTTAATTTCATAAATCAACTTTATCTCCAAAGCATAAATCACCAGCATCTCCTAGTCCCGGCACTATATAACTTTTAGCCGTTAATTCATCGTCTATATCTCCTATAAAAATATCAATGTTGGGAAATTTTTTAGCAACAGTCTCTACACCCTGAGCACTTCCAATGATTCCTAAAATCAAAATTCGCCTAGGAATGCCATAGCGCTGTAATTGCTCCAGAGTAGCCAAAATACTAGCACCTGAAGCTATCATAGGGTCACATAAAATAAGTGTTTTTTCATCCAAAGAAGGACTTGCAATATATTCTAATCTTATCTCAAATTCGCCCGATTTATGATGCTTTCTATAAGCACTCACAAAACAATTATCTGCAGTGTCAAATGTATTTAGAACAGCGTAATGCATTGGGAGGCCAGCGCGCAAGACACTAGCGATGACTATTTGGTCTTGAATGCCATGGCTCATTTTCTGGCCTAGTGGAGTCTGAATCTGATCGTCTTCAAATATTAAAGTCTTGCTAGCTTCATAAGCTAGGATGCCGGCTATTCGCTCGATATTTATACGAAACCGCATTCGATCCTTCTGAATGGCCTTATCTCTCAATTCATTGAGGAATATAGTTAATACGGAATTTGTTTCTATTAATTTATAAATCATAATTTGAAATGTCTTTTAACGCGAATATCCTTCCAAAAGTACAATTAAATTTCAGCTTCGCTTTAAAATTAAGAATTCTAATTTAATGTCTCATGTTTATATATAAAAATTAGCACCAGACTTCACTGATCAGCAATGGCCTAAATAGGATGCATAGGTCATTTAAAATCCTAAAATTGAATTTCGTTGTATCTAATAAATAATTGAATATAAAATAAATGCTCTGTTTAAACAGAGCATTTTAAAATCAATTATTTACCATATTCCTAATCTAAAATGAATTTTAGACTCTGAGAAGTTTTTTCTCCTTGCAGAAGAATAAAGTAAGTGCCTGAAGCTAGTCCTGTATACTTTAAATCTATCGTATTTTCTGTCTTTTTCATTAGGCCTTCCATCTTCGCTTTTCCCGTCATATCATAAATAGAATAATTGACATTCTCTTTAAGATTATTGATATGAATGGTAGAACCTGCTTTATATAATTCTAGAATATCTGATGCTGTCTGAATTGAAGAGCCATTTTGAGTTACCTGAACTGAATAAATACACTGCTGGTTACCAACTTGTATAGCGAAATTTGCCCAACCGTTAATTGTGGTAGTTCCGCTAAGATTATATTTTAGCAAACCATCGCCAAAATTCAATACACCTGCAGCAGATTGAGCTGTTAGACCAGTAACTCCTGTTGATGCTATAGCCTGAGCGGTCAATGGACCACCATTAGCTCCTTGATAAGGAACTGTAAAGAAAACCCCAGGATTTAAAGTGCCTACTAAAACAGATGTACTCAACTGACCTTTATCGCAACTAAGATTCAACACCTGACCAGTAGAGGATCTAACTGGTATAGAATAGGTACATGTTTTACCTCCAATGTTAAGTGCAAATGATGCTGTACCTTCAGCAGAAGGAGTACCTGTAATGGAATAAGCTAATTGTCCAAAACCAATAGCAAATTGACCTTGATTTAATTTAGCAGTAAGACCTGATACTCCTGTAGAGGAGACGGTCTGACCGAAATGATAACCTCTATTTCCTCCATCATAAGGGACTGTAAATGATGTCCCATTACTAACTGCTCCTTGGATTAAAAATCCTGTTGTACGACCATCTGCACAACTTATTGAATTTATTGTTCCTACTAATAATGGTTTCACTGGTATAATGTAGCTACAAGTTTCTCCATCTAAAATTATATTAAACTCAGCATTCCCCGCACTAGCTGGTGTGCCTGTTATGGACAATATAATACTACCTGCCCCGTTAGCTAAAACGCCGGAATTAGCAGATGCTGTAAGTCCAGTGACACCAGTAGAAGCTATATTGAACGGAGTATAGGAACCACCGTTGCCACCCGTGTAAGGCACCTTTATAGAAACCCCTGCTAATGGTATTTGAGCCATCAGTTCTTCTGATTGGGTTAATTTTATGCTATCACAATCTAAAGTAGTAATAGTCCCCAAAGGCTGAATCACAGGGATAGAATAAGTACATGATTGACCTCCTATTAAAATAGCAAAACTTGCATTTCCAACTGCATTCGGTGTTCCAGATACTGTAAAGTTTAAATTTCCATTACCTGTTTTTAAAGTGTCAGCTAACAGACTTGCTGTCAATCCTGTCACACCAGTTGAATTAATCAATTGAGCTCCATATAGGCCTCTATTTCCGCCAGTATATGGTATGGAATAAGTCACTCCACTAGCTGCTTGAGTTCTAACCAAAGTACCAGTTGAGACTCCAGATCCGCAAACTATGCTTGATAGTATTGCGTTAGGTAATTCTACAGCAATATTATGTATACAACTCTTCCCGTCTATGGTAAAATTAAACGAAGCTACACCTCCTGTATTAGGAGTGCCGGTCACATTAAATGTCAAAGAATCAGATCCTACTTGAAATGTGTCTGCAGGAGTAATAGCAGTGAGACCTGTAACACCAGTAGAAGTTGAGGAGACAAGACTATATAAACCTCCATTACCACCTGTATATGGAACCTTAAAGGACACTCCACTAGCAGATACATTTCCTTTTAATGTACCTTTAGTAATAATATTCCCACATTCTAGAGTGGATATAGAACCTTGCTGCAGTTGCACAGAAATTGAATAGGAACAACTTCTTCCACCAATATTGAGAGCAAAATTAGCTGGACCAGAACTAGTTGGCGTTCCTGTTATATTATATGTTAGATTTCCGTTTCCAGTATTGAATAAACCAGAAGCTAGGGTAGCAGTAAGACCCGCTGCCCCCGTAGATGTGATAACCTGTCCAGCATGAGAGCCATTATTTCCGCCAGTATAAGGTATAGTAAATGAAACTCCATTCGCAGCTATAGTTGCAGTTAATAGTCCGGTAGTGGTGCCATTAGGACAATTAAGAGCCGATATGACCCCTGCAGCAGGGGCCACTGAAATAGAATAGAGACATGATTTACCCCCAATATTGACAAAAAAGTCAGCTGTGCCAAAAGTGGAAGGAGTTCCGGTGACTGCATAACTTATGTTACCATTTCCTGTAGCAAAATTTCCAGTTGCCGCTGTAGCTATCAATCCAGATACACCTGTAGAATTTATGATTTGACCTGGGTGTGTGCCTCCATTTCCCCCAGTATATGGTATAGTGAAAGTAACCCCGCTAGCCGCGCTGGTAGAAGTAAGTGTACCAATAGATGTTCCTGACCCGCAGTTTATTGCTCCAATTGCACCAGGTCCAACATTTACGGAATAATTACAGTTTTTACCCCCAATATTTACTGCAAAATTTGCGTTTCCTAATCCACTTGGCGTTCCTACTATATTAAACGTCACATTCCCTGCCCCATTGGCGAAACTACCACCAGGTAATGTAGCAGTAAGTCCTGTAATATTGGTAGAATTAATAGTTTGACCTCCATGCGCACCGCCATTGCCACCAGAGTATGGCACACTAAATGAAACTCCACTAGCGGCAGCACCTGCAATAGCTGAACCTGAGGTAGTTCCAGCATTACAATCTATAGCGCCGATTAAACCAGCATTGACCGTGAGTGAAAAAGCACATGTTTGACCACCTCTATTCACAGTAAAGTCTGCAGAACCTGCAGCGGAAGGTGTTCCAGTTACAATATACGTCAACGAACCTGCGCCGCTAGCAAACAAACCTGCCTGAACAATAGCTTTTAAACCTGTCACTGTTGCAGAGTTGATTGTATCAGCATTATATGTTCCTGCATTACCACCAGTGTAAGGTATAGTGAAAGAAACACTATTTGCAGATACACCAGTAGATAAGGTACCTATCACGCTTCCTCCTGCACAATTTAGGGAAGTGACTACTCCCACTGGAGGTAAAACGTTCGCTGTAAAGTTACAATTTCTACCTCCAATATTGAGTCCAAATGTAGCATTTCCAGTGCCAGTTGGAGTACCAGATATAGAATATGTTACTGTATCATTCCCTGTTTTGAAGCTACCAGCATTCAATGTAGCAGTGAGACCTGTAACACCTGTCGAACTAACAATCTGCCCAGCATGTGAGCCTCCATTACCTCCAGTGTATGGCACCTTAAATGAATCCGTAACCAAAGTAGCTGTCCCATTCATGAAAGTTGCTAACAATCTTCCATTAGCACAGTTCAGAGCAGTTATGGTTCCGGGCACGGCGCTTACAGTAACTCCATATGTACAATTTCGTCCTCCTATATTTAATGCAAAATTAGCCGTACCTATGCCTGCAGGAGTTCCTGATAAGGTGTATGTAACACTATCAGCTCCATTTACAAAACTTCCAGCGGATAAGTTGGCAGTAAGTCCCGTTATTCCTGTAGAGGCTACAACTTGACCCGAATGAGATCCAGCATTGCCACCCGTATAGGGAACTTTAATTGATACCCCACTTGAAATTACGCCGTTAGTGAGAGTTCCGATTGTTCTTCCATTTGCACAGTCTAAAGAAGTTATGACACCAACGGGTGCAGTCACAGGTACACTTACTGAACATGATCTCAAACCAGTATTTAGAGCAAAATTTGCTGTGCCAGCTCCAGAAGCTGTACCAGTAACAGTATATGTTAATGAGTCATTTCCAGAAATAAAATTGCCAGCAGCCAAGGTGGCAGTTAACCCTGTAACTCCTGTAGAATTTACTACCTGACCAAAATGAGCTCCACCATTACCCCCAGTGTATGGAACCTTAAATGAAACACCAGAAGCAGGCGTGCCCGAGGTGATATTGCCTATCAATATTCTATTCGAACAAGCTAATGTACTAATTATACCTAGGATATTGTATGTTTCCGATTTTACATTACTCGAAAATTGGTCTCCTGTGGAAGCTGAATTTGTATTAACAGCGTTCAGCACAGACTGCAATGTTATCGTGGAAGTTGCTGCTGGTGCTTTCCAATTAGCTTCTACGATATATTTACCACTTGTAGGTGCCACTGGTGCACTATTGGTAAGCATTTGAATACCCGTTACAATACCCGTATTGGTAGGAAATGGTGTCTGAAAGGCTCCTACTAAAGCACTCGAAGCGTTAATTGCTCTTAACTGAAATCCAAAATTCGTGTAGGTTCCAGTGCCAGTTGTGTTAGATCCAACCATTCTAATTTTATAAGTAGAATCTGGGTAAAATCCTGTCATAACTGCTCCAGTAGTCGGGTGCAATAAAATAATGGAATCTACGATAGTAGCAGAAGAAGATGTATGACAACCTGAATTGGCACAGCTATTCCATGATTTAGGGCTTGCTACGTTATTTGAATTATTAATAAATGTGTAGAAAATTACGATAGATACTAATAAACTAAAGGTAAACTTTTTTCTCATAAATCTATGTTTATAACGATTTTAATTAATTGACAAATATACATGAAAAAAATTATTCCTAAAATATTCAGACTTTTAATGCTAAAATAAAGGAACCTTTTTAAACTTTGGCATTCTATCAGTTTCGAGTAACTGAGGATAGTTTCGAGTTTTTCCACATTAATGTAGGTTTTTCAACAAATTACATCCAATTTACATGCCAAGCAATAGATAGTATTTTATAATAAAAATTTAGGCGGCTTTGACTATATTTGTAGCTTGCAACAAAAAGTCATATTGTGAACGAAGGAATGAGCAAAAATTTAGAAATAACAAACAATTATGGTGCGGAAAGCATCCAGACATTAAAAGGATTAGAGGCAGTAAGAATGAGGCCTGGAATGTACGTAGGTGGCACAGATTCTAGGGCACTACATCATCTAGTCAATGAAGTACTAGACAATTCCATTGATGAAGCTCTGGCAGGCTATTGCACAGAGATAACGACTACTATACTAGAAAATGGAGCCATGTCTATTAAAGACAATGGACGTGGCATACCTACAGGTATTCAGAAAGATACAGGTAGAAGTGCTTTAGAGCTAGTTATGACTGAACTGCATGCCGGTGGAAAATTTGATAAGAATTCATACAAGGTATCTGGTGGACTCAATGGTGTAGGGGTTTCCTGTGTCAATGCTCTTTCCTCACACTTGAAAGCTGTTATACACAGAGAAGGCAAAATTTTTGAACAAGAATACATGGCTGGAAAGCCTCAATATGAAGTAAGAGAAATCGGCACATCTAATGAAACCGGCACTGAGGTGATATTTCAGCCCGATGCAGATATATTCGATACCGTAGAGTTTAGATTTGAATTTCTGGCTAATAGAATGAAAGAACTAAGCTTTTTGAATAAAGGAGTCAAACTCATATTGGTAGATAGAAGATCCATAGATGCAGAAGGCGAATCTAAGAGAGAAGTTTATTTTAGCGAAAATGGCCTAGTAGACTTCGTTAATTATTTAGATCAGTCTAGAACCTCAATATTACCAAACCCTATATTTATTGTAGGAGAATCGGAAGGTGTGGTAGTAGAAGTTTCTTTTCAATATAACACAAGCTATACCGAGAATATTTTCTCCTTCGCCAATAATATTCAGACCATCATGGGTGGTACCCACGTAAATGGGTTTAAGCGCGCTATAGCTAAATGTCTAAAAGATTATGGTGATAAAAATGGTGTATTTGCTAAAATGAAAGTTAGTTTATCCGCAGAAGACTTTAGAGAAGGATTGACAGCTATAGTGTCAGTAAAGGTGCCCAACCCGCAGTTTAGGTCACAGACTAAAGATGAACTAAGCAATGCGGAAGTCACTAGTGTCGTATCTCAAGCAGTCACAGGAGTTTTAGAGTATTATCTCGAAGAGAATCCAAAAGAATCTCGTATAATATTGGAAAAAGTAATGATAGCCGCCAACGCGCGTCATGCTGCTAAAAAAGCACGTGAACTCGTACAGCGAAAAACCGTTTTAACTGGTTCTGGCTTGCCCGGTAAATTGGCGGATTGTTCTGAAAAAGACCCTGGATTGAGTGAGATATTCCTGGTAGAAGGAGATTCGGCAGGAGGTACAGCCAAAACAGGTAGAGATAGAAAATTTCAAGCTATCATGCCACTAAGAGGTAAAATCCTCAATGTAGAGAAAGCACTAGAGCATAAGATATATGAGAACGAGGAAATACGAAATATTTTCACAGCACTTGGCGTGAGTATTGGCACAGAAAATGATCAGAAGCAACTCAATATAGAAAAGCTGCGTTATCATAAAATAGTCATCATGTGCGACGCGGACGTTGATGGAAGCCACATATCTACCCTAATTTTAACCTTCTTCTTTAGATTTATGAGGCCACTGGTAGAAAATGGATATATATATATAGCTTCCCCACCTCTTTATCAAGTAAAAAAAGGCAAAAAAATGCAATATTGCTGGAACGATAAACAAAGAGATGACGCAATAAAAGAGCTTGGTGGCGAATCTGGTGGCGGTGTAATCGTCCAGCGATATAAAGGTCTAGGAGAAATGAATCCAGAGCAATTATGGGAAACTACATTAGATCCAGAGCGCAGAATACTCAAGAAAATAAAAATAGACAATGCTGTAGAAGCAGACCATGTATTTTCTATGCTCATGGGCGACGAGGTGCCGCCTCGTAGAGAATTTATAGAGCAGAATGCTATTTATGCTAAAATTGATGTCTAACTTAGTTTTTTCAGTAATTTAAATCTGAACAAACCAATCACTGAATAAATTAATCACTGAACAAACTTTTATGAATATTTTAATTATGGTCTCACAGCTTTTATTGTCATTGACGATATTAGTGTTCGTGCACGAGTTGGGACATTTTTTGGCTGCTAAATTTTTTAAAACTAGAGTTGAGCGTTTTTATCTCTTTTTCGATTTTCTATTCCCTATGCCTCATGTATTGAATTTCGCCTTGTGGAAAAAGAAAATTGGAGAAACAGAGTATGGCTTCGGTTGGTTTCCTCTAGGTGGCTATGTATCTATATCAGGTATGGTAGATGAGACTCAAGATGCGGATTCATTGCCTTCTGAGCCTCAGCCATGGGAGTATAGAAGTAAGCGAAGCTGGCAGAAAATGATCATTATCTTAGGTGGAATCATATTCAATCTTATTTTCGCCGTAATGATTTTTGGGGCTCTTTTAAAGATTTACAATAAAGAATATTTGCCAGCAAAGCAATTACAGAAAGGTGGTGTCATAGTCAGTGATGCAGCCAAGAATCTGGGATTTAGGAATGGGGACGTCATATTAAAAGTGAATGGTAAAATCCCTGAGCGGTTTGATGATTTAGTGCCTATAAGTATATTATTCGGCGGTGAGTATGAGGTTTCAAGAATAATCAATGGCTCTGAAACTAGATCAAAAGTCACTATACCATCTAATTTCTACAAGAAATTTGAGAAGGACTTATTCTATCCTTTTTACCATACAGTAACTGTCTCCAATGTAATATCAGGTTCAGCTGCTGACAATGCTGGTCTTAAAGTTAGTGATATGATTTTATCCGCTAATGAGATAGATATAACTCACTTCGACCTTTTGCGTCAGATATTGGATTCAAACAAAAATAAAGTTATTGGTATAGATGTGCTGAGAGGCAAGGATACGATAGCGTTAAAAGCAACCGTAGGTGAGAAGGGTAAACTTGGTTTTAATCCTGGATTTAAACTAGCTGAGAATACCTATAAGATGAAGGAATATGGAGTGTTTCAATGTTTCAAATATGGGGCTAGTGAATGTGCTAAATTATTCACATTACAGATAGTGAACGTTGTGAAAATTTTTAAGGGCGAAATTAATGCAAAAGAAAGTGTAGGAGGCCCGATAGCAATAGCAAAAGGATTTGGAGTAGAATGGAATTGGTATAGATTTTGGCTGTTTACGGCTATGATTTCAGTAGGCTTAGCATTCGCCAATTTACTACCTATACCAGGTTTAGATGGAGGTCATGCAGTGATTATTACGATTGAAGCCATCATACGAAAACCTATCAACCCAAAAGTTTTACAGACTCTTCAGACTATTGGTACCTACTTAATATTGGCCTTAATGGTTTTTGTCTTTTATAATGACTTAACCAAGAAATAATAATAAATAAATTAAAATACAACTGAATTAAAAATTTAACTAAATAATTATTAATGATGAAATTAGAAGATGTAAAATACTCGCGACCGGATATAGTAGGATTTGAAGCTGCAGTCAAAGCTGCCTTAGCATCTATGCAAGGTCTAAGCGATTACCAAGAATTTAAGAAACAGTTTTTGGCTGTCAATAAACTATCTAAAGACTTTATGGGCGCTTATACGATAGTAAGTGTTCGCTACAGTCAGAATACGGCAGATAAATTCTATGAAGATGAGCAGAATTTCTTCGATGAAATATTGCCTCAATTTCAAAAATCTTCTACTGATTTTACTAACATGATCTTAGATTCTGAGCATAAAAATCAGTTGAGTACAGAGTTTGGTTCTCAATTTCTAGACCTAGCAGAATTAGCTAGAAAAACAATATCTGAAGAGGTCATGCCCCTTTTACAGAAAGAAAATGTATTGGTATCTGAGTATCAGAAATTGACTTCACAGATTAAAATAGAATTTGAAGGCAAAACCTACAATACAAGTGGAATGGCTCCTCTTTTAGAAAATACTGATAGAGACTATAGAAAAAGAGCCTCCAAAGCATATTATGGAGAAATGCTGAAGAATCAACCAGAAATAGATAGAATCTATGACGAATTGGTCAAAGTAAGAACTGAAATCAGTTCAAAACTTGGCTATACAACTTTTACTCAGCTAGGGTATGATAGAATGGGGAGAACCTGCTATGGGCCTGATGAAATCAAAGAATATCGAGAATTTGTGTTAAAATACGTCACACCTCGCGCGCATGAGTTAAAGAAAAAAATAGCGAAGACCTTAGGTATAGATAAGCCATATCAATACGATGGATTGCTATTTCCAGATGGGAATCCAACTCCTAAGACTTCTCCAGAGCAAATGATAGCCGATGCCCAAGTCATGTATAACGAATTGTCCAAAGAAACCGGCGAATTCTTTAACATGATGCAAGAAAAAGGTATGCTTGATCTTCTCAATAGAGAGAATAAATCTCCGGGCGGATATTGTACCTATGTAGATGCTGTGAAATCACCGTTTATATTCTCTAATTTCAATGGCACCTCGCATGATGTTGATGTACTTACCCATGAAGCGGGTCATGCATTTCAGTGTTATTGCTCGATGCACTTCGAGCTTGGAGAATATTATTTTCCTACCTCCGAGTCCGCGGAGATTCATTCTATGAGTATGGAATTTTTTGCTTGGAAATGGGTGGATAAATTTTTCTTGCAAGATACTGAGAAATATAAATTAGGACATTTGATGAAATCATTCTTATTTCTGCCTTATGGTGTGAGTATAGATGAGTTCCAATACAGAGTATTTGAAAACCCTAACTTAACTCCACAAGAACGAAGAGCTATATGGTTGGAAATCCAAGGGAAATATATGCCTTGGGTAGAATATGACAATGAGCCATTCTTAGAAAATGGGGGGAGATGGCAGAATCAAGGTCACCTATTCTTCTCTCCATTCTATTATATAGACTATACATTGGCTCAATTATGCGCTTTCCAATTCTATAAAAAAATGAATGGGAACTTTGAAAACGCTTGGAAAGACTATTATGAACTCTGCTGCGCAGGTGGTAGTAAGAACTTCCTTGAGTTATTGCCTATCGCTAAAGTTAGTTCGCCATTTGAAGAATCAGGATTTAAAGCAACTGTAGAATTTGTGTATGGAGAAATAGAGAACATATTTACCACCTATAACCAAAAAGCACAAGCCTATTATTTTTAGCGCTGATAATATTTCATTTTACCGAATGGATATCTTTAACAGACCAATTTAACTGTCTGAAAATCTATCATATCATTACATACCACTCTAGGCATTAATCAATGACCAAATCGCGGTGGTATTATTTATTGGTAGATGCTTTGACTTCGCCGTGAATCCTGATAAGTGTCACAGGATTATTTTGGTCATTGGAATAAACTGTAATCGTTTTATTAAAAGATCCAATATTTGAGGTATTATAGCGCACCTTAATCACCGATTTCTTTTTAGGAGGTATAGCCTCTACTGGACAATTGGGAACAGTGCAGCCACAGCTGGCTCTGCAACTATTAATTATAAGCGGATAATTGCCTGTATTTGTAATAGTCACTTCTCTAAATGGATCGGAATCTTTTTCAATAGTGCCATAATCTATAACATTAGAACTAAACTGGATGGTACCTGCCAGAATTTCGTTTTGAGATTGGCATTGGACCCATGAAAGTCCTAACGCACAAATTAACATCTTTCTCATATTACAAATTTCCATTGACTTTAGAAGTGTAAAGTTGAGAAAAGTTTAGCCCTAAGCAGGGTTAAAAAAATAAAATGTAAATAAAAAAACTACGAGCAGTCTGCTAGCTAAGTACCTCCTTCACAGCCTCTGCTGCCTCACGAAGCAATATAGCCGACTTTACTTTCAAGCCGCTTTCATCGATGAGTCGTTTCCCTTCTTCGGCGTTCGTTCCTTGAAGACGCACAATGATGGGTACAGGAATATTACCGATCGACTTATAGGCATCTACTACCCCCTGCGCTACTCTGTCGCATCTGACTATACCACCAAATATATTAATCAATATTGCCTTGACATTGCTGTCTTGGAGTATAATTCTAAATGCTTTTTCTACGCGCTCTGCATTTGCTGTACCTCCTACATCTAAGAAATTCGCAGGTTCGCCACCACTTAGTTTAATGATGTCCATAGTGGCCATAGCTAGACCTGCACCATTGACCATGCATCCTACATTGCCATCCAGCTTTACATAATTGAGATCATAGCTTACTGCTTCTACCTCCGTAGCATCTAGCTCTCTTTTATCTTCCATAGCGGCTAGGTCAGCTTGTCGATAAAGGGCATTATCATCTATCGATATTTTACCATCTACAGCTATAATTTTATCATCAGATGTTTTCAGGCAGGGATTAATTTCTACTAATGTAGCGTCTCCACCCACATAAGCATTATAGATATTCTCAACGAACTTAACCATTTCTTTGAACGCATTACCTTCTAACCCAAGATTAAACGCAATTCGGCGACATTGAAAACCTTGAATACCTATCAAAGGATCTACATATTCTTTGTGTACCTTTTCTGGATGAGTCTCAGCTACTTCTTCTATCTCCATGCCACCTTCTGTAGAATAGATAATTACGTTTTTCTTTGTAGTTCTATCTAACAAAATGGAAACATAAAACTCTTTTATTTTCTCTTGGTCTCCATAATAAACATCTTGTGCTATCAATATTCTATTGACTATTTTTCCCTGCGGCCCTGTTTGAGGAGTCACCAAAGTCATACCTAATATGTCAGCAGCTTTCTGTTTTAGTTCATCAGCATTCTTGGCCAGTTTTACCCCCCCACCTTTACCTCTGCCGCCAGCATGCACCTGGGCCTTGACTACATACCACTGTGTGCCTGTCTGCTCTGTCAATGTCTTTCCGGCTTTTATGGCATCATCCACAGTCTCCACAGCTATACCTTCTTGTATCTTAGCTCCATATTTTTTTAGCAATTCCTTGGCTTGGTGTTCGTGCAGATTCATTGATTTCTTAATTTAATTGTTCTGTTTTAGGATAAATTTAAAAACTTTGCGAAGTTATAAAAAAACAATTAGACTTAAATATAAAATCTTGACCCATCCTACCATACTTAGTGCCAAAGGACTAAAAAAGAGCTATCATGATCTAACGGTACTCGATTTAGCCGCTATAGAAATAGCTTCTAATCAAGTGACGACTATCGTAGGACCATCAGGAGCTGGTAAGAGTACCTTACTGCATATACTAGGTACGCTGCTCAAGCCTAGTGAAGGGGAGATATGGATAGAAAACAAACCTATAACTAAGATGGATGACGACCAACTGGCTGATTTGAGAAATCAGTTTCTAGGTTTCGTCTTCCAGACCCACCATTTATTGCCTGAGTTTACAGCTATTGAGAATGTAAGTCTGCCTGCTATGATAGGTCAGAAAAAATCAAACGAGTACATACCCCGAGCCAAGGAGTTGTTAGAATTCATAGGGCTAAAAGATAGAATACACCACAAACCCTCTGAGCTCAGCGGTGGAGAGCAACAGCGCGTATCTATAGCCCGGGCGCTTATTAATCATCCTAAGATGATATTTGCAGATGAGCCCACTGGTAATCTAGACACTAAAAATGCCCTGGATATTCATGAATTATTCTTTCGCCTAAAAAACGAATTTGGCTATTCCTTCCTCATCGTCACGCATAATCCGGAGTTAGCAAAGATGAGCGATCGAATTATCGAAATGAAGGATGGGAAATTGGTGTAATACATTGACTTAAAATAGAATATTAAATTATTTGCTACCTTAAAGTCTTTTCCTTTTTAAACTTAATTAATCATTTTTTTCATAGCAACTTAATTCACTACTTCTCTTCAATATAATAATACATCAAGGAGAAAAATATTATTCTACACCTGAAACAATTTCTGAGCCTTCCGATTAATAGAAATTAAACTACTATAGCACCGTATATGGCTAATTCATACCTTTAAATAAAATGGTGATCCAACAACTTCCTAAATAAAATAATAGAAAAAGTAGATATAAAAAAGTCTCTACGAAATTGTAAAGACTTGGTTTTGAGAGTGACCTGGACAGGATTCGAACCTGTGACCTACTGCTTAGAAGGCAGTTGCTCTATCCAGCTGAGCTACCAAGTCGGTTTTTTGGAGGTGCAAATATATGCAATTCTGAATTTCCTTACTTATAATTTTTTTCATAAAAGGATAGATACTGCTCCCAGCCCGACGAAATATAGAGAATATCCAAATTTTCAGAAGAGATATAATACTTTTCTGAACTGTAAATGAGCTTCTGCAATAGCACATCTGTCTGCATATTAGGATAAAAATCTATAGCTGATTGAAGATTTTTAAATCCACTGATGATGAGATATCGCTGTGGGCCGATTTCCAATGTTTCCGCCTTGTATCCGCCAAATTTGAAGTTAGTTCTGAGATAGACGTCGGCCATATTTTTCGCGACAGTTTCCTTGAGGTCCGCAGCCATTTTTAAGAGTATAGTATGCTTAGTAGCTGGCTTATAGAGGTAGTTAACTATTTGGAGGCCATCCTCTGTTTTCTTTTTATTTTCAGATTCTATAGTTGCACCTAACGTTCGTGGCTTGACATCTTCCTTGGCCAGCGGAGGTGATGGCTCTTCGCGCTTAGATTCTATATTTACCTCGTTAACACTTGGGACAGTTTTCTGTTCCACAGGAGTAGTGCTCGATTTAGGAGGCGATATAATTGCACTTTCACCTGGTACTACATTTACAGTCTCAGTAGTTGTAGATTCTATAACATTGGCCTTAAGCTTTAGGTGCAGATCCAAATACGCTTTAGCATACTTGGTCTCATCTGCATCCTTATGATTGGATATAATATCTTCCAGGGCCAAGACGTATTTAGAAGAATTATAGGAATATGAGAAAATAAATGCTCTCAACAATTTTACCTTAGGAATGAGTTTGTGGTTAGAATATTGCTCTATCATGCTATTGCACATATCCATAGCTTCCGTATAAAAGGTTTTCTGATACTTTGTATAGGCTTCCTTATATAATTTGGCTACTGCTAGATCAGATTTTTCATCTTGCGTCTTGGCATTAGGATTGAGAGCATAGAGACTATATTTTGACTCAGGATACTTGGAAATGAGGTTTGACTTAACAACTTCAGCAGCGATAGCATCATCATTTTCTAGATACAATCTATAAAGTGCGTAGAGCTGCTCATCTTCATTCGCAATAATCATTCCATATCTTTTAAAGAGCTGCTCATAAGTCTCTATTGCCATTTTAATATCTTTGATTTCATAATGATAAATCCGCGCCATATTGACTAAGGCTGTCTGAACTTCTTTGATTACAGGAGCCTTAGCTTCAGCAGTAAATGGCAGTTTGCTCGCCTCTACTTCTGCTACTAAATCCGTAGATGTTTCATCATTCATATTCGAACCTGTCTTGCTATCTATGGCAGCTCCTCCTGCTAAACTATTCGTGTTATCTCCTCCTGTAGAGCGATGCCAGTTATCTTTGAGGACTAATTTTCCCCATTTTTTCTGAAATTGTATTTTACCTTTATCTACATTTTCTTTACTAGAGAAATACCACTGTCGAGAAGTACCAGCGCCGATTTGGGTCGAAGCTACCGTTTGTTTATTGAGTGTCTGTGATTCGAGAAATAACTCGTTGGCCTTTTCTTTTTGATAGGCTTTTTTTATTTCCTTTTCGATTTTATCTTTGGCTTTTTCTGGTCCTAAAGCAGCTAATTCTAGAATAGAATCTTTGGATTTATAGATATTATATTGCACCAACAGCCGATTAAGGGCTTCTACTTTTTTTAGAAAATCCTTTTTACTTGGATAATTCTGGGGCAATACACGCTGGGCACTATCATAATATTGAGCAGAAATGACATAATTTGTTTTTTCATAAAATAGAGACCCTACGCGCTCGTATACCACAAACTTTTGATTGGAATTCTTGGCAGTAGCTATTGATTTTTGGTAATTTTCTAGTGCTGCATCTATTTTATTTTTTTCTATCAATACATTACCTATAGCGAAATAAATCTTATCAATACTATGTGCATACTTTCCTTTATTGAGCATTTTTCTTAGCTCAGCTAAGGTGCCCCCTTCTCCATCCGCACTGTATGTGAGCATGCGCAATTTAGCTTCGAATTCAAGATCATTTTTTAGTTTAGTACCCAAAGCCTTTTCGAAGAAATTTCGCGCTTGGCTATACTTTTTTTCTTTCTCATTAATCTGACCTAAAATGAAATAAACTCTCCCCATTTCTTTCTTTGACAATTTATGCTCATCTAGCAGTAAATTTAGGTATTCATTCGCCTTGCTGTATTCTTTTTTATCAATACTGAGCATAGTCTTTACCATGAGTAAGTCTTTTCTATACTCTAGAGGAAAACCCATGTCAGCCTCAGCCATATAGATCAGATTTAACGCTCTATCATATGACCCTTTTTTTATGAAGGCTTTAGCCAACCAAATGATACCTTCATTTCGTGCAAATTTGTATTTAAACTTAGGCTGATGGATTGGCTCCTTTTTTCTCACAGCCTGACGCACCATATCATCAAATCCCTTTAACTTTCCACCAGGTAAATGCCCTGCTATATATCCCTTTGGGTAATAATCGACCAAATAAGACAGAAGTTGGATAGCAGAATCTAAATCTCCTTTTAAATATCTTATTTTACCTTCGATAAGGACTGCATCATCCATCCACTTATTATAAGGGCGTCGATTCAGAAGCTTATTGACCTTAATAGTAGTACCTTTAAACTGCGCGGTGGATTCGAAAAATTGAGGATCATTCTCATACAGAAAGAGTGAAATAATCTCTGTAGTGTTTTCTTGCTTATCATTGACTGATTCTCGATAGCCGACCTTATATAGTTGCTTAATATTGAAATAAGTGTTATAGTAGGAGACAAAATTGGTCGTATATTGTCTAAATCCACTAAATTTTGTCTTGGAGCACGATGCCAGAATCAGGGTCAGACCAATCAGCCCGCAGATAAAATTCTTGTTTCTCAATTTTTTTGTAATTTCGTGCTCACTATTAACCTAATTATGCTATTTTTATTGTAAAGATAGCCTAAAATAGGTAATTTCGTTATTGCAAAAGTATGTAAATGTCCTCGTCGCGATTAAAAAAAATTTATAAGAATCTGAAGTATAAGTATAGATTAGTTATATATAATGAATCTACATTCGAAACAGAGTATAGCTTATATTTATCCAAACTTAATGTATTACTTTTAGCATCAACGGTTTTAGTCATAGGGATGCTAATTTCCATTTCCCTCCTTTTATTTACTTCACTCAAATATTATATGCCTGGCATGGGCGAGGATGCTTTGCGAAAACAAATGCGAGATTTGATGCAAGAAACGGACGATTTGCGAAGACAGACCAAGGAAAATGAGCTATGGGTAGAGAATATAAAACAAGTACTAAAAGGAGAAATCTCTGCCAATAAAATTCAAGTAAAAGATACCATCAAGGTAGTTACTTCGAAATAGTAGTATAGAACTGCCACTAATTGCAAGAATACAAAAAAAATATTTAAATTTGTCAAACAACCTTCCTATATAAATACACAAAATATGTTTAATAATAAAAAAGAAGAAGCCCCGCAATCATTCTCTATGCAGGTCATAAATAATATAGGCTCTGGAACTACTATAGAAGGAAATATAAAGACTGAGGGCGACATAAGAATAGATGGGAAAATCATTGGAAATATATTTTCCAAAGGCCGTCTAGTCAGTGGTCCTGGTAGCTCTATTGCAGGAGATATAGTCTGCACAAATGGCAATATAGACGGTCAAGTCAAAGGAAACATACAGGTTTCTGAAACTCTCAAAGTGACCAAGACCGCGCATATAGATGGGAATATTACTAGTAAAAAACTAATTGTAGACGAAGGTGCTGTGATCCAAGCTAAAATCACCATGTCGAGCCAACAGAATTTAACGGTCAATAAGCCATTATCCAATCATCAATCCTAAAGACTGCATTCTTCATGGAAGATAAAAAAAAAGCTACTCAAAGGCTAGCAAAATATAGCGGATTAGCATTTCAGCTTCTAGCTTTTATCGGAGTAGGTTATTTTATCGGCTCATGGATAGACGAAACATGGAAAGCTAAAATCCCTTATGGTACTGCGCTAGGAGCTACTGCTTTCCTTATTATAGGACTTATATATGTATTGAGAGATGTCATGCGTGAGAAATAATCTGGTTTTTTTTATTTTTCTTTCCACTATAACAGCATTTCTGTTTCATATATTGGAGGTAAGTAGAGAAATTAAATTTTTCTACAGTCTCTTATTTACTATTTTAGGGCTTTCTCTCACATTTTTCATAGCGAAGTACATACTTACTATTAAAGGACACAAAAAATTCATGCTTGGCTTTGCCTTTTGCACTATATGGATAGCCGGAGTCATTGGAGTTAGTCTAGCTGAGTATACCATTCAGAAGACTCCTGCATTCTATCATTATGCCCTTATTGGTATTCTCATTTTTTTTCTTATATTTTTCATTAGCTTTCACTATCAGTATTTAAACCAAATAGCTAAAAAATGAGGCAAATAGCAATACTTGGTGCAGGCAAAAGTAGTTCGCACCTTATTAGGCATTTAGTGGCCGAGAGACTGAATTTAAATTTAAATCTCGTTATTGTAGATATTGATATTACTCACCTTCTCGCTAGCTATGGTGCCATAGAGTCCGTCAGTCTTATAGAACTGAAATCAGGAAAAGTAGAAGATTATGAGCTTTATATAGCGCAGAGTTACTTGACTATATCTATGCTCCCGGCATCTATGCATATTCAGGTAGCGGATTTGTGTCTGAAGCATAGCTCGCATCTTATTACACCATCCTACATATCGCCAGAAATGTTGGCTCTGAATAAGCAGGTCCAATCTAAAAATCTTATATTTCTCAATGAATTAGGCTTTGACCCGGGAATAGACCATTTGACTACTATGAAAATCTATGACGAATTAGTAGAAGAGGGCGGCCAATTGTTAGCCTATAAATCCTATGCTGGTGGACTAGTAGCTCCTAGGAATGATGACAACCCCTGGCATTATAAATTTAGCTGGAATCCACGCAATGTAATACTAGCAGGTCAAGGCGGGGAAATTAAATATAAAGAAAACGGAGAAATTCATACGCTTGATTACCAAAGTTTATTTTCCCAGAGCGAAACGCTTCAAATCAGCAATGGACAAATTTTCGACGCCTATGCCAATAGAGATAGTCTAAAATATGAAGCTCTTTATGGCTGGAAGGGAATAGAAACAATACTGCGCGGCACACTTCGAATTAATGGATTCTGCGAAGCATGGGCTATTCTAGTTAAACTGGGACTCACAGACGATACCATAAAAGATAGAAAATTTAAAGGCAAGACCTACACAGAATTTTATGCTTCTTTCCTAGAAGTCTCAATCCATAAATATCTAGAAAGCTATGAGAAAACTATCCGGGAGAAATTGATCTTTATAGGATTTGAAGATCACGAATCTCTCATAGAAAGAGATGGCTCTGCCGCAGAGATTTTACAATCTATTTTAGTCCCAAAATGGAAGCTCAATCCAGAAGATACGGATTGGGTAGTAATGGTTCATTTCTTTGAATATCTAAAAGAAGGTAAGCGCTATAAACTAGAGAGTTTCTTCTCCCTCGAAGGAGAAAGTAGTACCTATACTGCTATGTCAAAAACGGTGGGCATGCCTATAGCATATGCAGTTGAAATGATACTAGCTAATCAAATAAAGCAAAGAGGGGTATTCATGCCGCGTTCTAGTGAGATATATCTGCCCTTATTGAAAAAACTAGAAGGCATTGGTATTGAATTTAAAGAAACGATTAAAGAAATTTAATTCAAAATGAAAAAATCTAATTTACTTTTGCTATATGAGAAATGAAGATTTTGACGATCCACAAGAGATAGACCCTGAAGAAGATCTCAAGATGGACAATAAAATCAAGCGTCTAGAGCTGGAGATGAAGGGTGCCAAATTTATTGAGCACAATCCAGATGGCATCACCCTACCTCCTGAGGTAGAAGCGCAGATGTTAGATCAGATTTTAGCCTTTGAAAAAATAAAAAATGAGGCTAAAGAAGTAGAAATCTATCAATATCTAGGTAGGCCTAAATTTAAACCAATAGATACCTTAAGCTCTGAAGAGATCATACTTGAAAATGCACGTCTTTTGAAACTGATGTCAAAAAAAGGAGTCTTGCTAGCCTCCATGGAGGATATAGACGATGGTGTCATGTATAAGTTTATTACAGAAGAATTTTTCTATAAAAAAATGTTGGATGTGCCGATTAAAGGTTTTATTAGACACTATATCTATGAGGAATTTCACCCTAATGAAAAGCTCAATGCAGAGAAGACGGCCGAATTTTTTATTCAAGCTTTTATGAACGAGTTGGATCCTATGCCTATTGACGTATTATGCAGAGAAGAAGCGCGTCCATATTTAAAAGATTTTAAAAATTTATACGCCCGCTTTGATCTAAAAGACTATCAAATCCAAACAACGGATATTAAAAAAATCAAAGGAACTATTACTGCTTACTTGGAATTTGAGGCTTTTATAGAAAATAGTCTTAGATCTCATCTTTATCAGGGAGAGGTTAAAATAGAATTACGCAGACGAAAAGGAGGCTGGCAAGTATCGGGAATAGTATTTCCTAAATTAGGTGCTTGAAGTACCAAGTAATTTTTAATATCCAAACATCTGCGACAATAATGGCGGATTTAATAGCGATCCGAAAAAATTAGGGATACTGCCTGGAAATTTAATTGCTACTACTACTATGCCAAAAATAGCCCCTGTAAGGTGCGCTAAATGACCAATATTGTCATAGTTTTTCTTGGACATATAATACGAGTAATATAGGTAAAGAATAGAAAATAAAATAAAAGGCAGAGGAATAATCATGAATACATAGACTATGCCCCACGGATTGAATAATAATAAAGAAAATAAAGCTGCGGATACGGCCCCACTGGCTCCTATAGCTGCATAATATGGGTTATTCTTATTCTTAATAAAATCAGGAATACTAGCTACCGCAATCGCCGACACATAGAAGACTATGATTTCCCATGGCTTAAACATTGTCTCTAAAAAATCGGCTGTAAAATACAAAGTTAGCATATTGAAAAATAAGTGCATTTGATCAGCATGCAAAAACCCTCCGCTTATCCAGCGTATATACTAATTATTCCTTGATATCTTATATGGATTAAACTGATACTTTTCAAAAAAAGAGCTATCAGAAAACCCAGTAAAAGAAAGCACACAGGTGACAATAATAATAAGGAAAACCATAGAAATTATTAAGAATATATGACAAAAATAACGAATTGTTTTAGAGTGTTACGAATTCAATTCTCGAATTGAATTTTCCATTTATCTTTGCACTATGGTTTATATCACGCGAAAAGAACATTTTAATGCTGCCCATAAGTTAAATTGCCTTCAATGGTCTGATGCTCAAAATGAGAAAGAATTTGGCAAATGTGCCAATGCAAACTGGCATGGACACAACTATGATCTATGGGTAACAGTAAAAGGTGAGCCAGATCCTAATACTGGGTTTATCATTAACACACAACTATTGAGTAAAATAGTCAAAGGAGTCATAACCGAAAAGCTAGATCATAGAAATTTAAATCTCGATATAGATTTAGGCGGATTACAACCCTCCTCGGAAAATCTAGCTATCTGGATATGGAATACTTTGAGGCCCCATATTCCTGTAGGAGAATTACATAGCATTAAGTTACAGGAAACTGAAAATATATACGTGGAGTATTTCGGTTAAAATTAAAAAGTCCTTTAAGATCACAGCCATTTTAGATACCTCAAACGACAAGCCTGTAATCTAGATTCTTTTTAGAATACTCTACCGTAAAAGAAATACATATTATTGCACCTCTATCTCATCTATAAAAATATAGGCATCCCCCCCTTTACCTGGATGCCATTCAGGAATCTTTCCAAAGTTTTTTGCCCAAACTTTAATATACTTAGCACGTTTTCCTATGAGGTGCGACCATAATTTAGTACTCGCTTTCTCATCATCTTTTCCTACACTCATTTTTTCTTTCACCACCTCAGTGAAATTCTTTCCATCACTAGAAATAGATATTACATAATCCGTAGGAAAGAAAATCCAAGGTTTCTGATCTTGAAGAAAGGATGTCACCACTTTCTTAATCTCTTTTTCTTCATTGAGCGTGATGACCGCTTCAAAATCCTGTCCCTGATATCCATGCCAATCGCCCTTTCTCCATACTTCCGTGCCACGTATACCGTCTATGAGTGCCATATCTCCACCTGCATGGTATTCCGCCTTATACTTTGACTTTATCTGTATAGTTCTGTCACTCGGTAGTCGGTAAAAACTAGCATATTCCGATTTCGTTTTCTTACCATTGTATACACCATAAAACTCAATATGTACATTGGTATCTATAAGAATAGAGTCTTTGAAACCTTTGGCTATTCCTCCGTTTAAATGATATACGATCGAATCTCCTCCTCCGAATTTTATCCATTGCTTAGTTTTAAAAATCTTGGAACATGGATATATAAATGGTAGGCGCTGTAATTCCATTTCATATTCTGGCAGCACCAACTCTTGTCCTTTTAGATTATAAAATTCAAATGAGTCCTGTTTTTTCCGGGTAATCGTCCAAATATCCGCTTTGATCTTTACGCTATCGAATAAGCCATCTACCGATACCATTCGCTTATCTCCCGGGCAGACAGGATACATGCCTAAACTAGCTAATACATACCATGCACTCATTTGGCCGCAATCTTCATTTCCTATGAGACCATCTGGTGTATTTTTATAGAAACTATCCCGTATGAATTTGACTATTCTGTTTCGTTTCGTTTTATTTTTATAGAGGAATGCTATGTGATGGCTTGGTTCATTTCCATGCGCATATTGACCAATTAGACCCGTGATATCTGCTTGCTCCCTCCCTTCGGTCTTCGACTTAGCTGCAAATAATTGATCTAATTTTTTATCCAGAGCATCTTCTCCACCCAATACAGACTTAAAATGATTTAAATCATGCGGCACATAAAAACTATATTGATAACTATTTGCCTCTGTAAAATGATTATCCACCATATAGGGAGAAAAGGGAGTCAACAGTGTTCCGTTCAGACGAGGCCGCATAAACCCGGTGGTAGGATCGAATACGTTAATCCAATTTCGAGAGCGCCTTGAGAATTCATCCATGGCGTTCTCTGCATTGAGTTTTTTAGCCATCTGTGCTATACACCAATCATTATATGCATATTCTAAGGTTTTACTCACACTCTCCGCATCATCGTCTGCTCTAACATATCCATGTTTAATATAGGATTTCATGGATGGACTAGTGGTATCTCGTCCTGTGGCTAGCATCATTTTAAACGCATCGCCTGCGTGAAACGATACAATGCCTTTATTATAAGTATCCCACATCACACTGACAGCATGATAGCCAATCATACAATTGGTCTCATTACCCCATAATTCCCATACAGGGAGTTTCTTCACCTGCTCATACTGCTTCATAAATGAAACGACAAAGTCATTGGTCTTTTTTCTTTCTAGAAAAGAAAGCAAAGGGTGAAGGGCTCTATAGGTATCCCATAGCGAGAAAACGGTGTAGTACTCAAACTCATTTTCAGTATCATATACTTCATCATCTCTACCGCGATATCGTCCGTCCACATCATTAAAAATACTAGGGTGAATCATGCAATGATACAAGGCTGTATAAAAATTAGTTCGCTCAGTCGAGGTGCCACCGAATACATTTAATAAACTCATTTTTTTATTCCAAATCGCATTTGCATTGATTTTAAATCTTTCAAAATCAAAATCAGGCATTTCCTTATCTAGATTGAGTCGAGCACCCTCCTCGTCTACACCAGATATGGCAGTTTTGATATGTAATTCTTGATTCTTCTCCACGTCGAATTCCAGAATAAGATACTCATCACCTCTCAAACCTTTCATCACCTGATTAGAAGTAGGCAATTTATCTAAATGAAAGAAATAGTATAGTTTTTGTCTCTCCGCCCATGCTTTGCTTATTCGCATGCCTTTATAAGTGATAACATCTAGCTCTTGAATGCTTCCTTGCAGCAGTTCATCACGATGTTTCAAATTGAAAATGACTTTCGCCTTACCTTTGCGCGGAAATGTATATTTTTGGATGCCAGCCCTAAGGGTAGATGTCAATTCTACCTTAACTCCATTATTCAATAGAACAGAATAATAACCCGCCTTAGCTTGCTCATTTTTATGAGAAAACTTAACTCCTCTTGCTATTAGGCTATCCACAGGCAGATTATCGTCAACATCTTTACCGAAATAGGGCATAAAAGCTATATCTCCATAATCACTGCAACCTGTTCCACTCAGATGCGTATGACTAAATCCATAAATAGTATTATCTGAATAATGATAGCCACTGCACCCATCCCAGCTACCATCTATGCGTGTGTCTGGGCTAAGCTGCACCATAGCAAATGGCAATGTGACTCCCGGAAATGTATGTCCATGGCCACCTGTGCCTATAAAAGGATTGATATATTGCGTAAGATTCTGTCCATATAATGAACTGAAAGATAAAATAACTAGATAAAAAATTTGCTTCATTATTGTTAAAATAAATATCGACTGAAACCTAAAATCAAAGTTAGTGGAATAAAATCATATTCTCTGATTTTGATTTAATGACAAAAAATGATTTGACAATTACTATAATATCTAAGGTTCAATAGAATAAGAGACCATTATTAAAGAGGAATAGAAAAAATAAATTCTAATATTTTTTTACTATTTACAATTTACACATAACTGCTCTTATCTTCTCCTCCTTCCAGATTTTATAATCACCTGCTAGAATATGTGCTCTAGCTTCGCGCACGAGGTCTAGATAAAAACTCAAATTATTGATCGACGCTATTTGCATAGCGAGAAGCTCTTCGCATTTGAATAAATGCCTTAGGTAGGATTTCGATGTAGATTGAATCAGTGGGTTCGATGACAAACTATCTACAGCAGATAAATCGAATTCCCATTTCCTGCTCTTAGCATGTAAAATGCCTTGATGAGTAAATAAATAACCATGTCTTGCATTTCGGGTAGGCATCACACAGTCGAACATATCGATCCCTCTATCGATAGCCTCTAAGATATTCTCTGGAGTACCTACACCCATCAAATAACGTGGTGCAGAAACTGGTAGTATGTCATTGACAATCTCTATCATGGCATACATTTCTTCAGCAGGTTCGCCTACTGCTAATCCACCTATTGCATTACCTGTGGCGCCCTTATCTGTAATATATTTCGCAGACTCTACTCGGAGATCTTTATATACACTCCCCTGCACTATTGGGAATAAATGTTGAGCATATCCGTAATTTCCTACTCCCTTCTTCATATGAGCTAAGCACCTATCTAGCCACCTATGCGTCAATCCAAGAGAATTTTTGGCATAAGTATAGTCACATGGATAAGGAGTGCATTCATCGAAAGCCATGATAATATCAGCCCCAATGGCACGCTGAATGTCTATAACACCTTCGGGAGTGAACAGATGGTAGCTTCCATCAATATGAGATGCGAACTTTACTCCTTCTTCAGTTATTTTACGACGATGCGCTAAAGAATATACCTGAAACCCTCCACTATCCGTTAGCATAGGTTTATTCCATCCAGTAAATTTTTGTAATCCACCCGCATTTTTTAATACCTCTATTCCAGGTCTCAGATAAAGATGGTAGGTATTTCCTAGGATGATATCTGCTTGAATATCTTCCTTCAATTCTGAGAAATGCACTGCCTTGACAGTTGCTTGTGTACCAACAGGCATAAAAATGGGCGTCTGAATATCCCCATGAGCTGTTTGAATAAGCCCTGCTCGAGCATTTGAACCTATAGTATAACCTTCTAATTTAAAGAATGACATAGGCGTCGAGACTATCGCACGATTAATGTCTCTGAGACTAATTCTGTCGTAGCCTCTCCATGTAATTCTTTTAATAAAGAAGCGATTTCATCGTCATTAAAATTACAGAACCATCTGTCCGCGCGAGCTTCTATAGACGGAAGACCCTTACCTCGAATGGTATCGCAGATAATGACGCTTGGCTTCTCACTATGAAAAGGCAAGGCTGAAAAAGTATCATGGAGTGCATCAAAATCATGACCGTCTATGCGTCTCACTTCAGCACCAAATGCAATAAATTTATCGACAAAAGGCTCCAATGGAATCAAATCTTCTGTAGCCAAATTAGCCTGAAAGTGATTTCTATCTACTACGATAGTCAAATTATTGATCTTTTTAGCACTAGCTACAAGCATGGCTTCCCATACAGAGCCCTCATCGCATTCCCCATCTCCCACTATACAGATGATTTTATTCGATTGCTTTTTCATTTTACAATCATAGGCTACACCTAAAGCTACAGATGGAAGATGACCGAGTGAACCTGAATGGAATTCTATACCATCTATATTCCTATTTGGGTGCCAGTAGATGTCATCATTAGATTTTAAGTGATTATTAATTAGTCGATCTCTTGTCATCCAGCCTTTTTCTGCAAACATACCATAGAGTGCTGGCACATCATGACCTTTGGATAAAAAAAGATAATCTCTATTTGGATCTTTAAAATTATGAGGTCCGATATTGAGATAATCATGATATAAATATACGAGAATATCCGCACAAGATAAGGACGCTCCAGTGAAGCAGCCTCCATGTGTACTCATATTGACAATGTGCTCTCTTACATTAAGAGCTATCTTCTCTAATTCATTTTTCTTATCTGCACCTAGCATACGTTCAGTTTAAAATCCAAATAATACTTTACCATCTATCTCCTCTATATGTCCGAAACTTTTTATGTCTTCAAACTTTAATTTTGATTTATCTCCCATAATTGCAGTGGTATATACTTTATTGGCTATTTTCAATTCAAACTCCTTTGAGAAATTTGCTAATGAAGCATTCTTTATGGACTCTAGAACTTCTTTTCTGTAATCATAGTCTAGATTCAATCTTTTCATATTCAAGAATGACCAGTATATATTGTCTCTTACAATTCTATCTGATGATATTTGCTTAATAACACTTTCTCGCGCATTGTTAAATTGAATTTCCACATTTGGAGCTTTACTTTTTAATTTTTTAAACTCATTAGCAGCTGTAGCCATTTTATCTGCTTGAGTACCGATAAAAGACTGTAAGAAAAAGGTCTCTCCTTTGACACTTGGAGGCGCGTAAAATGAATATGCAGAGTATGCTAATGCCTTCTGCTCTCTTAACTCCTGAAAGACGATGGAGGACAAGCCACTTCCGAAGAAATCATTATATAAATTAGAAAAAGGCAAATTAGCTTTAGTAAATACTTCAGACTTATGTAAGAACATTATTTGAGCTTGTACCATGTTAGCATAGTTGTAAAGGAAAACTTTGTCATAGTCATTTGCTAGTATTTCAAAACTGGCTAGCTTCGCAGGTGGCGCTATATACTTAGCATCCATCATACTATAAGAACGAGGTAAATTCATTAAGGCATTCTTTTCATCCTTGCCATAATAAAATATGTTATGCTGAAATTTTACTAGATTATTTAAGTAATTGACTGCCTGAGAAGGCAATAAAGCATTCAATTCCTCATTAGTTAGGACTGTATTAAAAGGATTCTGAGGGCCATATTTAGAATAATTAACTAAAGCCTGAAAACAAGCACCTTTATTAATTTTTGCATTGCCTCTTTCTTTGAGATTATTTTCTATCAAGCTCTTCCATGCAACTTCATCCACTTTGGTAGTAGAAAGATTATCATAAAGAAGGGCGATGCCAGCTTTCATATTCTGCTCTAGTCCTGCCAAAGTGATAATGGTTTTGTCTCTCTGTACACTAGATGATATTTCTAATCCGTTTTTATAAAGTTCTTTTTTCAATTGCTCGTTAGACAAGGTGTTGGTGCCTAAGAAATTTAAATATGAAGTCGCTAATCCTAGCAATTTGGAATGGTCTTTACCAAAAGGCAAAACAATACAATATTTTGCAAAATTATTCTCGTCATTTTTCACAAAACTGAATTCTATATCTCCTTTTAGCTTTTGGGTTTTAATAGCTGTTTTGTAATCTACAAAAAGTGGTTCTATATTTGGACTTTTGGCACTCGTTATATCTTTATAAAAGTTAGAGCTATTATCTCTATTCATTACTACTGGTGTTATCTGAGGCTTATCCACCTTTGGATTAGTTGATTCGCCTTTGCGCTTGTAGGATACTGCATAATTATCTGTTCTATAATATTTATTTGCGAAATCCATTAGATCCTTCTTAGTAAATTTTCGCATATCGCTGATCTGCGAAACAAAATTTTCCCAAGGAATATTTTCCGTAAATGAACTAACAAAAGCATTGGCTCTGGCTGCATTACTCTCGTATCCTTTTATGGTTTTAAGCTCTAAATCATTGATAGAGGCCTGAATTAACCATTCGTCAAATTCTCCCTTTTTAAACTTCTCCACTTGCTCTAGAAGTATATCTCTTACTTCTTCTAAAGTCTGACCTTCCTTTGGTTTGCCATTGAGCATATAGACGCTGATATCGTGCATAGTGCTTACAAAAGAACTAGCCGATAATGTTCTCTGTTTTTGTACTACATTCAAGTCTATAATTCCAGCTACACCATTAGCCATGATCATATCAATTACCGAAGCTTTCAATTGTTCCTTATCACTCGGCGGTGGTATCCTATATCCTATGTATAGAAATTCTTCTTGCGGTCCAAAATTTTCAATCGTTAGAGGTTTAGTGATTGCAGGTAGCTCCACCATTTTGAAAGGTTCGATATCCTTTGGTTGCCATCCACCGAAATATTTATCGATGAGGGCCACCGTTTTTTCTGGATCCAAATCACCCGACAAACAAATAGCGACATTATTCGGCACATAATATTTCTCAAAATACTTTCTGATATTAATCATGGAAGGATTTTTCAAGTGTTCTCCCTCCCCTATGGTAGTTTGTGTGCCGTAAGGATGATTGGGCAATAAAGCTTTCAATAGATTAGCATAAGCCCATCTTCCGTCATTATCTTGACTAATATTGAACTCTTCATATACCGCTTCTAATTCTGTATGAAATAGACGCATTACAAGGTGGTTAAATCTCTCACTCTCTAGCTTGAGCCACTTTTCTAATTCGTTGCTAGGTATGATATTCTGGTAGACAGTCTGATCAGTACTAGTATAAGCATTGGTGTTCTGAGCTCCTAAAGAAGTTACAATCTTGTCATATTCGTTTGGCACAGCTAGTTTAGAAGCTTCGTAGCTCATACTATCAATCTGCTTATATATAGCTTTTTTGACTTCAGGATTTTTTTCTGCCTTGTGTTTTTCATATAAATCAGAGATTTGACTTAGGAGACCTTTTTCTCTTTCCCAATCGGTGGTGCCTAGGTTCGGAGTACCTTTAAACATTAGGTGCTCAAGATAATGAGCTAGACCGGTATTGTCACTTGGATCAAATTTAGACCCCGCTTTGACAGCTATATATGTTTGGATTTTAGGCTCTGTCTTATTTACAGTCATATAAATCTTCAGTCCATTCTTAAGAGTATGTATTTTAGCATTTAACATGTCATTGGGAACTTCTGTAAACTGAGCATTCATGCTTGTAGTGATAATCATAAGTGATAAAAAAATGTATTTCATTCTATGTAGTTTTAGTTAATATGAGCAAATTTTGTTTTACAAATATGTCTAACAAGCAAAAATAGAATTAAAATCCAAATTGTAACGTATAAGAATTGGTAAATTGGTCAAAAAAAATTACCAATACCAATTCTAGCAGGGTATTATACCAAAATTAACGAGCTGTTATCTTACTTTAATTGATGGTGTAAGTTCTTGTTTAAAAATGCTAATATTCATCTAAGGCACGGATAAATAAAGAACTAATCATTTGAATTTCTGTTCATAATGATAATTTTATAGCCTATTTAAACTTGTTTGCATTAAATTTGCCCACCAAAAAATAAAAGTGTGAAGATCCATAAAGAAGGATACGGACTTATTTTTATAGTTTTCTTTTTTGCTTTGGCTATGACCACCTTATGGTATTTGTACTACCCTAAGGACAAATGGGCTTTGACAGTCAGCATATTATCTATAATCATTTGTCTTTTTATTATTTCATTTTTCAGAAATCCTAAGCGTTATATTCCGATAGGGGACGACAGTATTATCTGCCCGGCCGATGGGAAAGTGGTGGTCATAGAAGATGTCATGGAAACAGAGTATTTCAATGAAATGCGAAAACAAGTTTCTGTCTTCATGTCTCCTGCTAATGTGCACGTCAATAGGAGTCCTATAGACGGCGAAGTCAAATATTTCAAATACCACCCTGGTAAATACCTAGTAGCCTGGCATCCAAAATCTAGTACAGATAATGAGCGCACAAGTATGGTAATAGAAAATGAGTCCTTTTCAGTTCTCGTTAGACAGATAGCAGGAAAATTAGCGAGGCGCATCGTTTATTATGTAGAAGAAGGGGACGAAATAGAGCGAGGTGAGGAATTTGGATTTATCAAATTTGGTTCAAGAATAGACCTTTTTCTTCCGTTGAATACTCAGATAAATGTAGAATTGAATCAAAAGGTACGAGGCGGAGAAACCATAATTGGTGTTATCCCCGTTTAAGTTTATTTAAATGTCGACATTTAAACTTATTTAGTTAAATTTGCGTCTATATAAATATATCTCTAAACAATTAAATATAATAAAAATGAAAAAAGTACTTTTAACAATAGCAGTATTATTTACAGCTGCTTCTATTTCCCTAGCTCGTGGTGAAGAGAAAAAATCTTGTTGCAAAAAAGGTGAGAAAAAAGCTTGTGCTGCTTCTAAAGATGAGAAGTCTTGCTCAAAAGCTAAAGCTTGTTGCAAGAAAAAAGGTTCTTCTGAGGCTGCAGTTGCAGTTCCAGTTCAGGAAACTCCAGCTAAATAATAAATTTTTTAGTTTAAGTTCAATGCTAACCTTCGGGTTAGCATTTTTTTTATCTAGTATCCAAGATTTCATAGCCAGGATAGTCTTTTTCCAACAGAATAAATGCATCCGCTGCTATAGTTTTGAGTTCATGCATATCCGCAAATTTAAAACTTATCCTATGCCCTCCTTTATCATAGAGTTTAGCTCCTAATATATGATGTTTCTTAACATCAAGTGTCAGATCTACCTTGAAAAAATTGGAATTTTTATTTAAAGGGATCAGTTCCAAAATGATTTGTTGACTGTGCAGAGGTTCTTTCACCCTATATTTAAATAGACGAGAGTAATTCTTTATTATATCGATAGGGATCTCTGCCTTAGATTGTTTTGGCTTAGAATACTTACTTATATTGATCTCCTTTTCCCCCTTATTGATAGTCCATTGTGTCTTTCCATCATTTATAGTCTTCGTATCTGGTAAATCTAGAATAAATCGATCTCCACTGCCAGCGTAGCTCCCTTGATAAGTTTGCTTTTTCTGATCTGCATCTATAATTTCTGTAGTAAAATTGAGTTTATAGCCTTTCAAAGTTTGGAGTTTGGTGTTGACCAGCTTTAAATATTTTTCAGCCTCGGGGTCATTATTCGCACTAGGCTGTCCTGATCTAGGCTGAGATTGAATCACTTGTGTGAAGCAGATGCTGACAATTAGCAGCACGAAGAGTTTTAAACTCGTTATTCTAGTGAATGGAATTAAATACATGGTGTAAAACTATGGTTTTCTTTGCTATTTTAAGACTAAAATTAAGTGACTCCGTTTAATTCAGAAGTGAAACCAAAATAGCCCAAGCAAAGTTTCCAGAAAAAATACTCTTTATTTTGATTTTCAATATTTAAATCTATTGGCATAATGTATGAAGAGCCTTTCTTGCGAACAGATGAAGTATGCAGGAATAAGTTAGGAAAACTATAAAATAAAAAAATTAATGTACATTTGTCCATAAACAGATTATATTGAAAGTACTGGGCATTATACCTGCGCGTTATGGTTCTTCTAGATTAGAAGGCAAACCTCTGCTAGAAATAAATAACCAGTCCATGATAAGAAGGGTATACGAAAGAGCCCTACAATCTAGCGCCCTTCACTACTGCATAGTCGCTACGGATCATACTAAAATAGCGACAGAATGCGAATTGCACAAGATTCCTTATATCATGACCTCTTCACAACACCTCAATGGCACAGAGCGCTGTGGAGAAGTGCTGACTCAAATAGCTGATAACTATGACCTCATAGTCAATATTCAAGGTGACGAGCCTTTTATTCAACCAGAGAGTATCTCAGAAATAGTTCAAATTTTCCATACCTATCCGTTAGCGGAAATTGGCACCCTGATTAAAGAAATAGAGAATATGGATTATCTCTCCAATCCTAGCATAATAAAAGTGACAAAAAGTATTGGGGATAAAGCTCTTTATTTTTCGAGAACTGCTATTCCCTATTTACGGGATGAACCAAATATACAAGGCTGGTTAACGATGCACAAATACTATAAACACATAGGCATGTATGCATATAAATCCAGTATATTACCCGCACTAACTCAGTGCACTCCTTCCCCTCTTGAAGAGGCCGAAAAATTAGAGCAGCTGAGATGGCTAGAGCACGGCTATAGTATATATGTGGCAGAAACTAAGCACGAATCTAAATCTATAGACACTATAGAAGATTATCAATACATACTATCTAATATCTCAAAATTTATTCATGAATAAAGTCATTATCGCCCCTTCATTATTAGCTGCCGATTTTAGAAATCTGGAACGTGAATTTGAAAAAATAAATTCTAGTGGGGCAGAATGGATACACTTTGATGTCATGGATGGACTGAATGTACCCAATATTTCATTCGGATTTCCGCTATTGGATGCTACCCGAAAACTAACGAATAAGTATATTGATGTACATCTCATGATAGAAAATCCATCGAAGTATTTTGAAGAATTTAAAAAATATGGAGCGGATGGACTAACGATTCATTTTGAAAACCAACCTAATATTAAAGAGCAATTACAAACGATAAAATCTTTAGGTATGAAGGCAGGATTGGTTATAAACCCAGATACGGACGTGGCGGTTTTAGAACCTTACCTATCTGAATTAGATTTAATTTTGATAATGTCTGTCTTTCCAGGATTTGGTGGCCAAAAATTTATTGATGCCACTTATGATAGAGTTAAACAAGCGAGGAAGCTTATTGAAGATTCTAGAAGATGCATTATTTTACAAGTAGATGGAGGAGTTTCATTAAATAACAGTCATGCACTCATCTGCGCGGGCGCAGATGCATTGGTTTGTGGAAGTGCTTTATTTAAAGCAGATAATTTTGAAGGGTATGTATTAAAATTACAAGACAATATTTAATAATAAATTTTATAATTCTCTGGTATGTATAATAATAAAAAAGTAGTCGTAGTAATGCCTGCGTATAATGCATCAAAGACTATAGAAATGACATTAAACGAAGTGCCAATGCATATCGTAGATGAAGTAATTTTAGTAGATGATGCTAGTAAAGATGATACAAGTGAGGTAGCAAGAAACTTAGGCATTCACCATGTGATAAAGCATGAACAAAACAAAGGCTATGGTGGCAATCAAAAAACCTGTTATAATAAAGCTTTGGAAATAGGTGCTGACATTGTGGTCATGGTTCACCCTGATTATCAATATACTCCTAAATTAGTAGAAGCGATGGTGTCTATTATTGGAAATGAATTATATGATGTTGTGTTGGCCTCTAGAATTTTAGGGAAAGGTGCTTTAAAAGGTGGAATGCCAATATATAAATATATAGCTAATAGAATATTGACTTTGATTCAAAATATTGTCATGAACCAGAAACTCTCTGAATATCACACTGGATACAGAGCATTCTCAAAGAAGTCGTTAGGAAGCATAAGTTACAATTTAAATTCCGATGATTTTGTATTCGACAATCAAATGCTTGCCCAGCTTTTTTACAAAGGATTTGAGTGCGGAGAGGTGACTTGCCCTACTAAATATTTCGAAGAAGCTTCTTCTATAAATTTTACAAGGAGTTCAATTTATGGTCTAGGTTGTCTATGGACAGCTTTTCAATATAGATTAAATAAATGGGGGATAATCCGAAGTTCATTTTTGAATTGAAGACAATTTTAAACCGACATTACTTTTTTTATGGATTAATTGCAGCATTTGCAATTTATTTGCTCTATTATAACATTGGTCAAACCCCATTTTGGGATGATGAGGCAATGGTTTCATGGTTCGGGAGGATATTCTCGGATCAACAACGCTTTATAGGCTATGATGGATATAATGGATTTATGTATAGGAATGGGGCTCTTTTCAATTATAAAAATCCCCCTTTAGATATTCTTTATTCAGCATTTATCCAAAAATTATTTGGGTCGGGAGAACTTATGGAACGTAGCATGTTTGCACTATTTTCGGTAGGAAGCTTGGCATTGTTTTTTTTAATAATAGAAAAAACCAATGAGAATGATTTTTGGAAAAAAATTGCATTTATATTCTTTGCACTAAATATAAATTTTTTACTTTTTGGCAATGAATGCAGATATTATCCATTTAGTTATTTCTTCGCTATATTGTTGTATTTTTTGCTTTTAAATTTAGAATTAAAAGCCAGCAAGAATCAAATTTTTGTTCAGATTACTATTGCTTTAACTCTGCTTCTTTTTTACCTGGCACATTATACGCAGGCTTTAGTATGGCTATTATTAACATTGCACTTTATTTTCTCAAAATTTGAGAAGGCACATTGGTTAAAATTTAAGGTTTTGTTTTCAGCTATTCTATTCATAGTTATCCTATGCATCTGGCACGGTATATCTATTAATATTTTACAACGTGCTGATCTTGATAATCTCGATAATTTTTTTCTTAAATATGCTAAACTAGCTTATTGGTATATTACTGATTTGCATCGCTTTTGTATACTTAGTTTACTTGGGCTTTTACCATTCTTTTTTTATAAATTCCGAAATCAATTTTTTAGAACTAAAAAAAATAAATTTCTCATTCAGCAAATTCTTTTATTTAGTATTGCAATCATTCTTACTTCTCCGCAAGATACTTCTCGCAGCTCAATGTTTGATGTTCGTTACGTCCAATCTAGTTTGTTCCTATTTGCTATACTTAACGCTAGTATTTTAGATACATTACTTCAAATTAAATGGTTAAAAAAGTGGCAAATAATTAGTTTGGTTATAGTCTTGACAACTTCAAATCTGCTTTACTATATACCTTTAGAAAGTCCAATACGGTGGACTACAATAGGATTAATCTATGAAAAAAATACCAATTACAGAACTCCATTTACACCGGTCAGAGAGTATTTAGATACTATTTCTGATACTAAAATAAAAACTATTGCTAGTATTCCTGAATTCAATAACACTTTACTTTTATCATATTTTTCGCAGCGTTTTAAAATAAGTAATTCAATAATTAGTAATATCAATGTATCCGATGCAATCATACGCCATTATAATCTAGAAAATAGCTATGTAAGTAACATTCCTGATCTCGTGATTCTCTACGGTAGAAATGAAAAGGCTGAAAAAATTTACAATATAAGCCTTAAAAATTATTCGAAAATAGACACTATTAGAACTTTTGCAAATGGCGGAATGGATTTCTCTAGACCAGAGGTCGCATGGCACTCTTTCCAATCTAATCACTCATATAATATCAATAAAGAAGCTATTTATATTTTACGAAAATAATTGTACTTCAATATACACCAAATCGCTTCGAACCCGTCTCTCCAACCTATTTTTTTGCCTTCCTCATATGTTCTGCCATAGTATGAAATCCCTACTTCATAAATTCTGATTTTTGGTATCTTAGAAATTTTAGCGGTGATTTCAGGTTCTAATCCAAAACGCTTTTCTTTTATTTGAATAGATTGAATGATTTCTCGTCTAAACAATTTATAACAAGTTTCCATATCCGTAAGGTTGAGATTCGTAAACATATTGGAAATAAATGTTAGAAATTGATTCCCAATCGAATGCCAGAAAAATAGTATACGATGCGGATTTCCTCCTATAAATCTGCTTCCATACACTACATCTGCAAATCCATCTAAAATTGGTTTAAGCAAAATGGAATATTCATTTGGGTCATACTCCAAATCTGCATCTTGGATGATAACAAAATCACCCGTAGCCTTGTGAATTCCGGTATTGATAGCTGCACCTTTTCCTTGATTGATTTCATGTTTGAAATATTGAATATTCAAGTCTTGATTGGCATTTATATATCTATTTATACTTTCTTCTGTGTCATCGCGACTGCAATCATTGACAATAATGATTTCTTTTTCAATATCAATGAGATTGGTTTGTATAATTTTGTCCAAAATCAAATGTATGGTTTTACCTTCATTATAAGCTGGGATGATAATAGATAATTTTTTCATATGTTAAAAGTACCATATTTAAGTAAAAGTTGACGATTTTTTGTAAACTCAATGATCCAGATAAATCCAAAAAACATAGCATTATTTTGTATCACTATCGGAAGCTTCCTTAGACTAGCTTTTCCCTATGATATAGAGTTTAAATATGATCAAAAGCTTATGCTTGATTGGATAATTGAGTTTTGGAATCAAGGACATTTTAGACCTATTGGTATGTTAAGCGGCGGGAATGTACCTAACTTTGGGCTTGGAGTATGGCTGTTCTATCTCATAGGATGGTTCAATCAGACTCCTGTAGGTTTAACAATGTTAGTATCTACCATTAATATACTGTCCCTAGTATTTCTTTTTCATTTTATCAATCGAAAAATTGGTTGGGATGAAAAGGACATTTGGTACTGGGCGCTTAGTCTCTTATCTGTTTCCATTTTACCTATAATCTTATCAAGAAATATTTGGATTCAATCCATACTGCCTCCTTTTAGCTTTATGATTTGGTATTTATATTGGTCGAATCTGTCAAAATTTATAACTGCATTTCTACTTGCGTTTCTTTTGGTTTTGATAGGGCAAATTCACTTATCAGGAATATTTTTATGTTTCATTTTTTCGCTTTTTTTATTTTGGCTACACCTGAAAAAATCAATAAATCTCAATTTAAAGGCATATGTTTTAGGGGGGGCAATGGGAGCATTACCTATGATTCCATTGATTTTACATTTAATCAATTCGGAAAGCACGTCACCAGCCTCCAATTTCAATAATATGAAGGATGTCCGTTTTCTCTGGTTTCATATTTTTGATGGATTGGGCTTAGACATATTCTACACTTTAGAAGCAGATACATTTTTATTTTTTAAATATCCAATTATTAATTCTTGCTTCACTTATGTGAATGGAATATTATATACAACAATTATAGTTATTTCTATTCTGGGAATCTTTTATACAGTTCGATATACTATGCAGAATAAAATGACTGAATTGTTCTCTAGACTACACACAAATAAAACATTTCAGTTTATTTTTATATCGTTTCTATTGTATGCACTTTTATATTTCTTAAGAGTTAGAATATATTCCCATTACTTAATAATTACCTATCCATTTATTCAGTTATTAGCGGTCTATCTTCTCCAAAGAAAAAAAGCACTAATCTATGGATTGATTCTTGTCAATCTTTTTCTTTCAGTTCAGTTTATGTTTTTTATCCATAATACTGGTGGTACTGATAATTCCTTTTATGGAAAGACCTATCAGAGAATGATCCGAGAACAAATAAAATAGTATGAAATCAAATAGTTCGAATTTTTGGCTTTACTTGTTTTATTCCTTGGCAGCCTTTATTGCCTTTTGGTATTGGCATGTAGATGAGCATTATCAAATTTTTGAATATGCTTCCTATAAACTTGGATATACAGTATCTAGTGAATTAGCCTGGGAATTTCATAGTAGAATCCGCTCTGCTATTCTACCTCTCGTTGCTTTTATAGTAAGTAAGTCACTTTTAATTACACCTTTTTTTAATCCATTTTTGGTAGAATCCATTTGTCGAGTTTTAGGAGCCTTATTATTTGTATTCATACTTCTTAAACTTTCAAAAATTATAAAACATGAATTTCAAATAGAAGATACTAATTATGATAAATGGGTAATGCTATTCTGGATTCTACCTATCGTTATGGTTCGTTTTAGCTCCGAATCGATTAGCTCTTCTCTATACTGGCTGGGATTCATCTATTTATATCCTATAACAAAAAATAGATATTGGAAGAGATACTTAATTGTAGGTATAATGTGGGGTTTAGCATTCTACATTAGAATACACATCGCTATTCTTATAGGTATATTTATTCTTTGGGATCTAATCATTAAAAAACAGAAACTTAGTTACTATTTTCCATTTGGCATTGGCTTTCTAATATCTACTTGTATAGAAATTACTTCCAATTATTGGTTGTATGGCGATTTGATTTGGAGTCCATATGGATATTTTTATAGTAACGTCATTGACGGTGCAGCTAATAGCTTCGGAATTCAACCGGTGTATTTTTATTTTTCTGAGCTAATTAAAAATTTGATTTACCCGATTGGATTTTTTGTAATAACAGGATTAGTAGTTTTTAGTTTTTCTTACAAAAAATCAATCTTTTCATGGTTCGTATGGATTTTTATCGCAGTTCATAGTATAGTAAGTCATAAAGAATATAGATTTTTATTTCCAATATTTATCCTGTTAGCTCCTATAAGTTATATAGGCTATCATAAAATAGATATAAGTGCTAAACTAAAGAATAATTTATTTGTAGCTATATTATGTTTCAATCTTTTTCTACTGCCTTCATGTTTCCTAATACATTCTTTTAAGCCATACAATTTTTTAAGACTCTACCCTTATACTGCGAAAGAGAAAAAAATAGCATCTCTGAAACATAATCTATACTCTCTCGATCCTGGCGGACGATTTGATAAAGTAAAAACTAACTTTTGGAAGCATCCGAAATGTGAAATAGTTGTATTAAATGATATATCGAATATAGATAGTAGTTTTAACTATGTCATATCTATTGATGACTATGGAAAAAGTTTTCGAATCAATCATAGAAACTATGAAAAAGTTTTCGAAACTATACCACTGCATATCAAGAAAAAAATACCCCATTCAATTTTATTGACGATAGATCAGATATACTTGTATGCGCAGAATCTACCTGATAAATCGACGGCGAAAAAATAGAAATATACCAATCATTCCAAGAAATGTACTTATAGCGACATTCAAATGAAACAAAACATCCTTGTGAGGTATTTGTACACTCAGGTCCTGCAGACAATAAGCGGCAGAAATAAAAATCAACCACTTCCACCAATCCAGACTCTGAGGAAACTTAAAGTGTAAAAAGAAGATAATTAATAACAGATACCAAGGAAAGAATCGATGAGCATATAGGCTAATCACAATGACTGATAGAGTTAAAACAATTTGTAGCCAACTAGTTTTAACTTTCATTCTATATCGAAAATAGAAGAGTCCGAAAATGAAAATCACTAAAATAATATCATAAAACTTTATTATCCAATTTAAACTGAGTGAGGATTCTAGAAGCTTTAGAATGTCTTTAATAGATCCATGTGTTCCCATTTTTGAGATTACGGCAACTGGTTCCAAAACATCATTATAATCTTTAATAAATGGCATATAAATTAAAATCAAAAAGAGACTACTCAATAGAATACCTAGAAGCAAATTTGCAATCTTTATTTTATGTCCCTGATCAAACCAATAGACAAGATAAATTCCAAATATTATAATGAAGTTAAACTTAATGCTAAATGCCAGAGTAAAGAATAGAAATGACAAAACCAATCTATTATGCTTGAAAAGTAAGAGGGTACCTGCTAATGCGAAAAAAAGCGCTAAGATATCATTGTGCAACTGCATAAATCCTTGAAACCAAACAAGAGGAAACAAAAGTACCCAACGAATAGAATTCAGTTCAAAAACTTTGGAATCAAAATGTATAGAAATAAAATTATAAATGTATATGAATCCAAGGTGGAAGATGAAAAAAACAAATTTGATGCTAAACAAATTGATAAGAGGAGAATGAGTGCTAATCTGGCATAATTTTGAAAGCCAAATATTTAATGGTCCGTATACGCATGGAACCATTCTATATAGCTTATAAACATATTCGTAATAAATATTTGTTGGGTCTAGTTTATATGCAGAATATATCAGTGAATTAAAGTTATCATCAGTGCCAAAACTTAATATTGAAAAAATGTCACTGCTATACATCGGTAGAGTGAAAAAACAGATAATAGCTAAAAAAATATTTAATTTATAAAAACTTAAAAATGTATCATTGGCTAAATAGTGCTTGCCAAATAAATAAAAACTATAAACCAAGGCTCCGAAACTTAAAACATAGTTGCCTATTATTTTAGGTGCACTGCTAAAAAAATTGTCATCTACTTGAATAGTAAATGTATCCAAGTACTTTAACCAAGAAAGAATTAGAAAGATGATAGGCGCTATTAGAAATTTATATTCCTTATTCATATTTAATCCGCGAAGTAAAATTATAAAAATACAACCCTACAGTAATGATAGTAGCCATGACCATCATTATCTCGCCTCCTAACCAGTCTGTCTGCATGAAAATCGCGAAGTCCTGATACATAGAAACAAAAGATATTAGTAAAAACCATTTTAACCAATCATTTCTATCACCTAAATATAAAAATAATGGCACTACCATTAAATACCAGGGTAGAAATCTGTGAGAATATACTAGAATCAACGTGATAAAAATAGATAAGAGGAGTATTCTATGACTATACTTCTTTGGGTAATTTTTAAAATAAATCACTGAAATGCCGAGCATAATTAGTAGACCTAAATATTTAAACACTGTCATCGTAATAGTATAATTCACTTTAAAGTCATTATTCCAAAGAAGTAGCATATAAGCCCCAATATCTGCCATGGTACTAGATGGTCTTTCTGTATTCATAGCCCTTATAGGTGCTAGCACATCGTCCCACTTATCTATAAAAGGGGCGTAAACCAAATAACCAATTAGAGACAAATAAATTAAATTAATAAAACCATAATGCAACCAAACAGGAATGTTTATTTTTTTCTCCCTTTCTAGTAGCAATAAAAAAGGAATACACAGGAAGATTAGGTAAGTAATTTTACTCAATACAGCTAGTACTAGAAAAAAAATGCCAATCCAATTCTTATTTTTATAACAATAATAATAACCGATAAGGACAAAACAAACGCCAATAATATCCAGGTGAAATTGTCCTACACCCTGAATAAACCAAACAGGAGATAACAATAGAATAAACTTAAACTTATCTGATATAAGATTAGAAAGTTTCAAAGAAAACTCTATATAAAAAATCCCGAAGAGGAACAAAACACCCTTGCTTAAAAATATACTAGTCATGACAGAGTGCTGATTCCATATCACCGATGGTAGCATGACTAACATATTTATTGGACCATATTTACAATTTAATTTTTGATACATTGGATTAATAAGGGCAGCATATTCTGTTTGACTGTTGGCATTAAAATTGGTATAGATATTGTGTCCATTTACAAATGCATCCGCATAACCTAACAATGAAAAAAAATCATTACTAAATATTGGTAGAGTGAAAACGCTAATGAGTAAAAGGAAATAACTTAATTTGCGAATATTAAAATTCAATTTTATCCTATCAGATGAATTGAAAATATAATATAATCGAATATAATAGTATAAAAATGATCCGCAAATAATCGTTAACAATACTAACCGAAGCGAAATAGGATTAACCGGACTATCATCTGCCAATAAACTGCCAGTGAGATAAAAGTGAATCCAAGAAACAAGGCAGACAACTAATGGAAAAATGAGCCAGGGGAGTAATGACTTTTCTTCAAACCAGCTCAAAATCCTTTTCATAATGATTTAATTTATCTCATCAATTATATATTCCGGTCTATTCTTTATCTCATCAAAGATATTGCCAATATAGGCTCCCAATACCCCCATTGAAAGCATTTGAATGCCTCCGAAGAAAATAATTGACCCAAAAATTGACATCCAACCAATTTCAAATGTATCAGGATAAAATATCCACTTTATAAACTGAGCAATAAAAAATAAAACACTCAATGCGACCAATGTTAAACCAAGATTTGTAGCTAAGGTTAGTGGTTTTTTGGAGAAATACAACAGGCCGCGCATCGCAAACTGAATCATTTTTGTAAGTGGATAATGCGTTTCCCCTGCGAATCGCTCTTCTCTATCATATTCTATGGGCACTTGTTTGAAACCAATCCAAGTAATAATTCCCCGAATATACTTCTGTTTCTCTTCTATATTATTAAATGCGTCGGCCACCTTTCTGTCAATAAGCCTGAAGTCCCCCGTATCAAGAGGCAATTGGGTTTCAGACATAGAGTTAATCAATCGATAATAGTACTTGGCTGTCATTTTCTTAAACCAAGATTCTCCCATTCTGGACTTACGCACAGCATATACTACATTCGCATTTTCTTCTTCTGCCTTCTTCACCATGTCGGGAATTAAGGCAGGAGGATCTTGAAGATCGGCATCTATGATAATAATGTAGTCTCCTGTAGCATACTTAATTCCTGCAGAAACTGCCGGCTGATGACCAAAATTTCTAGAGAAATGTATGGACTTTATATTTGGAAAACTGCCTTTAAAGGAAATGAGCAATTCCTTGGTTTTATCTTTACTCCCATCATTTACATAAAGGATTTCATATTCTTGGAAATGGGTAGATAAAACTGCATTGAGCTGACTGTTCGTTTCTACAATAACTGATTCTTCATTATAGCAAGGAACGACAACACTAATTTTCACCATTAAATTGTTTAGTTAAAAGCTTGTTGTATATCTGATATCAAATCTTGCGGATTTTCTACTCCTACGGAAAATCGAATTAGTTTATCCGTGACATTAATTTTTGCTTTAATATCCTCTGGAACACCTGCATGCGTCATGGAATAAGGATGCTGAATCAAACTCTCTGTACTTCCTAGGCTCACTGCTAGCTTGATCAATTTCAGTTTATTCAAGAATTTAAAGCACTCTGCTTCACCACCTTTGACATCAAAAGATATCATAGCGCCTGGTTCAGAACACTGTGCCTTATATAATCTCTCCTGCTCTACATCTTCAAACTGATCGAAATAATAAACTCTTTCGACCTTAGGATGACTTCGCAAATACTTAGCCAACACTTTCGCATTTTCACATTGCTTGTCCATTCTTAGTTTCAAAGTTTCCAAACTTCTAGTCAATAACCAAGCTGTATGAGGACCGCTCATTCCACCCAGATTATTTCTCATTTTTTTGATACGGGCTATATGCTCCTTACTTCCCATGCATGCACCTGCTACTATATCACTATGACCCCCTAAGTATTTGGTAGCACTGTAAACACATATATCTGCACCCATAGGTATAGGATGCTGCCAAATTGGGCCCATATAAGTATTGTCAGCTACTACCAGAATCTTTTTATCTTGTGTAGATAGCTTTTTAGCTATAGATACACACATGGCTATATCAATTAGCACATTATTTGGGTTAGCCGGGGTCTCTACGAATATGACCGAAATTTTATCTTTAATCCCTGCCGCCTCTATGGCACTCAATATATCCGCTTCTTTATCTCCTGGCATAAAACCATGCGAGCCGATATGATAGCGAGATAAAATAGCTTTGAAAAAAGTATCTGTGCCACCATAGAGTGGATTAGAATGTAAAACCACTTCACCCGGACGCATAAACTCTAACATCACCGTGGAGATAGCCGCCATACCACTTTCAAATACGCAGGCATCTTCGGCACCTTTTTCATATACGGCCAATCGGCCTTCTACTATCTCTAAATTTGGATTATTAAATCGACTGTAAACTAATCCGTTAGTCGTACCCGGCTCCAAGGCCTTCTTGCCAGTAATGACTTCAAAAAACCGCTTACCCTCCTCGGCAGATTTGAATACAAAGGTACTAGTCTGAAAAATAGGTGTTTTGACACTACCTTCTGACCACTCCGGGTTATAACCCAGCGTCATCATTAAACTCTCTGGGTGCACATTTTTTTCGATCATTACATTATTTTATATGATGAAGCAAAAATAAAATAAAAGCTATATTTGTTCTGGTAAATCGTCCATATATGAATTTTATTATTAAATTTCTAATACTAACAGCTGTTCTGAGCCTTTTTGTGGTCTTTTATAATAATGGACAATATATAAGTGTCACTAATCCTAATGATTTTAAGTCTATAGTCGTTTTTCTCGCAGCCCTTGTCATTTTGAATACTTTCGTTAAACCTATTTTAAAATTATTTACTTTTCCTTTAAACTGTTTGACATTCGGCCTATTCTCTTTTGTCGTTAATTTCATTATTGTTTATTTTGCAGATGAATTAGTCGATTCATTTGAATTCACCAATTGGAAATACACATTTGCATTCAGCATTATTTTTGCATTAACCAGTTCTATTATCGACTATTTCTTGAAAGATAAAGACTAAAATATATCACAAGATGAAACTAAAGCACCTATATGTCTTAGCTGCCACTATTTTATTGTGGACACTGTATAGCAGTAATTCTTCTGGAGCCGGAAGCTCCAATTTTAATTGCAACAATTGTCATAGCGGCTCTAGCAACTCTACTACCATAGATAGCGTCATACTGAGAGATGTGGCCAATCTAGATAAAATGGTTAAATATTCTCCTGCCACCCCTTATATTATTACCATTTATGGCTCCAATTCTGGCACATTGAATCGATTTGGATTTCAGATGAGCCATGGAGGAAAGGGCAGTTTTTCAAATCCTTCGGCAGATTGCCAATTATCTGGAAATATATGGGAGCACAAGCAGAAAATATCAGGCACTTCAGGTAAATTTCAAGTTTCAGCGCGCTGGAATGCTCCTGCTAAAGGTAGCGGAACCGTAACACTAGAGGCCTACCTCAATGCCGTGAATAATGACAATGGAACCTCTGGCGACAAACCTAGCAGTAAATTTACCTACAGCTTTGATGAATTGACTACTTCTGATCTAGCTCAAGTGGAGATTAGGATTATAAGTCCTTCTGTCTTAGACGATAAAAATCCCAATGAGGTACTTACCTTTAAAGCATTTCCTACTAATGGTGGCTCCACACCAGAATATCAATGGAAGGTCAATAGTAAAAATATAGGCCCTAAAGGCTTTGAAGATACCTATATTACTTCTACCTTAAAAAATAGCGACACGGTCACCTGTTGGATGTATTCCAATCAGTTTGGGGCTTTGCCTAATCCTGCCAGTTCAAATAAAATTATTCGAGATGTTCGTAATTCTCCCACAACAGGAAGTATATCACAAATGAACAAAAATCTTCCTCAATTAACTTCCGTTCAGAATAAATTATTTAAACTATTGAATACCTATGATATAGCCAATATTGAAATATACAGTCTAGAGGGTACTAGGCTAATAAACACGAGGCATTTTCCAAATGAAATCATTGATTTATCATCGCTATCAAAAGGGATTTATATAGTTAAAATAAAGATAAACCATACAATATATTCTCAAAAAATAGCATTGGACTAAAAAACTCATTGAAATTCAAAAAATAAGTACTATATTTGCACCCTCATAAAAGAAAAAGTAAAATTTAAAGTAATATGGCTTTAACATCAGAAAGAATAAAAGAATTAGCACTAGAGCATGGTGGTGCAGAAACTAACACAGGAAAATCAGAAGTACAGGTAGCAATGCTTACCGAGCGTATATCTAGTATGACTGAGCACCTTAGAGGTCAGAAAAATGACAAAAACACAATGCTTTCACTCGTGAAGCTGGTAGGACAAAGAAAGAAATTACTCAACTATATAGCTAAATCTGATATCAATAGATACAGAGAGATTATAGCTAAATTGAAATTAAGAAGATAATTCAAGCTATTCAGGTGTTGAATTGATTTATAAGCCGATAAGTTAACATTTGTCGGCTTTTTTTGTAAATAATAAAGAAATAAAAGATGAATATAGTTAATAAGAAAATAGTTCATGCAAATGGACAAGAGATCACCATAGAAACAGGTAAATTAGCCAAGCAAGCACATGGCTCTGTCGTCGTAAGACAAGGAAACACCATGATTATGGCTACTGTAGTGTCAGATTATAAAGCTGGAGAGAATGTAGATTTTCTTCCCTTGACAGTAGATTATAGAGAACGATTCGCCAGTACAGGAAGATTCCCAGGTGGCTTTCTAAAAAGAGAAATGAGACCGAGTGATTATGAAATACTCATATCACGATTGATAGACAGAGCCTGTCGTCCACTATTCCCAGATGACTATCATGCGAATACCATGCTCATGGTAACTTTAATCAGCGGAGATGATCAAGTAATGCCAGATACACTAGCCTGTCTAGCGTCTAGCTGCGCTATCATGGTTTCAGATATCCCATTCAATGGTCCAGTGAGTGAAGTAAGAGTAGGTAGAATCAACGGCGAATATGTCATTAATCCTGACCAAAAAGATCTAGCCAATAGCGACATCGATATGATCATAGCCGCTACCGAGAAGGATATTATGATGGTAGAAGGTGAAATGAAAGAAATCTCTGAAAAAGAAATGGCCGATGCTATTTTATTCGCCCATGAGACGATTAAAGTTCACTGCCGAGTACAGAAAGAACTAGAAGCCGCTGCAGGAAAGACGCAGAAGAGAGAATATTCACATGAAAAAAGTGATTTAGATTTATACAAAAAAATCAAAGACTTTTCGTATGCTAAAATCCAAGAAGTAGCGAAATCTGCAAGTGGCAAAGATGTGCGCAGCGCCGCATTTGATGCTATATTGACAGAATGTAAGGCTACATTGACAGAAGAAGAACTAGCGAACGAATTTTTAATTAAATTCTATTATGGCAAAACAAAGAAAGAAGCGATAAGAAGAGTCATACTAGATGATAAAACGAGACTAGATGGCAGAGGTATGAAGGATGTGCGATCTATCTGGTCAGAAATCAACTATCTCCCATCCCCACATGGATCGGCAGTATTCACTAGAGGTGAGACACAATCACTGACCACAGTAACTTTGGGTACTAAAATGGACGAGCAGAGCATAGATGGTGCTATATTCCAAGACAGCAAGAAATTCATACTACATTACACCTTCCCTTCCTTCTCTACAGGCGAAGCACATGCATACAGAGGTGTAGGTAGAAGAGAAGTAGGCCATGGAAACCTTGCTCAAAGAGCCTTGGAAAAAGCCCTTGATCCCAATTTCCCATATACTATACGTATCGTATCGGATATACTAGAATCTAATGGCAGCTCATCTATGGCTTCGGTTTGTGCAGGTAGTCTAGCGATGATGGATGCCGGTGTACCGCTTACGAGTGGTGTGTCTGGTATAGCTATGGGCCTTATCACAGATGACAAAGGAAACTACGCTATATTATCAGATATACTAGGAGATGAAGATCATATCGGTGATATGGATTTCAAAGTAGCAGGTACTAATAAAGGGATTACTGCTTGTCAAATGGATATCAAAATTGATGGCTTATCCGCAGAGTTATTAATGGAGGCTTTGAATCAGGCGAAAGAGGGCCGCACCCATATACTCAATGAAATGAATAAAACGATTGCCGTTTCCAATCCTGAATTGAAACCGCATACTCCTAGACTAGTAGAGATAGTAGTAGATAAGGAATTCATAGGCGCTATTATAGGCCCAGGCGGTAAAATCATTCAAGGTCTGCAGGCAGAAACCAATACGACCATCACGATCGAGGAGAGAGAAGATAAAGGCTATGTGCAGATATTTGCGAATAACGCCGATGATATAGCCGCTGCTACCAAGAAAATCAAAGGAATCACTACTAGACCAGAGGTTGGTGAAATATATGATGCCGTGGTGAAAAACATAGTAGACTTCGGTGCTTTTGTAGAAATACTACCTGGCAAAGAAGGTCTTCTTCACATATCTGAGATAGAGTGGAGACGATTAGACACCATGGATGGCGTGCTCAAAATAGGAGATCCTATTCAGGTAAAACTGATCGATATCGATAAGAAAACAGGCAAGTACAAGCTGAGTCGTAAAGTCTTACTTCCTAGACCAGATAATAAACCTCAAGATAACTAGTCAATAAGTTTATTTTAACTAATACAAAAGCCTTCATAATCCTGGAGGCTTTTTTTATGATATTACGAAACTTTACCTAGTAAATATGCACAACCATAACTGATTCTAACTAGTATAGAATACGCAACTAATATATTTGTGTATACCACTGATTTTAATAGATATAAATAATCAAAAGTAAAAATTATACAATTTTAATTATAGTTCGATTAATTTCGTATACTATAGAGTTATAGCCAATTATAAACTCCAACTTTATTTTTAAACAAATGAATTATTTATAGAGAATTTGATCAAATGAAACACTTTAAATTATTCGGTTTATTTATTAATAGAAGTTGTAAATACATTGTTATTGCAATTTGGGTTATTGGAGTTTTCTCTTCTTGCAATACATTGGAAAAAGCTTCACTTCATGGTTTAAACAGTGGATATTACAAATTGAAATCTGATACTATAAAAGCCCAAGGTGTTTATTTAGATGTTACAGATGAAAAGATAGATATATATCATCACATAAAACGTCAAACGGATAAAAAACAATTTTTGACTATCCCATTAAATACAATATCTGACAGTCTTATATTGAATCCGATGGTTTTTAAGAAGCAAGGTCTTGATATTGATATCACTTCAATTATTTTAAAATACCGCCCATCTGTTTATGGGTTACCTGCGCAGTTGACAACAGACTTAAACATGGCTTTATATGTTGGCTGGAGGTATGACTACTACCATATAACGAGCAAAAGAGATCCGTTGGGCAGGAGTTATCATAAAATTAGTAACCGTGGCTACGACTTTGGGTTTTTTGCAGGTCCAGGTACTACACTAATCAGTCCCTTTACCACCCAGAATAAGAAGACCGATGAATACAGTGGAATGATAATTCAGACAGGAATTGCTGGTTTTATTGAATCAAACATAGCTAGTTTTGGATTGGCTATAGGTTACGATTATCTTCTGAATCCCGACCGAAAGATATGGATATACAATAATAAACCTTGGATAGGATTTGTCGTGGGTATTGCATTGAACTAAACAAATTTTAGCAACAAAATGATATAGATAATTATTAATAGCCAATTTAAATATACTAAACGAGGATATTCTCAAAAATATAGAGCCCGCTGATATTCCATAGAATTGTCGATTTCTCATGAGTGCGGTTGAAGGAATTTGCAAAATCCCCAATTCGGAGAAGTCTCTGAATGCGTCAGAGTAGAATTAAATCTTTGATTTAAAAAAACGAATGAATAAGACGGCTTAAATTTAGTTTTTTATAAAATAATTATAGTTAATAAAATTAACTATATTACATTTGTAACTAAATTAAATATTACTCATCATGAATCAAGAAAAGTTAACAACAGAAGATAGTATATATATCATAGAACAGTCATTGAAGCAGGCAGCTAATCAAAAAACAGGCGCCTCAAACTATTACATCATATGGGGTACAGTGCTCTTAATTGTTTTAATAGCTAATTTTATCGTTTTTCGTTTTCCGAATGAAACAACAGCCAGTATAGCAAATGCCTTGCCTATCTTGTTTGCAGTAGGTGGTATTCTTTCATTTCTTCAATCGCGAAAAGATGATAAAAATGAAACCGTAGTGCCTATAAACGAAAAACTATACATGTATGCATGGGTAGGCGCTAGCATAGGCCTAGGTGCGATTTTTATTGGCAATCCTGGCCATATCATGGATGGGTTTTGTTTGGGGATATTATTAATGTTTGGCGTAGTCAATTTTATCATTGGTGGCATGACAAAGTTTAAGCCTTTAATCATAGGTGGAGCCTTGTCTATGCTATTGGCGGTATTTATACCCAATGTAACGATGGATTATAAATTCCTCATCACGGCTATCGGCGTATTATCTATTTGCCTTATCCCTGGCTTATTAATGAAAAATACCAAAGCCATTGTTTAATACGTTAGATCCCATTTTACACTCTCAGCTGCGTTTGGCCATTATTAGCATTTTAATGGGCCTAGAAAGTGCCGAATTTGTGTATCTAAAAGAACAAACCAATGCCAGTGCTGGCAACCTCAGTTTGCAATTGGATAAACTAAAAGAAGCTAAGTATATTAAAGTAACAAAGGGCTTTAAAAATAATTATCCGGTCACTATTTGCTCCGTAACAAAAATTGGAATTAAGGCATTCGAAAAATATGTTTCAGACTTAAAAGCCTATATCGAAATAGAAAAGGTGGAAAATTTAGTTGGAAATAGAAAGAAGTAATTAAAGTATCCATATTCAATGCAGTCTTTGACTGCATCGAATAGGATATAATTTCTCTTTATAGCCCAAACTCGATAACGAGCGTATTTTCCTCTGTATAATCCAAGAAATTTGCATACTCTTTGATAAGGAAAATACCTCTGCCTCCGGGTAAGTTTAAATTAGTTTTTTCCAATGGATTGTGGGTTTGGTCTAAATCGAAGCCTTGGCCTTCATCTTTTATTTTCAGAATGAGTTTATCTGTATCTTGAATGAGGGAAATATGTACGTATTTTTTTTCGTCATACTGGTTTCCATGTACCACGGCATTAGTGACCGCCTCCTGGAAACAGAGTCTCACCTTATGCCTCAAGTCTGGAGACACATTGACATCCTCCATCAGGTAGCAAAAAAAGTGTTCTAAATGATAGAGGGAATATCGACTCGAAAGAAACTCTAAATCCAAATTTTCTGTTGTATTTTTACATCGGGAATAACATGAATTCTCTTACATTTGTTTCATTAGCTATACAAAATGACAAAAAATTTTCTTTTTTATAATGATCAACCAATCCATTATCAGTATTTTTCGGGAGAGACGAGCAATGCCAATATCGTTCTTATTCATGGATTAGGAGAGCATTCAGGTAGATATGAGTCATGGGCGCGCCAGTTTAATAGATATAACTATGCTGTCTGTGCGCTGGATCTGCCAGGTCATGGATTGAGCTATGGCAAGCGCGGGCATATTCATAAATTTTCAGATTTTTATAACGTACTAGATTTATTCTTAGAAAAGGTCAAACAGGATTTTCCTGAAAAGCCCATTATCCTTTATGGCCATAGTATGGGCGGAAATATTTTGACCAATTATGTGCTCAAGCGCAAGCCCCTGGTGAAGTCACTGATACTATCCTCTCCATGGTTGAAATTAGCGATCAAGCCGAATGTATTTAAATACTTTCTAGGCAAGCTTATGTATAAAATTTATCCTCCATTTCATGATACGACCAATCTAAATCCCGCCTATATCAGTCGCATACCTGAAGAGGTAGAGAACTATAAATCAGATAAACTAGTACATGGCAGAATCACACCCGCCTTGTTTTTTCCACTCTATCTAAAGGGAATGAAGATGGTAGAGAAGGCAAAGGAATTCTATATACCTACCTTAGTCTTTCATGGGAGTGGAGATATGCTGACGAGCCATGAAGCTTCACAAAAATTTTCTCAGGGGAATGCGAAAATAGATTTCATATCCTATGAGAATGGCTACCACGAGCTGCATCATGACCTGTGTCGAGAAGAATTATTCGAAAATATTCTAGACTGGTTGTCCATTCATGTAGTTATGCGATAATATATTGAAAAAATCCCCCGCATTGAAAGGAGTCGTCGTCAAATTTACTGGAATCTGGTATCAGGTCTATATCTATGAAAAAAATCTAGAACTTGAGGCTCGCCTGAAAGGTATATTCAGAGCGGAAGGTAGCCGAGATACCAATCCTATAGCCGTGGGTGATATCGTGTCGATAGAGACTGAGCTCGGAGACTATGTCATCAGCGAGATAGAACCACGAAAAAACTATGTGATTCGCCAGAGCCCGAAGAGAAAAGCCATGCGGCATATCATTGCGGCTAATATTGACCTAGCGGTAGTCGTAGGAGCTATCAAAAAACCAAGGACATCCACTGGATTTATAGATCGGTTTTTAGTATCTACGGAGGCCTATCGTATACCTACTATGATCCTGATCAACAAAGTAGATGACCTCAGAGAAAAGGATCGCACCATTCTCAATGACTGGATCAATACCTATAGTAAAATTGGATATACCGTATTATGTACCTCGACCATCACCGGTGAAGGTATAGAAGAGTTGAAACAAATAATCGCGAATAAACGTATTTTATTTTCTGGGCATTCTGGAGTGGGCAAATCTAGCCTTCTAAATGAACTAGACCCCTCACTCAATCTCAAGATAGGTGATATATCTAAGGTACATGAAAAGGGAATGCATACGACTACGTTTTCTGAAATGTTTCGATTGAAAGCATATCATGCGGAAATTATAGATACCCCGGGCATCAAAGAGTTCGGCATATTGCATACCGAAGAATATGAGTTGAAAGATTTTTTCAGAGAATTTACCCCTTATCTCAACCAATGCAAATTTCATAATTGTCTACATCTAAATGAACCTGATTGTAAAGTCATAGAGGCCATTAGATCTGGCCATATCAGTCCATGGCGGTATGGAAATTATCTAGGTATCATAGAGGATATTCGAGAGCAAGCGAAGAGTTGGGAATTGAAAAAACGGGACTGGATCAAACGATAGATATGCGCGCTGTAGTTCAAAGAGTAGGCCATGCTGCAGTGGCCGTGGATGGAAAAATTGAAGGCGAAATAGGCCTGGGATTTCTTATTCTACTTGGTATAGGTCAGGAGGATACCAAAGAAGATATGGACTATCTCGTAGGGAAAATTTCTCAGCTCAGAGTCTTTTCTGACCCAGAAGGAAAAATGAATTTAGATCTAAAATCAATTGATGGTAATTGTTTGGTCATAAGTCAATTTACACTCTATGCCAATACAAAAAAAGGAAACCGCCCTTCCTATTTGGAAGCAGCAGCGCCCGATATAGCGAAGAAAATGTATGAAGAATTTTGTTCTAGACTTTCGACAGAAACAGGTAAAGAAGTAGAGAAAGGAATTTTCGGTGCGGATATGAAAGTGAGTTTGGTCAATGAGGGCCCTGTAACTATAGTATTGGACAGTAAAAAAAAATGATGCGATATGCGACTTCTTAAATCTTTTCAATACGCTTGGAATGGGATTTCTTATTGTTTTAGAACACAAGCTAATTTCAGAATCCATCTCCTCGGATTTATTTTTATGCTCATGTCTGCCTTCTACTTCCGATTTGAAAAAATGGAATGGATGATTTGCCTTATTCTCTCCGCTTTAGTATTTTTTGCTGAATTAGTGAATACCGCCATCGAATCAGTCGTCGATTTATCTACCACAGAATTATCCGAATTAGCCAAAGTCGCAAAAGACTGCGCCGCAGGAGCGGTAATAGTATTGGCTGTTTTCGCTGTGGTTGTGTGGGGTATAATTGTATGGAGTAAAATATAAAAATCAGAAACTAAGGGAAATGAAAACAGATTTGAATTTGTTAAAACAAATGGACTTCCTTATTGAAATAGATAAGGTGAAATCTATTTATCGCAAATCAAAAACCTATTCTGGAGAAAAATATGAAAACGATGCGGAGCATTCGTGGCATATATGTATGATGGCTATGGTATTGGCTCCACACGCCAATGAACCGATTGATATATTCAAAGTAATAAAAATGCTACTTATTCACGATATAGTGGAAATCGATGCAGGAGATACCTTTCTCTATGCTGAGCATAGAGAGGACATTTTTGAAAAAGAGAAACTAGCAGCCGAACGTATTTTTGGATTGCTCCCGGACGATCAAAAAAATGAATTTTTTGAACTCTGGCTAGAATTTGAAGAGAAAAAAACATCAGAAGCTTTATTTGCAGGAAGTATAGATCGCTTGCAGCCAATGCTTTCGAATTGTTTAAATCAAGGGACAACATGGAATGAACATGGCGTAAAAAGAAAGCAGGTATTTGATAAAAATAAAGTCATAGATAAAGGATCAAAATTACTTTGGGAATACGCTCAATACTCTTTAAATCAAATGGTTATCCAAGGAATATTAAAAGATTAGGGCCTTCAATACGCAATGTTTAGTATTTGCAGAATATTTACTATTGAATTCTTGACATTTTGTCATATTTTTTTACTATCTTTGTTGTCCCAAATTTAGGGATAGATTCATGAGCGAACAGATATATCACAGCGATTTATTAGAAAATGATGTCATCATTTCTTCCAAAGGAAGAGAGACTGACATTCCTGCATCCAATACAAAAAAATATTATATAGAGAGCTACGGCTGTCAGATGAATGTGAGTGATAGTGAAATCGTCGCCGCAGTTCTCAATCAATCGGGATTTCAAGGAACGGATAATGAAAAAGAAGCCGATTTAATATTTCTCAACACCTGTTCTATCCGTGATAAAGCAGAGCAGACCGTCCGAAATAGATTGACGCAGCTCAATCATTTGAAAAAGATTAAGAAAGGTCTTGTGGTAGGAGTACTCGGCTGCATGGCAGAGCGTTTGAAATCAAAGCTAATAGATGAAGAAAAACTAGTAGACCTGGTGGCAGGTCCAGATACCTACCGAGATTTACCTAGAATGATAAGCGATGTAGATGGTGGACAAAAAGCTGTCAATGTGCTACTGAGTCGAGAAGAAACCTATGCCGATATAGCGCCAGTGCGCTATAGCTCCAATGGAGTGACTGGTTATATTTCCATTATGCGAGGCTGTGATAACATGTGTGCCTTCTGTGTAGTGCCATTCACGCGCGGGCGCGAACGCAGCAGACCTGCAGATACGATAGTGCATGAAGCCAAAGAAATGGTTGCGCAAGGATATAAAGAAGTGACTCTTCTTGGACAGAATGTAGATAGCTACCGCTGGACAGAAAATGAAAAACTAAAAGGTAAAAATTTAGTAGATGCTAAATATGAAGAAGGTGTCATTAATTTTTCACAACTACTGGAAATGGTAGCCAAGGTATCCCCTTCCCTTCGTGTGCGCTTCTCTACCTCTCATCCTAAAGATATGAGTGATGATGTGCTAGAGGTTATGGGGCGATACGCCAATATTTGCAACTATATCCATCTACCGGTACAGAGTGGCAGCAGTTCGGTATTAGACCGCATGAATAGGACATATAGTAGAGAATGGTATTTAAATAGGATTGCGGCGATACGTAAACATATGCCCAATTGTGCTATTTCCTCTGATATTATAGCAGGATTCTGTGGAGAAACGGAAGCCGAGCATCAAGAAACGCTGAGCCTTATGGATGAGGTAGTCTATGATCTCAATTATATGTTTTTCTATAGTGAAAGACCTGGAACCTTGGCAGCTAAGAAGTTTAAAGATGACATACCAGAAGATGTCAAAAAAAGAAGACTAGAAGAAATTATAGCCAAACAAAATCAGCATGCGCTGCAGCGCCATAAAGAGCAAATTGGCACCAAACAAATCGTGCTTTTAGAATATACGGCTCGACGCTCAGATCAGCAGCTAGTAGGCCGAACGGATGGGAACAAAAAAGTAGTCATCACTAAAGATAGATGGAATATAGGAGACTATGTAGAGGTAGAAATTGCGGATTGTACTCAAGTGACTTTATTTGGCAATGTAATTAGAAAAATCGACTTGTAATATGTTGGAACTGCAAGCACTAAAAAATAAATTTGACATTATAGGCAATTCCCCTGTCCTAAACTATGCATTGGCTACCGCTGAGAAGGTAGCTCCCACTGATTTGACTGTGCTCATTTTAGGGGAAAGTGGTGTAGGAAAAGAGGTCTTTTCAAAAATTATTCACCAACTCAGTCCACGCAAACATGGTCCATTTATAGCCATAAACTGCGGTGCTATACCAGAAGGAACTATTGATTCAGAACTTTTCGGACACGAAAAGGGATCCTTTACAGGTGCTACAGATACTAGGAAAGGATATTTCGAAACGGTCAATGGAGGTACGATTTTCTTAGATGAAATAGCAGAAATGCCGTTAGGCACTCAGTCTAGACTTCTCAGGCTATTGCAAAATGGCGAGTATATCAAAGTAGGTGCATCGCAGGTGCTAAAAACTGATGTGAGAGTGATCGCCGCCACTAATGTAAACTTATTAGATGCCGTGCAGCGAGGCAAATTCAGAGAAGATCTATACTATCGGCTCAATACGGTGCCAATCATTGTGCCGCCGCTCAGAGAGCGAGGGCATGATATTGCCTTACTATTTAGAAAATTTTCTGTCGATTTCTGTGAAAAAAATAAAATCCAACCACCAAATCTTACGGAAGAAGCCAGAGATCTTATCCTCAAGTACCGCTGGCCGGGCAATATTAGACAACTAAAAAGTGTAGCGGAGCAAGTAAGTATTCTCACAGATTCAGATACTTTGTATCCAGAAGACATCGCTCGATTTATACCTAATCATAATACCTCACTTAATATTGGAGTCAATTCTACCAATGATTTCGGCCAAATAGGCAATGAAATTACCCTAAAAATGCTCGTAGATATAAAACAAGACATCAACGAGATGAAGCGGATGTTTTTCGAACTGACGAAAAATACCCCAACAAACTTTGAAGAATTTACAGGTGATCAAGATACACGCATTGTAGGCACAGAGCGCTATCTTCCGCAGGTCAGAACTGGCGGAAGCTATACTCCTAATGTCATAGAACTGCCAGAGCGGAATAGCTCCATGACTAAACCTATAAATGGAGACTATGTGCCTGAGAATTTAAACCTAATTGATATGGAGAAACGATTTATCATATCTGCACTCAAAAAGCACAAAGGCAAGCGCAAATATGCCGCTGAAGAACTGGGTATCAGCGAGAGAACCTTATACAGAAAAATTATTGATTACGATATCGAAGAATGAAAAAAATATTCATCCTCTTCTTCCCCATTCTATTGTCCGCGCTAAATTCCTGCGGAGTATATTCCTTTTCGGGGGCTAGTGTGCCTGCAGAAGTAAAGACTATCTCAATAGAATATATTCAAAACAAGGCCCCTAATGCGTGGTCTAGTATTGATAATATTTTCAATCAAGAACTGAGAAATAAAATGACCCGAGATGGAGGACTCAAAGTAATCGATGGAGGAGGTGATTATCAGCTCAAGGGATATATCTTAGACTATCGCATCACACCCCAAGTCCCTACCACTGGAGGGTTCTCCAATAAATATAGATTAGATATCACCGTACAAATAGAATTTCAAGATGTGGTATCCGACAAGAAAGTACAATGGACACAGTCATTTACTAATTTTGAGGTCTATGACAACGATATTACGGGAAAAGAAGACCTCTTTATAAGAAGCATTTCCGTGAATCTTGCCAATTCTGTTTTTAATAAAATGTTCTCCACATGGTAAATACGACGCTTCCTTTACCTATTTTAAAATATCTAGAGCTGCCGCCAGAATCGGTGGAGGCTATACTGCTAGAGTATCCATTTTACCAATTGCCAAGAGTGGCGTGCATCCTCACCCATAGCCAGAATCTAGATAACGATGGACAGGACCACAATTTTTTTGGATTTAATAAACAGAAATTAAATCAATATATTCATATTTTCCAGCAGCACTCCATGGAGCCTATACTAACTGAAGAGGATATAGATCAACCTATAGATATTTCTTCTGAACCTGAAGTACCATTTAACGATGCAGATATTATAGTATCTGAACTTGAAGAATTGAGTAAAGAAGAGAAAAGTCGAATTATAAATGACCAAACTATAGAATTAGATGAAGATTCATCTATTGAAGAACATTCAATCAAAGAGGAAATTTTCATGAAATCTGACCTAGAAGCCATTGACTTTGATTTAACAAGTGTAGAGCTGGAGTCAATTCACCTCCAAGTTGAATCTATTGAGATAGATTTTGAAAATGAACTCATACTATCAGATGAAGAACTAGCTGAAAAGCTAACTAGAAAAGTAGTAGTTCAGGAGATAAATGAAGATAGCGATGATCTAGATATACAAGATTCATTTATTGAAGAAGCTAATAGTATCTCTAAGGTGGAAGATATTCTGGAGCTAGGTGTCTTAAAGGCGAGTATCGAAACATTTGATACAGATGAAAGTATATTATTTGAGACGGAAGCCCCTATACAGAATAATATTCTACCAGCCGGCATAGAGCTATTGGAAAGAGAAAAACTTGTAAACCAAGTTGAACAAAAAGAGTTTATAAAGTCTGAGGCAGAGAATGAATTAGACGAAGTAAGGCTATCACAAGTAGATAATGAAAAGGTTGAAGCAGATGTTAAAGACTTTAACTCATGGCTAGCTGTATTTTCCACTCAACCTGATTCAATAGAAAATAAGTCAGCTATAGAAGCTATTGATCCCACAGATGAAGATTCTATAGAATTGGAAAGAAATATACAATATAGTGCTCAGCAGAGTCAGATGTTGGCTTCCTATGAAGATGAGGAAAACGAAATCTCTAAAATCAGCAGGGATGATGAGTTAGAGGGAGTTTTGAAGGATACTTATTTCAAATCGCAGGTGGAGTTGAAAAAAGCGAAGAGGAAGACCCCATCGGAAATGAGAATTCAAGATGAGGCACAACTCAGCCTCCAACCCTTGAATTTAGTATCAGAAACTATGGCTATTCTGCATGCTCAGCAGGGGAATACCTCCAAGTCTATTGAGATTTACCAGAAATTAATTCGACTATTTCCCGAAAAAAGTAGTTTCTTTGCACTCCAAATCCAGAATTTGAGAAAATAATATAAATCAAACAAATATGGCTTATTTAGCATTAGGAATTGTCATTATACTGATCGCAGTACTTTTAATTTTAGTGGTTATTATACAAAATCCAAAGGGCGGAATGAATGCATCTATGGGCAGTATAGGCAATCAAATATTAGGTGCTAGCCGCAGCACTGATGCTGTCGAAAAAATTACGTGGTACCTAGCTGGAGGGCTCATGGTATTGAGTGTAGCATCTATTTTTCTTCTTCCAGATCCTAAAGAAGTATCTGAAATCAATAGCTCTGAGGGCTCTAAGATAAAAGAGGTTCTCGAAAAGAATAAGAGTACATCTCCTGCATTTCCTACAGCTCCTGCTATGGCTCCTCCACAGCAGCAATCTGCACCTGCACAGACACCGCCAGCCAACAAATAATACATACAACTCATGTATAATATAGAAAGTCCTAGGCCATGCTTAGGACTTTTTTTTTAGTCTAATGAATAATCGTAATGCCATTTTACTCCTGTTTCTAGCCAATACGATATCGGGTATTTCACAAGGTATATGTATGATAGCCATTCCATGGTATTTTACCGCCACTCTGGGCTGGCAAAGTTCCTTTGGCGTATTCTATGGTATATTGACCGTATTATCCACTATTTGGAGTATATACGCAGGTACACTGATAGATAAATACAATAGAAAACATATTCAAATAAGCTATTCCATAATTGGTTTTGTGCTAATGAGTCTAGCTGCTCTCGCTGGCTTGAATGCGGACATTCCCCTCTGGGTAGTTAGTGGCGTAGCTTTTGGTTTTACTATATTGCTGTATAATATTCACTATATGAACATATACAGTATAGCGCAAGAAATAACTCCAACGCAATATCACAACAAAGTCATCTCCTACCTGGAGGTGCAGGGTCAGGCCACCACCATAATAGGCGGTGCCGCTGCAGCACTGCTCATGGAAGGTATACAAAATGGTCAACTTCATGTCTTTGGCTTCAGCTTGGCTTCACCATGGATTTTTGAAGCGTGGACTCTCTATGAAATTTATGCTCTAGATGCAGTGACATATCTTCTATCCATTTTTATCCTCCTAGCTATCCAATTTACCCCGATTAAGATCCGAGAAGCCGAATCCGAATCGGCTTGGGTACGATTAAGAGTAGGTTGGGCTTTTTTAAAAGATAAACCTGCCTTAATGATTGTGGGTTGGCTGAGCCCAGCGGTATTCGTATGTGTCTTGTTAATCAGTTTTTTCTTGATGCCATCCTATGTGTCTTATGTGCTTATGGCACCTAGCCACGTATTTGCTTCATCTGAACTATACTTCGCTCTTGGAGCATTGATGGCAGGTTTTCTAGCACGATACTTTCTAGCCAGCAGGCATGAGGTCACACGAATCTTAGTACTCTTCAGTATAGCGCTTGTGGTATTCGGAATTTTTATATTTAATCGACAGCTTTCTATATTCTATATAGCTAACATTCTCTTTGGTTTTTCCAATGCATCTATACGCTATAATAGAGTCTCCTACTTCTGGAAATTAGTGCCAAATCACCTTATGGGAAGAGTTTCATCCGTTTTAAATATTTCTTCTTATCTGATGCGCGCAATATGGGGCTTTATTTTCTCTCTTCCTTTCTTCACTGGATATTTCGGCATGGTATGGATCATGTGGATTTTATTCTTCTTTGTTCTCATTTGCGGAATTATAATTTATCACTATTCTTCAGCGATTAAGGCGTTAGAGAATTAAACCTTATTTCTCCAAAGTCATCTTTGATTTGTTGTATCTAAACATGAAAATTATTTTTTGATATTTACGCGTTCATGGCGCACATATGAAGAAGAGACAGTAGATATAATTAAAAATCTGAATATTTATAAGACAGAGTTTATCCAAGAAATGTCGAAAAAAGAATTGCCGGAGATTAAGATAGGTAAATAAAAAACTATTTTATCCTAAAATTCTCCAACCTAGTCCAGAAAGGACTCCTAAAATTATAGGGTTAATATCAAACAATCATTCTTTCAGTTTCCCTCTTTTTTTAAAATATGCTTTGAAAAGAAAATTATGTTTAAGTGCTTCTAAATTTTCATTTAACAATTTGCTTGATTCATTGATATTCTTCATAGTGGTATCAATTTTTTTGACCAGATTAGGGTCATTCGAAAGATAATTAATGACTCCCTTACCATCTTTAGCATTTAAGACAGCTAGATTTAAATTCTGCACCACTGTATCCATTTTCTTAGTTGACTTTTCGAGGGTAACTACAATATTGATAATATGTCTAGCTACAGCAGTATCTTTCATCAATCCTACTACATTATCCTTTTTATCTAAAGAATGAATAAGCGACTCTAGACTTTGAATTGATTTTCGAGCAGCTTGACTTGTAAGCTTCAATTCGAGAATGGATTCTTTTAAATCTGAAGCTACTTCCTTATCATTTAGAAGTAAACCTATCGTTCCTTGACCATTCATGATTTCATTCGTAATTTTTAATAGATCTGAGGTTAGTAGTGCCGCATTGGTGTTGGTTGTGCTCAGGGTATTAATCATATCATCTGCTTGCACTTTTTTTGTCCCAATTAACACGTCTCCAGGCAATATAGGTTCAGATTCTCCTTTATTTGGCTCTATATTGACTACCATATTACCTACCAAGCCATCAGTACCAATGCTAATATTGGCATTTTTCTTTATAAATTGAAATGACTTTCTATTAATTGCCATTTCTATTAATATAGCAGTATCATTGAGCATGGATATTTCCCTCACGGTACCAACATTAATACCAGAATATCTCACATTGTTCCCTATCTGTAGTCCATTTGCATTATAAAATACGGCTTGGATCTTTTCCGTATTTCCAAATAGCTGCTGTTTGCTACCAATTATGTATACTATAGCTATAAATAGGATGGAACCTACTAGCATAAAAATTCCTAATCTCAATTTTTCAGAATTCGTTTTTTCCATGGTTTATTTATTTAAAAAATGCTTTAACATTTGGATCAGTTGATTTTGATAATTCTTCGAATTTACCTTCTGCATAATTTATGCCATCTATTAATAAGAGCATTCTATTCGACACTACCCTGGCGCAGTCTACATCGTGCGTAATAATAACCGAAGAGGTCTTATACTTTTTTTGTACATCTCCCATCAATAATATAATTTCTTTTGAAGTAATTGGGTCCAAGCCCGTAGTAGGCTCATCGTAAAATATTATTTTTGGCTTGAGTATCAATGCTCTGGCTAAAGCAATTCTTCGTTTCATTCCTCCCGAAAGTTCATTTGGCATCAAGTCAATAGCACTTGCCAATCCTACACTCTCTAAAGCTTCCATGACCATTGGGGTTGTATCTTGAATTTGTCCAAATTTTTTTGTATGCCTTCGAAGCGGGAATTCTAAATTTTCTCTTACAGACATCGAATCATAGAGCGCACTTCCCTGAAAGAGAAACCCGATTTCCGTTTTCATTTCATCCAGATCTTCTTGATCCATTTTCATAATATCATTTCCCATGATTTCTATCGTACCACTATCTGCGGATTCCAATCCAATAAGGCATTTAATCATCACAGATTTACCGCACCCAGACTTGCCCATTATGACTAGATTCTCTCCCTCATACAATGACATATTAAATCCATTCAATACGTGATTGTTTCCGTAGCTTTTGTATAAATCTTTTATTTCTAAAACTGGTTTCTCATCCACAGAATTATGTATAAAATTAATGAATAAAAATATTAGTAACCAGGACCACAACGAAATCTATCAAAAACACCAGAATAGAAGCATGCACCACAGCCGTATTGGCTGCCATACCTACACCAGATGTACCTTTTTTACAATTATAGCCCTGATAACAACCCACTAGGGCTATCGCAAACCCGAAAAAGAAACTCTTAATCGTTGCGGGCAAAATATCTGTAAAAGACAGTTTTTTAAATGCCAAATTAAAATACATAAGAAAGGATACATCCCCTTTGACTGATTCTACCATATAAGAGCCAAAGATAGCGATAGCATCACCATATATCACCAAGATTGGAAGCATCAACGTTGTAGCCATTATACGCGTCACAACAAGATATTTATATGGATTGGTGCCCGAAACTTCCATAGCATCTATTTGCTCCGTCACTCGCATGGAACCAAGCTCTGCGCCAATACCCGAACCAATTTTTCCAGCGCAAATCAACGCAGTAATGATAGGCCCAATTTCTCGAACAATAGAGATGGTGACCATAGCTGGCAGCCAGGAGACTGCCCCAAATTCCATTAGGGTAGGCCTAGACTGCAAGGTAAATACTAATCCAATGATAAATCCAGTAAGCGAAACTAGTAATAAAGACCGATTGCCAATATTGTAGCACTGCTTTAGCAGCTCTTTAAACTCAAAAGGAGGTTTGAATATCTCCTTAAAAAACCGAAGGGCGAAAAAGGAAAAACTGCCAATATCTATAAAAAAGCTTTCTAACAATGCTATCATTCAAAAAAAATTCATTTTATTATCCGCCGAAAAAATAATCGCAGTAAGCTTATTTATATATTGCAAAGCTATTTCATTTAAACTTATACCGTATAAATTTATGTAACAGTCTAAAAAAGAATGGACTTAACATAAATTATCACGGCATTATACCTAAACGAAATGAACTATGTTAAACATATGAATAGTATAAGATATCTAATTTTTCTAATAAAATGCTCAAGATAACGATATGCCCCATTTAAAACTAAAAAAAGACTACCCAGTTGGAGTAGTCTTTTTATATGGAGGGAATCCCGCACATATGGGAAACAGATGACCAAATGGGTGGAGGCGAATCCCGTACGCACGGGAAACAGATGACCCCAATATAAACGAAAAAAGACTACCCGGTTGGAGTAGTCTTTTTAATGTGGAGGCGAACGGAGTCGAACCGATGACCCCCTGCGTGCAAGGCAGGTGCTCTAGCCAGCTGAGCTACGCCCCCAGTGTTTTTTGGTGCTCTAGTCCCGCGCAATGCGGGAAGCTACGCCCCCAAAAAAAATCACCCAAC
>JAURJQ010000004.1 GCA_030832185.1 Chitinophagales bacterium | reverse complement strand
GAAGGTATTCGAGTCAGACCATGTGACTATAGGCTGGGATGGAATCTATAAGAATGAGCCACAGCCAAGTGGAGTCTATAGTTTCTCTGCCGAAGTAGAATACCTCAATGGAGAGAAACGAACTAAAAAAGGAAGTATTACGTTAATTAGATGATGAAAAAAATAGCAATTATATTAATAGCATTAGTATCTTGGGCTCACATAGTGGCCCAGGACCCTCATTTCAGTATATTCTACGGAGTGCCGATAGGGATCAATCCAGCATATACAGGAAATTTTAATGGTAATTTCAGAGTTAGTGCTCAATATAGAGATCAATGGAATTCTATATTATCTAACGAAAGCATAGCGGCTTATAGAACGTTTGTCGGAAGCTTAGAAGCCCGCACCAACAAAGGTATTGATGAGAATGATTTTGTAGGTATGGGTATCTATGGTATGCGTGATGTAGCTGGCCAGAGTAGACTGTCTAATACAAAAGTGGGTCTTTCTGCCTCTTATCGAAAGGCTTTAGATCAATACGGAGATCACTTTATAGCGATAGGAGGGCAGGTTGCATTTCATCAAAGCACAATAGATTTATCAAACCTTACGTGGGGAAATCAATGGAATGGTACGCGATATGATGGTGGAATCATTGGAGAATCTGGCAGGTTGGATGACAATCTTATTTTTTATGATTTTAGTACGGGTATCTCATGGGGTTACAATGTATATAATACGCGAAAAAGATTCTCTGCAGGTCTGGGACTTTTACATATTAATCAACCAAAAGCAAGTTTCTTTAGAAATCCATCAGGCACCACAGCTGACGGTGCTTTAATTATACCTATGCGTATTAACTTTAATTCTGCTGCAGCTTTTGAAATGGGACAATCATTAGACTTGATACCAAAGGTATTGGTTATGAAGCAGGGCGCTAGTTTGGAAACTATGTTTGGATCTGATGTTCGATTAATTCTAGATCCTAGTGATCCTTTAAGTAATTCAGTTTATCTGGGCGTTATGTCCAGAGTGGTAGGAGGGGATCCAGATCAAGTACTAAATAGTGGGTCTTTAAATTTCGAATCATTTGTTCTTACTACCCGAATGGATTATAATAACTTCGAAATTGGTGCAGCATATGATTTGAACGTTTCTGATCTTAAACGTGCTTCTAAATACCAGGGAGGTTTTGAATTGTATATGAACTATGTATTTAGCATAAAGCATAGTAAACAAAGAAAGATGTTCTGTCCTAAATTTTAGTGACATTGTATCGCCTTAGAATTCGATTAGTTTTAAGCCTTATTTTTTTGGCAAGCAGTTTGTCTGCTAGTCGTATTTTATTGCCAATGGATAAGATTCAAAAGAATCATTTGAAGTCCTATGGAATTGCTTACTGGGTATTAGATAAAAATTTACAAGTCGAATGGCTTCTAAACTATAGAGGCGGAAGTTTCTCTTTTCCATTTACTGAAAGTATAGAAAAGGAGTGTATCATACGCGGTGTAAGCTATGAGCTTATTTCAGAAGGAGATTATGCTGATATTGTAGCTGATATAGCTCGGAATGATGTCAATCAAGAAGTAATTAAACTGGAAGTTTCTCCAAAGGTTGCGATATACTCTCCAAAGACTAAATTGCCATGGGATGATGCGGTGACTATGGTATTGACTTATGCAGAAATTCCTTACGAAGTAATCTATGATCAAGAAATTTTATCTGATAAATTACCTAAGTATAATTGGCTTCATCTTCATCACGAAGATTTCACTGGTCAATATGGAAAATTTTATGGAGCATATCATACAGCTGAATGGTATCAAAAGGACCAAGAGAATATGGAATCTATTGCCAAGGAATTTGGATTTGATAAGGTATCAAAAATGAAATTAGCTGTTACCAAGCGAATTAAGGAATTCGTAATAGGAGGAGGATTTCTATTTGCTATGTGTTCCGCTACAGATTCATACGACATTGCCTTAGCTGCCGAAGAAACCGATATCTGTGAGTCCGTTTTTGACTATGATCCATTAGATCCTAATTATGCCAATAAATTAGATTTTTCAAAGAGTTTGGCGTTTCAAAATTTCCAATTGTACACGAATCCTATGATTTATGAATATTCTAACATAGACCGAAACCCTGCCATGGGTGATCCAAATATAGATGAATCGGAGGATTATTTTCTCTTATTTGAATTCTCGGCTAAGTGGGATCATATTCCCACCATTTTGACTCAGAATCACGAACGCATCATTAAAGGCTTTATGGGTCAGACAACTGCGTTTAAGAAGAATTTAATTAAGAATGATGTTATTGTTTTAGCTGACAATAAAAGCGTTAACGAAGCACGATATATACATGGTACGAAAGGAAAAGGCATGTGGACTTTTTATGGCGGTCACGATCCAGAAGACTATCAGCACTATGTCTATGACCCTAAGACGGATCTTAATCTACACCCAAATTCACCCGGATATAGACTTATTTTGAATAATGTTCTTTTTCCAGCAGCTAAGAAGAAGAAGCAAAAAACTTAATTATTAGTTCTTGGATAAACTTATAAGCGAAAAACTAATTAATCAATTAGAAGGATTAACTACCCAGAGTTCGGAGAAAGTAGATTTTTTATTTGAAGAGGTTCATGATGCCGTCTTCAAAAACACGAACTGTCTCGCGTGCGCGAATTGCTGTAAAAATTATAGCCCAATCATAGAGCCAGAAGAGATACCAATCATAGCCAAGGCATTAGACATAGGGCCTAGTCAACTTTTTCAAGATTATATCGAAATGGATGAGGACGGAGACTTTGTGTTTAAATCTCAGCCTTGCCCTATGCTAAATTTAGAGGATAACAAGTGCAGAATATATGAGAATAGACCTCAAGCTTGCCAAGGCTATCCGCATACGAATATGAAAGAAATGAAAAACCATCTCGATCTTTTAGAAAAAAACATAGAAATTTGTCCTGCGGCAGAGGAAATAGTGAGTCGTATAATTAAACAATTAAACAATGTCAAAACTTAAAGCCATAATTCCAGTAGCTGGCGCAGGTACTAGACTGCGGCCATTTACTTATACGCAGCCGAAAGCTTTGATACCTATTGCGGGCAAGCCCATTATATCTTATATCATTGATGACTTAAAGAGTCATGGGGTAAGCGAATTTCTTTTTATCGTAGGTTATTTTGGTGAAAAAATAGTAGACTATGTAAAGGAAAATTATGCGGATTTAAGAACAGAGTTTGTTTTTCAGGCCAAGCGAGAAGGAATTGGACAGGCGGTCTTTCTCGTCAAGGAATTCGTTCATCCAGAGGACGATTTAATCATAGTACTAGGCGATAGTTTGATTGATATTAGCAAGGAGTTTTACCTATCTAAAATGTCAAGCATAGCTATAAAAAAAGTCAAAGACCCTAGTAATTTTGGCGTTGTAGAATTAGGCGATAATGGTCAAATCATACGCTTTGTAGAGAAGCCAAAAATGCCAAAATCTAATTTGGCTCTGACAGGCCTATATAAAATAGTCGACACAGAAATTTTATTCAGTATTCTAGAAAAATATGCTAAAGATGGTATGCGCACGGAAGGGGAGTTTCAATTAACTGATGTGCTGAATGAAATGCTTAAACAAGGTGTAGAATTTGATTTAGTGACCGCAGATCACTGGTTAGATGTAGGAAATGGAGAGGTGCTTTTAAATTCCAACTCACTACTTCTTAAAAAGTATGGGGGGTTTATAGCTCCTACCGCTAGAATCGAGAATTCAGTAATAGTGGAGCCTGTTTATATTGCTGATAATTGTGAAATCATCAATGCTATTGTCGGCCCAGACGTTTCTTTAGGAGTCAATACGCGAATAGAAAACTCAATTATTACTAATGGAATCATAGGCAGTTTTTCTAAACTAGACACTATGAAATTATCTGAATTTGTGATAGGCAGCGACTCCTCTCTGAAGGGAGCTTCTCAAACCATTACGGTTGGAGATAATACGGAAATTGATTTTAGTAGATAAGGTAGAGAATCCTTAATAATCTTCTCTTAAGACCATTAGAACAGAAGCCTGTGAAAGTATTAAGTATTTTTGATTATTAAACTGGATTTCGTAGGTATGCTTCTGAAGAAATACAGCTAAGTCTCCAATTTGAATTTGCAATGGAATGTACTTAATCATATCTGTGGAAGGTTTCCACGGTTCATCTGGCTCTATATTGGGGATTGGATATCCAGGACCTACTTTAATGACATACCCCGATTGAATGTTTTCTTTTTCTTCAACCCCGGGAGGTAATATCAATCCAGATTTAGTTTTATGGTCGAACGTAGCTGGCTTTATCAAAATACGGTCTCCAATGACGACGATTTTCTCAATGTCTTTAGTGTTTAAATTCATCATGATATCTCAGTCATATTAAAAGGCGAATATTATAGACCATCTGAATTTCAGATTGTGTTTATGTTAGATAAAAAAGAAAATATAGGGCTAAGGCTAACCAATAGTTCTCAGAGAGAAGCTTATTTTTTATAAGTTTCCTCTTCTTCTATTTCCTTCATGCCTTCTTCTATCTCTCCTTTGATGTTAGCTTTAGCATTATTAAATTCCTTGATCCCCTTGCCTACACCGCGCATAAGTTCGGGAATTTTTTTGCCACCAAAAAGTAATAAAATAGCAAAAAGTATGATAATCCATTCCCAGCCTCCAGGCATTCCAATTAAGTACATATCGTTTAATTAATAGTGAATAATGAAAAAGTTGATAATATTTTTGTATTCAATCTTCTGCGCAAATTTAGTTCGTTTTTTGGTAAAACGGCATTTTAACTACTTTCGCCTTGATAGAATTTTCTCGTATTTTGATATAAATCTCTGTGTCTAGCTTATTATGCGGAATATCAATGTAGGCCAATCCAATAGAAACATCCAGAGAAGGTGTTTGTGAGCCAGAAGTTACAATCCCTATTTTATTTCCACTAGCATCTATTACTTCGTAATCATGTCTAGGGATACCGCGGTCTATCATTTGAATTCCTACTAGCTTTCGCTTAGTACCATTTTCTTTTAGGTCTTTGGCAAACTGATCTCCTACGAATGATTTAGTAAATTTGGTAATCCAGCCTAATCCAGCCTCTATGGGGTTGGTCGTATCATTTATATCATTACCATAAAGGCAGAAGCCCATCTCAAGCCTCAGTGTATCGCGAGCCCCGAGTCCAATAGGTTGTATTCCGAACTCAGCCCCTGCTTCGATGATTTTATTCCAAACAGTTACAGCACTTTCATTAGGCACATATAATTCAAATCCTCCAGCACCAGTATAGCCAGTAGCGGAGAGGATGACGTCTTTGCAGCCTGCAAAATCACCCTGAGAAAAATGATAGTATGATATTTCAGATAGATTGACAGAAGTCAGTTTCTGTAAAGTAGCTGTGGCCTTTGGCCCTTGCACTGCTAGTAGTGAGGTTGCATCAGAGATATTCGTCATCTTCACACCGAATTCATTGTGAGTAGAAATCCAATTCCAATCCTTATCAATATTAGACGCATTGACAACCAGCATATACTTGTGGTCTGCTATTTTATATACTAAAAGGTCATCTACTATTCCGCCTTTGTCATTTGGCAGACAAGAATATTGGGCCTGTCCATCTATGAGTTTGGCTGCATCATTGGATGTTACTTTCTGTATTAAATCTAAGGCCTTTTCTCCTTCTAGGATAAATTCGCCCATGTGGCTCACATCAAACATACCAACAGAATTTCTAACTTGGTGATGCTCCTCTTTAATGCCTTTATAAGAAATAGGCATATTATATCCTGCAAATTCTGCCATCTTAGCACCAAGAGCTATATGGGTTTCGGTAAGGGGTGTGTTTTTCATTAAAATGTGAATTTATTTTTATTGATAAATTTATGTAATTGTTATATACAAGAATTTTGACAAAATTATATATTATAACGTGGGTTTGTAAACATTTTTATCTTTTTCAAATACATTTGACTCAAACCAATGGTTATAAATGGACTTTTAGTCAATTAACAATTTGAACCACATAGACACTGCCGAAATTTATCTGCGACTAAAGCATCTAACACATCCAATTCAAGTAAGATTTAGAAACCCAAGTATACTTTTTTAATATTGGCAAAAATTATTTCATTTCTTTGTGTTTATTGTACATCATTTGGCACACTTTATCCATCGCTTTAAAAATTGAAGTGTCAAAACAGGAAGCAATTGAAATGCTAGTTAACAATTCAATAGCTGTGTATAAATTGGCGTTATCTTGACGTCTAATACGTTCAATAAAATTTATTTTATTACTTCCTTTTGGGGAATTCGAAACAATTACTTCTTCTGTCTTGGCATCTATTGCAAATAATATGTTCATATTCTTCTCTTTTATAAGGTTTTTAATGTAAATGACATCTTCCATTTGAATTAGTTGTCCTCTTTTTGCATCTTTTACCTTTATTTGTAGTTCCAGTGCATTGACTTGATGTGCCTGAAGACTTCTTAGTTACAGAATTAAATTGTGGAGACTGGTTAATATTTGATTTTCTGTCACAGCAATTGTCTCCTACTTTATTATTGTGTATCTTACAATAACAGCTATTTGATTTACTTCTGTTGCATTTTAGACATAGTAATTGAATATTTGAGGCGTCACCGCTTCCACCGCATGAATATGGCATAATATGGTCATATTCTATGTTTTCAAAACTGCCGCAGCATTGGCATTTACCTCCGTCTCTTGTATAAACAATACTTTTAGTTCTTTTTGCAATATTTCTGCTTTGAGAAAAACAGCAAAAACCGAATAAAAGTAGGGTTAAGATTAAAGATAATTTTTTCATTGTAATTTGGTTTAATGTATTTATGTCATAAAGTATATTGACACATTGAGGTTGGTTCTGTAATTGGATTAAGCAAAATTATCTGGTTTTACCTGTGAAATTAGCCCCTCCTAAGAGATTATGTCTATTATACATTTTCAGGGGCTGCTTTTATGAGCGCATTAGATACATATTCTTCATTTAATTTGCCCAATACCATTAATACAATCTCTTCATTTAAAGTACAACCACTTTGCACATCAGATAAAAACTGCTATTTACTAGTCTTTCATTTATATTTACAAACAAAAATAGGCGTTATTAAATAAGTTTTGGGTTATAAATTTTGAATATTTGAGTTTTAAGTTTTGATTATCTTTTTTTTCTTTTTTCTTTTTCTCTTCGTTTACAGTTATGTCGTTTTTCCTGCATCTCTACATTATTTTAATTCTAAGAAATTCAAAAAAGAAGAGAATCAAAACAGGAGTCTAATAATTTTAATTTCAGCTTTTAACGAAGAACTTAATATTGCCAATACCATTAATGCCATATTCTCAAGCAGCACGTCTCAAGCAGTAATCAAAGTAATTATAGGCGATGATGGGAGTAGTGATAATACAAGGAAGATTATTCATAATTTAGCGAAACAGTTTCCAAATATAGAATTAGAAGAGTTTTCAAGGATGGGGAAACCAAACATTCTCAATAAGCTAGTAGAAAAATATCGATTGAATTCTAAAGATAATCACCTTGTATTTATGGATGCCAATATTAGTTTGGATAAAAATTGCTTGGAAAACTTGATTGAGATGTTATGCTATAATCAAGTAGGAATGGTAGGGGCGTCTGTAATGCCCATGAATGATGAAGATAATGTAGAATCTCAATATATTCTTAGAGAAAACAGAATCAAAGTACAAGAAAGTAGGTCCACTGGCTATGCTATAGGTGTTTTCGGAGCTTGTTTTGCGATGAAAGGGGAGTATTTCGCTGCCATTCCCTCTCATTTTATAACCGATGATCTCTATCTTACTATGAGTACAATAGCGCAGCGGAAATATGTATTATACTCAGACGAGGCCAAGGCATATGAAGCTATGCATGCCGATGTAGAAAATGAGTTTAAAAGGAAAAAACGTTACGCGGCAGGTAATTTTCAAATTTTATTTCATTTTATGAGTCTTTTAAATCCATTTAAAACTTCGCTCGGATTTTTGTATTCTTATTTTTTTCACAAAATTATTCGCTGGCTGTCTCCTGTTGTATTATTCATTTTCTGGGGAATAAGTTTTTTTAACCTTTTTGAGCAATATTCGAGAATATTAATGCTAGTAGGAATGGGGCTTTGCTTATTTTTGTATTTCAATTATTTACTGACCAAATGGAAGGTAAAGCTAATAGGATATAGATTGTATTATTTTTTAAGTATGAATCTAGCTATCCTGCTGGGATTTTTAAATTATTTAAAAGGTATCAAGTCAAATGTCTGGGAAAGAAGTGATAGAATATAAAATGAATACAATAGAGGAAGCTCTTCTAGATATTCAGAAAGGTAATGTAGTCATAGTAGTAGATGATGAAAATAGAGAAAATGAAGGCGACTTTATAGCTGCAGCAGAATTTGCTACACCTGAGTTGGTAAATTTTATGGCTACATATGGGCGAGGACTCATCTGCACGCCATTGACCGAAAAGCGCTGTGACGAGTTGGACTTAGAACTTATGGTGGGAAAAAATACGGTCATGCATGAAACTCAATTCACCGTATCTATTGATCTCAAAGGTGATGGCTGTACTACGGGGATCTCAGTACATGATAGGTCAAAAACAATCTTGGCGCTAGTTCATCCCGATACTAAGCCAAAAGATTTAGGTCGACCTGGACATATATTTCCTTTAAGAGCCAGAGATGGTGGGGTATTGAGGCGAGCAGGTCATACAGAAGCCGCAGTGGATATGGCGCGATTAGCTGGAGCTTATCCTGCTGGCGTGCTGGTAGAGATTCTTAATGAAGATGGCTCTATGGCTCGTCTGCCGCAATTGATAGAGATAGCTAGAAAGCATGATCTGAAAATTGTATCTATTGAAGACTTGATTGAGTATAGATTGAAACATGATAGTCTCGTGAAATTAGAAGAAGTAGTCGATATGCCTACGAAGTATGGCCAGTTTAAATTGCATGCTTTTTCTCAAAATACAAGTCCTGATATACATCTAGCTCTAGTCAAAGGAGATTGGGAGGCAGGTGATTCAGTCATGGTTAGAGTTCACTCTAGCTGTGCTACAGGAGACATTCTGAATTCACTCCGCTGCGACTGTGGTGACCAACTTCATCTGGCGATGCAGATGGTAGAAAAAGAGGGAAAGGGCGTAGTGCTTTACATGCAGCAAGAAGGCAGAGGGATAGGACTGCTAAATAAATTGAAAGCATACAAACTACAGGAAGAGGGACGCGATACAGTAGAAGCGAACTTAGAGTTAGGATTTAAAATGGATGAGCGGGATTATGGACTAGGAGCTCAAATATTAAGAAGTTTAAATGTTCAGAAAATCCGATTGATAAGTAATAATCCTAAAAAGCGCGTAGGCCTTATCGGCTATGGATTAGAGATTGTAGATAACATCTCGATTGAAGTGACTCCTAACTCAGAAAATCAAAAATATTTAGAAACAAAAAGAGATAAAATGGGTCATACTATTTTGAAGTAGTAACGCTTAGAATATCTTTTATAAGCGCTTGTCCTTTGTATACAAACCCTGTATAAACTTGGATGAGTTCACAACCAAGATTGAGCTTTTCACACGCTGATTGAGCATTATCTATTCCCCCTACGCCTATCAGTTTTAAACTAGCATCCTTCCTTCGCAGATAAGCTAGAACTGCATTGGCCTTATTAGCAATTGGTCTGCCGCTGATGCCACCCATTTTCTCTTTATAGGCAAATACTTTATTATGGTTCAAAACTTCATAATCTATCGTAGTATTGGACACTATAAGGGCATCTATGCGCATACTATGGTAGACTGCAATAATATCATCCAATTGTCCTTCGGTAAGGTCGGGAGCTATTTTGAGATATATAGGCTTAGATAGGACTTGACTTTTTCTATGATTTTGCAGTAATTCAAATATTTTTATCAAGGTTTCTTTATCCTGCAGAGCTCTTAAATTGGGGGTATTGGGTGAACTGACATTCACTACAAAGTAATCTACGTAGTCATACATGGGAATAAAGCATTTGAGATAATCTAAGTGGGCCTCTTCATTCGGCGTCCATTTATTCTTTCCTATATTGCCTCCTATGATATATTCTGGCTTCTGAAACCGTTTTAAATTCTCTACTACTTTTTCTACTCCTAGATTGTTAAAGCCCATTCTATTCATCAGCGCTTCGTCTTCTTTTAGCCGAAATAGTCTAGGTTTCGGATTTCCATCTTGTGGCTCGGGAGTTACCGTGCCTATTTCCACAAAACCAAAACCTAATTTATGCAATAGATCCACATATTCTGCATTTTTATCAAATCCAGCAGCCATTCCCAGTTTATTTTTAAACTTTATTCCTGTGAAATTTACGGGTTCGACAAAGCTAAAAGTTAGAATTTTATTTAAAACTGGAATGCTTAAGACAAGACGTATACCCTGCATAGCTAGCTTATGAGCAATTTCAGGAGGGAAAAGAAACAAGATAAATTTAAAAAAGGAGTACATAAAGAAATTTAGTGTCAAAGTTACAAAAGTCATTTTTTTTTCTGACTTATAGAAAAATAATTAATTTAGCGTCAAAATTTATCAGAGATAGTGACGGTTTTCGGTTCAAAAGCAAATAGCGGTCTAACAGATGAGGAATTGATAAGTAAATATCGATTCTCACATGACAATTCTTATTTAGGAGAATTGTTTCTCAGGTATTTACCATATGTATTTGGTGTGGCTCTTGGAGTTTTAAAAAATCAAAAGGACGCGGAAGATCTGACCATGACAGTTTTTTACAAGATAGCCTCGGATCTAAAACGGATAGAGGTAAAAGATTTTTCTTCGTGGCTATATCAACTGACAAAGAATCTATGTATAGTAGAATCTAAAAAGAAAAGAGCAGACACCAATGATTCTAAGAATATTCTGTTGGATGAATTGGCGAGCAAGGATGATAATAATCTTTTTATAAATGCGGTGGAGAGCAAAGAGCTAAAAATTAATGCTAACAACCTAAGGCTTGGAATCAATACGCTCAACGAGAGCCAAAAAGTATGTATCGATTTATTTTATATGCAAAATAAGTCCTATCTAGAAGTAGCTGAGGCTACAGGATTCACATTAAATCAAGTGAAGACGAATATTCAAAACGGGAAGCGCTTATTAAAAACATATTTAGAAAATAGAGGATTATAAAAATCTTTTAACAATCAGATGAATATAGAAAGAAAGTTTAAAATGTTTTCCACGAAGGAGTGGATTCAATATTTGCAATATAAACTATCTCCAGAGAGAGAGAAGGAATTGGAAGTCCAATCAGCTAAAGATGAGTTTTTAAAAGAAGCTATAGATACCATAGGAGACAAAGAAAATAGAGCCATATCCTATCAGTCCGTCTCATTTTTGATTAATGAGGTAGAACACTACACAGGTGTATCTGAATCAAAAATTTCTAGAGTCAAAGAACGAGCTGATTACGACACTTCTGCTCCTATAGACTGGAAGATGATAGGGTTAGTGGGTGCAGGTGTCTTGCTAATTGCTCTTATAATCTATGGTGTTTTTTCGTTGGCCACTAATTTAAGTAATAGTCCAGAACAAGAGCAGACTATGATAGAGGCTGAATCTGTATCGAGTATTCAGTCATATGCAGATTCTTCTAGCCTGCCTATGGAGACCCTGCCAAACGCCTCTAGCGGCTCCATAATTGATACGGCTTCTACTAGATCAGCAGTGAAAGCCAATCCATCTGCTGCTGTGTCTAAACCTACTGTAAGCAATAGTGTACAGAGTAACAATAATACTCCTACAAGAGTAGTTAATGCAAGTTCTAGTAATTCAAGTGGAGCTGGTCAAAAAGAACGAGAACTATTTAACCAAGCACAGGAAATATATAAACAAGGCAATAGAGAAGGAGCTAGAAGAATTTTACGTGAATTGAAAAGCTATGATAATCCTATGAAATCGCAAGCAGAGACTATATTGAAAAATATGGGAAACTAGGTCTTATGAGAGACGCTCGAACTTATAAAGCAGTGTCAGTATGGTTAGCCATAGGCTGCATTTTAGTTCTTATTCAAATTCTTATTGGGGGTATCACACGATTGACAGATTCGGGTCTATCGATCACAGAGTGGTCTGTCATCAAAGGCACTCTGCCGCCGCTGAACGAGGCTGAGTGGCAAGTATCATTCGAAAAGTATAAAGTCTTTGCTAAAAAACAATATGAATCGATTCATAGAGATATGAGTTTAAGTGAGTTTAAGGTCATATTCTTTTGGGAATATTTCCATAGACTCTGGGCTAGAATGATGGGTTTTGTATTTATCATCCCATTTATCTATTTTCTGCTACGAAAAAAACTATCAACCAAATTAATCCGCAGGTTAGGTGTAGTTATACTTCTAGCCTCGCTATCGGCTATGTTTGGTTGGCTCATGGTAGCCAGTGGACTCAATGATGATAAACGCACCTGGGTCAATGCCTATAATTTGTTGATTCATCTCATCCTAGCTACCAGTTTATTTTCTTATCTTTCTTATACATTTTATGGATATGCAGCAGGGAAAATGGAGTCGAGAATAGAGGTAAAAGAGAGAGGTTTTTTAAAACTTTTAGGGATTGTCTTAGTTATTCAAATAGGTATGGGAGCACTGATGGCAGGTATGAAGGCAGCACTGGTTTTCCCATATCCATTTATGCTTTTGAAGTACGACATAGCTCGGGAAATATGGAATTCTAGTCCACCTATCGTCTGGCATCATTGGATAGATTATGAGCCTAATCCGAATGTAAAACTCCTCATTCAGATTTTTCACCGCGCTACGGCCTATCTATTATTCTTTGGTTCTATTTGGTTTTTTATAGTCAATCGAGTGAAAATGTTTATAGTACCTTCTTATTTGATTTTTTTTATCGTCCTATTCATACAGGTAGCGCTGGGTATATTCACGGTGAGTTATAGTCATGGAAAGATACCTGTAGTTCTGGGAGTGGTGCATCAGTTTGTGGCTTTCATCTTATTAGCCTCTTATCTATGGATACTTTATTCTTCCAGAAAGAGAAGATAGGGCTGCAATTGCCTACTATAGAACAGCAGACTATTTTCTACTGTGTGCTAAACTGGGGTGTGGGTCATGCTACGCGCTCTGTGCCTATTATCAAAAATTATATTGATCAGGGAAATACGCTCATACTCTTCAGCGATGGAGAAGCTAAAACGCTGCTTGAAACTAGCTTTCCAGACTTGACTATTCACGACCTTCCCTCCTATAAAATCAAGTATAAATCGCAGAATTTTCTCTTTCTATTTATCATACTACAATCGTTTACTAGATTTTGGGTGATATGGCGTGAGCATTTGAGACTTCGGCGATATCAAAAAATCTATCATCCACTGGTGGTCATATCTGACAATAGATATGGATGTCATCTATCACAGACGAAAAACTATTTGATCTCCCATCAACTGAAGTTGGTCACGGCTAATTTTATAGAGCGTATCTCGCAGCATTTTGTCGATAAACTCATTCGTCCTTTTGATGAGCTATGGATACCCGATATAGAGACGGTCAAACTCAGTGCGGCTATGGCCGATGTGGAGATTTCTATACCCAAGCGATGGATAGGTTTTCCATCTATTTCTATTCAGAAGACGCAGGATGCGGAGAAAATAGAACTACTCATTCTGCTATCAGGGCCAGAGCCTAGGCGTACAGAGCTAGAAAGAAAATATTTAAAAGTCATAGAAACATTGCCATATAAAGTAATATTTATAGCAGGAAATTTTTCGCAAGATTATGTATTGAAGGAGACAAAAAACTGTATGCATCATTCCAGAATGAAATACGAAGAGACGCTTCAGTATATAGCGCGTGCAGAAAGAATAGTATGTAGAAGTGGCTACTCTACGCTCATAGATTTATATATTCTGGAAAAGCAAAAAATCATCTGTGTACCTACCGCAGGGCAACCCGAGCAGGAGTATTTAGCGGAGTACTGGTCAGAAAGGGGGTGGGTGAACCTTGTAGAAGAGAGTGAGGTGGAGACGCGTTTGAAAAGTGCAATTGAGGAAACGTTCTAGGTAATAGATATAAATAGTTTAGCAAATTAATTAAATTTTATAATTATTATTAAAACAGGGCTATCTTTGTAATGATAGATGGCGAGGTATCAGCTATACATAAAGTTAAGCTTCGGTGTTTCATAATTGAAATCTCTGATTATGTAAATGATGAAAATATTTAGTAGGTTTTTAATTTTAGGGAGAAGCAGTTTTTTTATTGTTCTTTTTTTGTTTTTGACTTCAAGCTGTGAAAAAAAGAAGTATTGTATTTATAGAAGATATGATTTACGATATCAATACATTTTAACACATATATCGAAACAATCTATATTGTTCAGATTGGAATATGATATATCAGATCCATACAATGTGAAATGGATGAGTACAAATAGAAATGAGTTAGATAGTTTAATACTCATTGTTGGTTACAAGATTGATACGGCACTTTCACAAAGTGGTAGTAATGGATACTCTTATAGATTGGATGGAGATTGTCAATATTGTGATTATTATAAATCTATTAACATATCTAATTATTGTGAACAGCAAGAGTAATAAAGTGAATAAATATGAATTGTAAGCTAAAAAATATTATAGTTGTTCTAGTAATTCTAGGCCATGATTGTCATGCTCAATTCAATCATGCAGCAGCTTTACAGAAGTATTGGAATTATCGATATGCCTTAGTAGGTGATGATATAGACCCTAGCTTTCGAAGATGGGAGCCAGGCTTTCTTCAAATAGGCTATGATATGGGACATTCACTTCCTATGCGAAGCCGATATCAGATACGAGAGAATAAGGTTGATTTTGCGCTTAATGTTTCTTATGGTCGTCCAGAAGAACAAGATTATTTGAATTTGAAAAGAACACATAAAGACATAGCTGGTACCCGCTTCGGCTGGTGTCAATGGATAGACTGCCCTACAGATATGGGTATGTATCTGGCAGTCTTAGCTACTGAATATGCACTGATGACAAAAAATATGGATTATCAAACTGTAAGTAATACAACAGGGCAGCCAGTGGGTCCTCCTACTAGAGGGGCTAATTATAGAGAGCAAATGGATCGACTCATGCATGAAATAAGTTGCGCAGTATCTGCTGTAGATAGCCTAGATGCTAACTCAGATGACTATCATGGTATTCCAGGCCAGAATGGGAATGGTTTTTTTGTCAAAGATGATGTTCCATACACTTTTGCCCAAGATGGTAAATTTGGAAATGCACAGGTATTAGCTCCAGATTTTTTGACCAATACAAATTCTAGATATCACAGAGGCCATAGTTTTTGGAACGTTCATGCAGGATTTAATGGTTATCGCCATCAAGCCAAACCATCTTCTGAATGCAATGGGATAGGCGGTCAGCCTGAACCCTTAATAGATGTCACTATTGGTGGTACTATGGTAAGAAAGACTATTGACCCCATGAGCCAAGATCAGTTAATGAAACTACTTTTTGGCTTGATATTTATTAGAAAATACGTCACTGGCAGTGAACGAGATATGCGAGTGCCGTTGAATACTTCTCAATGGTCATATTCTACGGCAGATAACTTAAACCAACGAGCTAAAGACTGGATAGATAGAACATTGTGGAGGCTCATCACGGATTGTTTTATTATTAGAAATGAAAGAGGAGGCAATCAAGTATGTTCTGGGGGCAATGCAACAATGTTTCAGTCGCCTTTCAAAGATATTTATAATATGTGAGGTGAGGGTGATTTTTATGGTTCATTTGCTAATTGTTCTAACCATTATTATTCAGGCCTTGTATGGTGGGGAGCCAATGAGGGTTATAAAGCGTGGGTTACTAGTCCAAGCGTAGATTTAAATGACTTACTCTTATTAAACACGAGTCTATGGCCGCTCGGGGTTAAAGATTTTATCTTATCAGAAATAGTGAACAATTTAAATCAGTTTGATCATGAAATGTATGTATATCTAACCTGTATGAATAATAGCTCGACATCTGTTACATATGCAGCACCTTTAGCTAACCCATATAACGGAAATATAACTGGTGTTGTGGGCAATCACATTGACAGATTAGCCTCACCTGCTAATTTAGATTATCAGTTAAATGCTCTTATGGGTGATGCGAAAAATTTGCTATATGGTACTACAGCTAGTCCAGACAATCACCTACAGAGTTTTATGAATAGAAATAATTTTTGGTGCCTACATGAAGACACCCTCTATAGATTTGGAAATGGAAGGGATCAAGATCGGTTGCATGCCAGAAATGGCCTATTTTATATGCTAGCTCATAATATTTATTCACTTCAAAGAATGGATCGATATAATTTTCTAGACATGGCAGATAACACAATCGCTAAACTTCCTGATTTGATGAATAGAACTGTCAGAGGAGTGTTCCCGAGAGCTAAAGATACAGAAATGATTAATTCAAGCGGCTTGAAATCTAAAATATCGTATCAATATGGCAATAACACAAACGAGGCAAACATATATTCAGCGAATAATATTAATTTTAATGACTGTGTATTTCAGAATGGTTCAAGAGCTAGATTGATAGCCCCACATATAGACCATATAGCTAGTCAGCAGAATGGAATGTTATCTATAGAGCTTGGGGCAGTAGTGGAAATAGTTGAGAATTCTAGAATGCCATGCACGGGCAATACAACTGTAATCGGCGGAAATGGTTTTGTCCCTACCACCACCACTGTTTTGTCAGAAGCACCTCCTCAGGAAAATACAAGCAGTGGTCTTCATAAGTTAGCCGAAATAAAAGATGAAATAGTAGCAGAGAAATCGAGACTTGCTAGACTCTACCCAAATCCCACAGAAAATGATGCTACTATCAGACTAGTGAATTATGAAAAAACCACGGTTAATATTAAAATCTATAATATGCTAGGTAGAGAGGTGATACAGTTCTCTAATATTGATATCACCGATGATGAGCAGAATTATTACATGAATCTAGAGAAATTGAATACAGGTATCTATATAGTCAAAATAGACCAGGGAGACTATAGTACAAGTCTGAAACTAGAGAAGAGATAGGTTATTCTTAACACGAAATCTTATCCACTCTCGCTTGATGTCTCCCTCCTTCAAAGCTAGCTTCTAGAAAGGCTTTGACTATTTCTATCGCCTCTAGTTCAGAAATGAATCGAGCGGGTAGGCTGAGTATATTGGCATCATTGTGCTGGCGGGCGAGGCTAGCTAGTTCGGGCTTCCAAGCTATAGCTGCGCGAATATCAGCGTGTTTATTCGCAGCTATAGAGATACCATTTCCACTGCCGCAGATGAGAATTCCTAGTTCGGTTTCTTTGTCTTCTATACTTCTGGCTACGGCATGTGCGAAGTCTGGATAGTCTACACTGTCTGCACTATAGCAGCCTTTGTCTAGCCAGTCTATTTCGTTAAAATTCGATTTTAAAAACTCTTTTAAAGAAAACCCTGCATGGTCACAACCGATAGCTAATTTCATAAAATAATCAGTTTAAAGATAATGGACAAAAGTAGAGTAATTATAAATATGCTAGTCAGTTTCCTTTCCACAACTCATGCTATAGATTCCCGCCTTCGCGGGAATGACGTTCGAGTATTCAGCGCACTTTGGTATCAATCGACGTCATTCCGTGCTTGATACGGAATCTTCCCAATGGGTTATAGGTATAATTTCGGACTAGTAAATTCTTCCTTACGCAAACAATCTAAAAATGAGATACAGTCCAAAAGATAGGACCATAGTGACAGGCAAGGTCAAGACCCATGCTAGGGCTATACTTTTTATGGTGCCTTTTTGAAGATTTTTCACCCCTCCGGTAGCTACCATAGATCCGGCTATACCAGAAGAAAGTACATGGGTAGTGCTGACTGGTAATCCGAAATAGGTGCTCAGCCCGATGGTAGAAGCAGCTACTAATTCACTCGCTGCGCCTTGTCCGTAAGTGAGGTGAGATTTTCCTATTTTTTCACCGATAGTGACTACGATTCTTTTCCAGCCTATCATAGTACCTATGCCGAGGGATAGGGCTACCATCATTAGCGCCCAATCAGGTGCAAAGTCAGTATAGGACTTCAATATATGTAGCTCATCTTTTAAGGCACTTCTATCTGTTGAATTTGGCAACATTTCAGGGTCTTTGACTATCTTGTCTATCGTCTTAGCTATCGATTGAATTCGTTTTCTCTCTGTGAATCTAGCCTTCACTGTCGTATCTGCTTTGGAGGCGATATCAGTTTTTAACTCATTGAGAGTCTCTATAGTTTTATTGAACTCTTTTTCTAGGGGACTCTCTGCTTTATTTCGCTCTAATATATTGGTGATATTGTTTAAGTGTGCTTCGCAATTGCCATCTCCAAAGCTGCTATTGAGAGCGTATTGCATCGGCATAAATGTCATAAGCACTACCATCAGTAGCCCTAATCCTTTTTGGCCATCATTGCTACCATGGAAAAAGCTCACCGCACTGCAGGTGCCTATCAGTAGGGCACGAGTTTTAAGAGGTGGGGGCTCATTCGTCAGTTCTTGTTTGAAGAGTTCTTTTTGCTTCAGTACTCTGCGCATCACATAAACGAGCAAGATAGCCATAGTAAAACCAAATGTAGGTGATAGCAATAAGGACATGCCTATATCTCTAGCCTTGTCCCAGTTGACTCCCGAACCACTGTGAATAAATTGAAATCCTAAGCCAGCGCCGAGTAAAGATCCTACTAAAGTATGTGAACTAGAACATGGAATGCCAAAATACCAAGTGCCAAGATTCCATATAATCGCACCAATAATAACTGCTAGTACAATACTGATGTTTTCATAGGTGGAAAGCTGCATCAATTCACCGAGAGGTAATAATTTGATTATGCCGGCAGCTACCGTCATTTGAAATAATTTGACACTGACTATAGCGCCTAGAAAATTTAAACATCCAGACAATAAAACCGCATGAAAAGGCTTCAGTGATTTGGTATAAATGACGGTGGCTACTGCATTGGCTGTATCATGAAATCCATTGATAAATTCGAAGAAACAAATAGCGACTAAGCAAAATATAAACAATACAAGAAGTGTACCTTCCATAGAGGAAAAAGTGTTTAGAAAATCCATTTAGTTCAATTTTTGACAAAGCTAAAATAGAACCTTCTAACTTAATGTTACCAAATAGTTAAGTAGGATATAATGTTCTATCTATAAAGGCTTAGTTTGTCCTTGAGTAGCTCTAATCTTAGTTTTTCCTTATTTATCTCCTCTTCTGCTTTTAATTTTTCCTTCGTATGGAAGCGATTCGCCTCAATCTCTGAATCATCGATTTCTTTAGTCTTATCTACTATATTGTCTTTTGCTTTTTGAATGTTCTTGTTTTCGGTTTTAATCATTTTTCCTGCCCTATTTAAATTGTCTTTTGCTTTGTCTAAAATTTTCTCAGCGCTTTTTAAATTGTCTTTTCCTATTTTTTCTTCCGCTAGAAATTCTTGTTTATGATTTTTAATCATCTCAGCGCTGAGCATGAGGTCTTGTTTTTGCGCCACTATTAAATTGACGTTTGCCGCGGGGTCTTTTTCCAATTCATTGAGGCGCTTGTTCATTTCCTTATCTCTTTTGAGGATATCTTTCAGTGTTTTTTCTAGCTGATTTACTTTGCCTATTTCAGATTCTGCTGTTTTAAGGTTTGATTCTGCCTTTCCGATCGCTGCGGTCAAGCCTTCTAATTGAGCGGTGATTTGCTTAATGTTTTTTTGACTCTTCTCTATCTCCTTTTCTGAATCTGCAATATCACGTTTGGCTTTAATCGTATTTTTATCATTTTTCTGTGCATCTTTAGACAGATTTTTAAGCTTAGTTTCAGCTTCTGTTAGTGCTTTAGATTGCATGATGATGCTATCCTCATAGAGGGCAATCATAGATAGTTTGTATATGTTCTGCATAAAGCTTTGAATGGAGGCCTTATTTTCCTGGTTGGTTGAATCTTTTTCATTAAGAAAAATAACTGTCCAGCCCACATTGCTTCCCTGCTGTTCTAGTATAAAGTATAGCAGGTGAGGAGTATTTATTTCATTTAAAAATACAGATTTAAAAATAATTTCATTACTAGCCTTAGGTACTTTGACCGACTCAGCTGATTGATTTTTAAGATATTTACGCACAATTTTTTCTACTGAAGGTAATGCTTGCTGAGGGATTTGCATCTTATAGCAAGTTTTTTCCCCTAAAGACAATAGTCTCTTTTCTTCTGTGATTTCAGGATTTTGTGCTAGTAATGATTGAAGGTAAAAAGTGAAGATAAAGCTAGACCAAAATTTCATAAATGAATTAGAGTGTTAATTGAACTTTTCTAATGTTTGATCTTGGTTTTCTGTTTCCTTGTGGTAAACGAATTTACTTTCTTTGTAGAAATATTTTAAACCTTCGTCTTCATATCGATGGTTGTCATCTATTTCATACCTCAAGTTATTTTTATCAAAGAGCTCATTTTTCACCCAATGTTTTTTGAGCCCAAAAAGAGATAAAAATAGAGTTGTGATATTGATACGGAAGTTCAATAAATATTCGTACCAGGTGCTTCTCTCAAAAAAACGGAAGTCAAATCGCTTGAAGGCATATACAAGCTGATCCCAGAATCCATTCGGATAGGCGTAAGGTAGGCCGAACATCTGCGGTTTAGGGAAATAAAATTTTAATGGCTGAAGACTCGGCAAAAAGCCTGTGCCAAATATCCAATCCCAAGCTGCTATTTTGGTGCTATAGTTTTTATAGAATACCTCATGGTGATTAGCATGATGCCATTGGTGCATTTCAGGTCCGTTGATAAGGTATTGAAGTTTTCCTGTATTTACATTTATATTAGCGTGTATCCACATTCCCCAGATTGCATCAAGAAGGGCTTTAGCTGGAATCATATATAAAGCAGTTTCCGTATTTAGCAAAAATATAATTGGTGCAAATTCAATCGTTTGATTGATTAAAATCTCGGAAAAATGAGATCGACTCCCGGCGAGAAAATCAACTTCTCTTACAGAATGATGCGCTTCGTGGGTGCGCCAGAGATATTTATTATTGTGCTGAAAGCGATGCATCCAGTACATGTAAAAATCATGGGTAATAAAAAATATAAACAGACAAAGCCAGAAATTCATACCACTCATGGGTCCGAAATCTTGTAGTCCAAGATAATTTTTTGCTCCAAATAGAATCAAGGTAAAGATAACTTTTTCAAGTACTTTGCTTTGTATAATAGTATACCAAACGAGGTCTAGCCAAAATCCTCTACGGAAGAGTTTAACCTTCGGTGTATAGGGGAAAAAGCGCTCCAATGCAATCATAAGTATAGCCCACGCAGGAATGATAATGCCTATAATTTTTAGGTAATTACCGTAACCAATACTTTTAAAAACTTCTGGAACCATTTAAAAATTTATCTAAAACAAACAAAAATAGCGACTTAGAAGCAGGTGAAGTCTAAAAAATAGTTAGATTTTGTAAAAGGCTTTATTTATACTCTACGAAGCCTCTTGAACCAGTGCAGTATAGGATAGGTTGACTTCTATCATAGTTTTTAAGATAAATCATAGCTGACTGATTATCGTCTGCATAGTTTACTTTTACTTCTTCGTTTTCATAATCACTACCTCCTAGTGATTCTTTCATGAGCCAGGATTCGGGAGCTCTGAGTTCAATACGAAAGATAGAATCAGCCATGCGCTTTATTTCTATAGAGTCTGTGGAGCGAAAGAAGGGCATAGAAGTGGTGTAGCTATAATTTATATCTTTGGAATGAAAGAAATACATCAAAGAGTTGAGACGATGTGTTTTTCGCAAAGAATAAAATCCTTTATATGAAAACGGTAGATTTAGAATGTATGGAGATTTATCTAAATAATTGACATAGCTCTTTGTAAGTATATTCTCGGTAAAGTGCTTGGATTCATTTACTTCATTTATCGACATTCTTAGTATGATATAGTTGAAAGCTAGAAAGATAGAGCAAAGTCCAGACGCCATTTTTATATCTAGCTTAAATAAGAAATAGACAAATAAAAAGTAAAGAAACGGTGAAAAAAAGTATCCAAGCCTGTCATTGATATATAGAAAATGCCAATTAAAATACATATTAGAGATAGGTATGTAGAAAATAAGAAGAAATAAGGCAATTAGAATAGGCAATTTATTAGCTCTGAGATTCGGTTTATAATAAGCAATGAGTCCGCTTATAAGTCCAGATAAAACGCCTATGCATATCATCATAGTAGTTCTATCTACGTCATAAATTTTCTCTCTTATCGAAAAATTAAACCTATGGATAAAGAGAATATATTTTGCCAAATATTGATAGAAGGTGTATCCTAAGCTATAGATTCCATTAAAAGTAGTATGATCTTCGCCATAGTGTGGTATATAGCTGCCTTTTAAATATTTGGTAAGTCCGAAGTATATGAGATCGACAAAAAAGAAAGCAAAACCAAGAGATAACAATTCCCATTTATTTATTTTTGTCTCTTTGTGTAGTCTAAAGTAAAATATGAGTGCTAGAAAAACTAATGGGAAAATAAGGATAATTTCATGCATGGTTAACATGGCAGTGTAGGAGGCAGTTAAAGCTATTTTTTGCACCCCATTTAGCTTCCCATTTCTTACAGCTATATAGCACAATGTATACATAATATATAAAATTGTAACTGCATAATGATAGGTAGCTAGCCACATTATATTTTCAACTAAGTATGCGCTGAGAAGAAAAAGTACAGAAGAAAAAAGTGAAATCCATCGACTATTTTTATTTTTATCGTGGGTCAGCATAACAAAGCAAAATCTATAAAAAAAGTAGGCTCCAGAAGAATGGAAAACTAGCATAAATAAATACCAAATGAGATTTGACTTTCCGATAAAGCTAAACATCAAATTAGAGAGGGCATCATGCAGAAAATATAAACTAGTCATGCCGTAGGAATTCAAAAAATCTGACCATCCATTTTTCTGAAAATTATTGAGAATACCTAGAGAGTCGTCTACAAATGCTGTGCCTGAAGAATTCCAAAGCAAGGCGACACCGCAGATATAAAAAAAAGACAAACCCCATAAAGGTTTGTCTAATTTAGTTATGAATTTTGAAATAAATGCAGTCATTTATTTCACTCTGCGCAACTTAGCCATTGGGCCGAGCTCGCTTTCATATACTCTTTTGATACCATCTCCTAGAGCAGTTTCGATATCTCGAATATCACGCACTAATCTCATCATCCCTCCTGGCTCTACTGATGCCGCTTGGTCACTTCCCCACATACTTCTATCCAGGGTGAAATGCCTTTCAACAAAAGCAGTGCCTAGTGGAATCGTAGCTAAGGTAGTACTCAAACCTGTCTCATGTCCAGAATAACCTATTGGGCACATAGGATACATTTCTTGAAGTGTGTTGATCATTCTCAAATTTAATTCTTCTGGTTTGCAAGGGTAGGTAGAAGTAGCGTGTGCTATAGCTAAATTATTTGTACCTATTGCAGCCACTGCTTTTTTCAGCTCTTCTATGGTACTCATACCTGTAGAAATAATAAGTGGCCTACCAGTATCTTTTTTCTTTTTCAATAGAGAAATATCGGTGAGTGATGCTGATGCCGCTTTGTATAGCATCGGATTGAACTTTTCTAAATAATCTACAGATTCCTCATCCCAGCAGCTAGCAAACCATACTACGCCTAGTTCTTTACAGTACTCATCAATGATTTTGTATTCCTCATCCCCGAATTCTACCTTATATCGGTAGTCAATATATTTCATTCTTCCCCATGGGGTCTCTCGCTCTATATCCCATTGATCTTTTGGAGTACATACTTCTGGGGTTCTTTTTTGAAATTTGACCGCGTCACACCCGCACTCATGCGCTTTTTTGATTAACTCTTTGGCTATATTGATATCGCCATTATGATTTAGTCCTATTTCGGCTATTATGAAACATGGATTAGAACCTCCTATTTTTTTGCCGTTAGCTAGTATTATCTCGCTCATGATTTAATTTTTATTTATGAACAAAGGTAAACTGATATGGTTAAGCAGATGCTAAGAATTTGTTAAATTATAGTGACATTGAATTGATGATAAACTCGCAGAATTCTCTAAATGCTCCTTCTCCACCTTTTAGTTTACATTGATAATCTACTATAGATAGAATATCTTTAAATGCATCGGCAGGACAGGCTTTTAGCCCAGCGCGTGTCATAGCGTCGAAGTCATTCATATCGTCTCCGATATAAGCTATTTGATTCCAGGTTAGATTATTTTCTTTGATAAATTCTTCTATCACTTCCAATTTATTCTTGACTCCGAGAAATACTCGATCAATCTTTAACTTTTCAGCACGGCGAGCTACCATTGGAGAGTTCTCCCCAGTGATGATAGCTATCTGTATAGAAGTAAATTTTCGAAGTCTCTCCACACCCATACCGTCTCGGTAGCTAAACTTTTTAAGTTCTTCTCCTTCAGCCGAGTAATAGATACAGCAGTCTGTCCAGACGCCATCTATATCAGTAAAGAGCCACTTTATATTTTGAGATGTGAAATTTTGCATTGTAATTTTTTTTCTATACTAATTTAGAGACAAATGTAAATCATTAGCTTCTCAATACTCCATACTAATGTCTAAAATCTAAATAGCTGTCCACCCACCATCTACTACTAAGTTAGCACCCGTCATATAGCTACTTGCATCGCTAGCTAGAAAGACAATTGAACCCATGTAGTCAGTAGGTTGAGCCATTCTATTAAGAGGAGTTTTAGCATTATAATTCTGTACGAAAAAATCGTCTTGACTATTCTCTACGCCACCGGGAGATAGCGTGTTGACTCTTACTCCTTTTTCACCCCAATAAGCAGCAAGAAATCTTGTAAAATTAATCACTGCACCCTTAGTTGCAGGATATGCAGCAGATTTATAAAATAATTGATTGCCGTCTTTATCTTTGTATATGTTCTGATCTGGGCCTACCATGCCATAAGTAGAGGCTATATTGATAATGCTTCCTTGACCATTTTTAGCCATCTCAGCTCCGAATACTTGACAGCAAAGAAATGTACCCGTGATATTGGCTTCGAGCGATTTTCTAAACATGGCCACAGGATAGTTTTCAAACATGCTCTGTTCGCCAGCCAAAGCCGGATTTTCAAACATGTCATTGATTGCTGCGTTATTGACTAGAATATCAATTTTGCCATATTTCGCGAGTATAGATGTACGAGCATGCTTAATCTCCTCTTCATTAGTAATATCAAATTGAATAGCGGTATGCCTTTCGTGATGCGGTAAAGCTAACATAGCCTCTGTACATCGCTCTATATTCAAGTCTGCTACAACTACATTGGCTCCCGCATCTGCTAGCGCTTTGCAGTGATTTTTGCCTATAAGTCCAGTAGCACCTGTGACGATAGCGACTTTGTTTTTCAATTCAAATAAATTCATAATGCAAAATTAGAAAAGCAGAATTGGATAGCAAGATTAAAAATGTAACTTAACTTCGATTTAACCTTGAGCCAATTCACTTTTAACCCAATCGTAACCCTTTTTCTCTAGTTCTAAAGCTAACGATTTGTCTCCTGTTTTTACAATCTTGCCATCATACATGATGTGCACGAAGTCAGGTACTATATAGTCGAGAAGTCTCTGATAATGGGTGATTACGAGAAATGCATTTTCGGAATTTCGCAATGAATTTACCCCATTAGCTACTATCCGAAGAGCGTCGATGTCTAGGCCTGAATCCGTTTCATCCAATACGCATAATTTAGGTTCTAGCATAGCCATTTGAAATATTTCATTCCTCTTTTTTTCGCCACCTGAGAATCCTTCATTGATACTGCGGGTGAGAAACTCTTTATTGAGTTCTACTATTTTAGACTTTTCCTTCATCATTTCTAAAAAAGCTTTAGCTTCGATAGGGGCTTGCCCATGAGCCTTTCGCTTTTCATTGATAGCGGCCTTCATAAAATTGGTTGTCGATACGCCTGGTATTTCTACAGGGTACTGAAATGCAAGAAACATGCCCAGATGAGCGCGCTCTGAAGGATCCATTTCCGAGATTTCTTGACCTTCAAAGAGCATTTCGCCCTCTGTGATTTCATAACCATCTTTTCCAGCTAAGATAGAGGCAAATGTGCTTTTACCAGTACCATTGGGTCCCATGATGGCGTGTACTTCTCCTTTGTTTACCTTGATATTGAGGCCTTTGAGGATTTCTTTTTCTTCGATTCGTGCGTGGAGATTTTTTACTTCTAACATTTTATTTTTTATTTCTGTTGTTTAGTTTGCTCAGTTAATTAGGTATGTATAGTATAGAATAAATCTTTTTGATATCTTACAGTTTGTAACCTATTTCGGTATGTTCTTTTATCAATATTATAAGACTTCAAATTTAATTCGAGGCTGTAAATTGTTATATCTGTTCTAAAAACATACTTTAAAACTTCTTTATAGAAGTATTTATCCCACACTATTTTCCAATGTAATCTCCAATAATTTTTGCGCTTCGACTGCAAATTCCATAGGCAATTCCTTAAATACTTCTTTACAAAATCCATTGACGATTAAGTGAACAGCTTCTTCGGCACCTATCCCGCGTTGATTACAATAAAATAATTGATCTTCGCCTATCTTTGACGTGGATGCTTCATGTTCTACTTTGCCTGTTTGGTTTTTGATTTCTATGTAAGGAAATGTATGTGCTCCGCATTCCCCGCCCATAAGCATTGAGTCACATTGAGAGAAATTATATGAATTATCGGCATTGGGTTGTATCTGAACTAGTCCTCTATATGCGTTTTGACTCTTTCCAGCCGATATACCTTTAGATACAATTCGGCTGCGCGTATTCTTCCCTATATGGACCATTTTAGTGCCGGTATCCGCTTGCTGATAATTATTGGTCACTGCTACAGAATAAAACTCTCCAATCGAATAATCCCCTTTTAATATACAAGAAGGATATTTCCATGTGATGGCAGAGCCAGTTTCAACCTGTGTCCAAGATATTTTAGATTTATACCCTTGACAAATGCCACGTTTAGTCACGAAATTATATACCCCACCTTTCCCATTTTCGTCTCCAGGATACCAGTTTTGAACGGTAGAATATTTGATTTCTGCCCTATCATGTGCTACTAATTCTACTACAGCTGCATGGAGTTGGTTTTCGTCACGTTGTGGAGCGGTACAGCCCTCTAAGTAGCTCACATAGCTATCATCATCTGCTATAATAAGTGTGCGCTCGAACTGGCCTGTATTCTCCGCATTGATGCGGAAATAAGTAGAGAGTTCCATCGGGCAGCGCACCCCTTTCGGAATATAAACAAATGATCCGTCACTAAATACGGCAGAATTCAAAGCAGAGTAAAAATTATCTCTAGGCGGCACTACAGAGCCTATATATTGTTTAACTAAATCCCCATGCTCTTGAATAGCTTCCGAAATCGAACAAAAAATTATCCCTTTTTTATTGAGCTCCTCTTTAAATGAAGTGAACACACTTTCGCTATCCATCACAAAATCCATGGCTACATTACCGAGTTTGTTTTGCTCCATAGCGCTGATTCCCAATTTATCCCAGGTTTTTCTTATTTCTGGGTCAACTTCGTCGAGCGAGTTTAATTTTGGCTTTTTCTTAGTAGCAGCATAGTATATGATGCTTTGGAAATCTATTTTTGGAAATCCAAGTTTGGCCCAATCTGGTTCTGCCATTTTGAGCCACTGCTGATAGGCTTTCAATCGCCATTCCAGCATCCATTCTGGTTCATTTTTTTTGGCAGATATGAATCGAACGATGTCCTCACTCAGTCCTATCTCAGCGTATTCTTGCTCTACATCGGTAGTGAAACCATATTTATACTCCGTTTCAGAGGTCTTAACTAATAATATATCTTCTGACTGGTTTTCCATAATTTTAAGCACTATTAATGCAGTGCAAATTTATACTATTTATACTGAGTCTAAAGAAAAACAATCCTAAGAAATTCTAATGAATAAAGGACTTGACGGTATTTAATTGAAAAAAATATACTTTTTAAATACTGTTATGAACGAAAATAGTTAGATTTTTGTTTAATTACTAGACACTTTTTTGTTAGTTTTTGTACTTTTGTTTCATATAAAACAGATAAAAAGTAGCCATATGAAGACCAAATACGTAGACTTAATAGAGCAAACTTATGAATGGCCTCAACCGGAATTCCAGGTAGAGGACAATGAGTTAAAATTCCATGATATCTATTTGATGGATATTGTAAAGAAATATGGTACGCCACTAAAACTGACTTATCTTCCTATCATCTCTAAGCAAATAGAAAAGGCTAAAATGTTTTTTAAAGTGGCGATGGCTAAGGCAAATTATGAAGCGGAATATCACTACTGCTATTGTACAAAAAGTTCTCACTTTTCTTTTGTATTAGAAGAAGCATTGAAGAATAATATTCATATCGAGACTTCGTCAGCTTATGATATCAATATAATAGAAAAGCTCGCTGAGAAAGGCCTGTTTCACAAGCATCAATACGTTATCTGCAATGGCTATAAGCTCCCACAGTATATTGAGAATATAGCTAGACTAATAGAGAATAAGTATGAGAACGTCATACCGATAATAGATAATTTCAATGAAGTGAATCACCTCACGGAAAAAATAACAAAGAAATTCAAAATAGGAATCAGGATTGCTTCTGAAGAGGCCCCAAAATTTGATTTTTATACTTCCCGATTAGGCATAGCATATAAGGATATTGTCCCTTTTTACAAGATTCAGATTAAAGGAAAGAAGAATGTGGAATTGAAAATGCTCCACTTTTTTATCAATACTGGTATTACAGATACAGCATATTATTGGTCAGAATTAGCTAAGTGTGTGCGAGTATACTGCGAACTAAAAAAGATTTGCTCTACCTTAGATTCGCTAAATATTGGAGGGGGTCTACCTATAAAAAACAGTCTAAATTATCAATTTGACTATGAGTATTTGATAGAAGAAATTATAGCTCAAATAAAGAGAACATGTGACGATTATGGAGTACAAGAGCCTAATATTTTTACCGAATTTGGTTCATTCACAGTCGGAGAAAGTGGTGCTACTATATTTAAAATCATTGACCAAAAACCACAAAATGATCGTGAAAAGTGGAATATGATAGACTCTAGCTTTATGACTACGCTGCCTGATGCATGGGCTATCAATAAACGTTTTATTATGCTGGCATTGAATAATTGGGATAAAGAATACGAGCGTGTTTTTCTCGGTGGCTTGACCTGTGATAGTGATGATTTTTATAATTCAGAAGTCAATTCTAATGCTATTTATCTACCCGTTTTGGATGCGGACGAACCACAGTATATAGGATTTTTTCATACGGGAGCCTATCAAGAGAGTATAGGAGGATTCGGAGGAACGCAACATTGTCTGACTCCAGCACCAAAGCACATTATCATATCTAAGAACGAAAACGGAGATATTAAAACTAAGCTATTCGCCAAGGAGCAAGATTATAAGAGTATGTTGGAGATATTAGGGTATTAAGCTTCGCAGTTCCAAGTATAAAGAACAAAGATTCAAGCTATGAAATACATTATTAGAAAGGCTGCAGCAACGGATAGTAATGAAATTTTAGAATTAATCAAGGAATTAGCTGTTTTTGAGAAGCAACCTGATGCCGTCATTTTATCTGAAGCAGAATTGATCAAGTCTGCTTTTTCTGAAAATCCTTGGGTTTATATTTTCGTAGCTAAAATTGATACTAAAGTGGTAGGAATGGCACTATACTATTATGGCTTTTCTACATGGAAAGGTCGCAGCCTGCATTTAGAAGATTTAATAGTCAATGAAAATTATCGAAAATTAGGGATAGGTAAAGCGCTTATGAATCAGGTGCTTCAAATAGCCAAGACTGAAAAAGTAGAGCGTATGAGCTGGGAAGTCCTCGACTGGAATGAACCTGCTATTAAATTTTATGAATCTCTTGGTGCAGTTTTTTACAAAGACTGGTGGCTGTGTAGATTGTTTCGAGAGGATTTGGAGAGGCTGCCGGCTTAACCTACGGGACAGGATCGAATCCACTCCTACCCCACGGGTGGCAGCGGAGGAGTCGTTTAGATGATAAGTAAAAAGCTTTAATAGGATTGAATTTTTGAAAGCACTCGAGTGCGTATTGACTGCAGGTGGGATAGAATCGACAGCGCGCAGGTATAGCAGGACTGACCACCTTTTGATAAAACTTTATCAGTAGTAGGAAGGGCAGGTTTATGTATTTGAGATTCATACTTAGCTTTCTATTTTAGGCTTATATACTTTGAGTTTTTTGCTCAGTTTTTCTAACACCGCCTTCACTTGAGCATCTATGTCCTGAAAACTTTTTGCATCTAATTTATTCTTCAATATAAAGAATAAATGCATATAGAGTCCTAGGGCTTGCAGTTCTTCTACAATAGGTGCTTTTTTAGTTCTATACATCTCTCGCATCCATCTTTTGTATTGATTGCGGTCATGAGCTTTTTTGTAGAGCCGTTTAGAAACAGAAAAACCCGCTTGAAGCGGGTAATTCGATATTTTTACAAAAGCATATCTCAGTGAGATATCTTGTTCATGTATAGTTTTTCCCTCTTTGGAGAATAGATAATCTATACTTCTTAGGCTTTTTAGCCGTTCGTATGCTTTGAGTGTGTTTTTCATTAGGCTCATTATCAGTTATTCAGCGAGCCCAGACCTAGTCCTACTTAAGTCTTTTCTCGTCGCTAACGGTTAGCTTTTTTCTGCCTTTAGCTCTTCTTGCTTTTAATACCTTGTATCCACTTGGACTACTATTTCTAGCTCTAAAACCCATTTTATTGGCTCTTTTTCTTCTCGATGGTTGGAATGTTCTTTTCATCTCTTAGTTGTTTAAAAAATTCTAGTCAATAGAATCTCTGTGTTTTTAAAAAGGAGTGCAAATGTAACTTAAAAATTTTAATTTCAAGGGATAAATATGTAGTAGTCAGTAGCCAGCGGTCAGTAGCCAGAATTAAGTCTTAGATATTCAGATATTTATCGATTAAATAGAAGAGGGTGAAATGATCGTTTATTGCCCTGTATAGCTCTCTGCACATGTGATTTCGACCATGATGCCTACCATGCAGATACTGGCGATACTATCTACCTCCTTATAAGTGAACCGTATGCGCTGGTTGTTAATTTTGATCTTAGGATAGGTAGCAAGATTTATAGGTTCGAGAACATGGCCGTCGTCTAGCCGAATATTAAATCCGCAGCCATCTAGTCCATTCATGTCCACCACAGTGCCAAATTTATAGTTTGGGCAGTCAGATGGGTCAGTGATTTTCTTCTGGCAGCTGAGCAGAAGTACTGTGAATAGAGTAAAAATTAGTTTATTCAAGAAATAGATATTTACTTTCTAAAAACGTAAATGAATAGAGAATATTTTGTTTAGACTAAGTAAGAGTCATAAAACATAGATTTGGAGCTTTTTAATGTGCAAGAGCGCAATTGTTTATACTTAAACTTCTTTATACTTTTCGCTTTTCACTTTCAACTAATTATAATTTCCTTCGTACTTTTGCATCCCTTTATGATAACCGTCCAGAATATTACCCTCCGATTCGGTGGAAGAACGCTTTTTGAGAATGTTACTTTTCTTATAAACAGAGAGGATAGAATAGGTCTGACTGGTAAGAACGGAGCAGGCAAGTCTACTCTATTGAAAATACTATCTGGGCATACTAAAGGAGAGTCAGGCTCTATAGCGATGCCAAAAGATTGTAGAATAGCTATATTGACGCAAGATATCGAGCGGAAAGTAAAAGGTACCGTGGTAGATGAAGCGAGAACAGCCTTTAAAGAAATATTGGAAATTCAAGTTAAATTGAAAGATATCATGCATCAACTCGAAACCCGAACGGACTATGAGAGCGATGCTTATATGAAACTTATTGAAGATATGGGTGATTTGCAGAATCACCATAATATTTTGGATAGTGAGAATATAGAAGAAGAGATAGAGCGCATTCTTAAAGGATTGGGATTCGAACGAAAAGCTTTTAGTAAGCAGATGAGTGAGCTCAGCGGTGGCTGGCAGATGCGTGTAGAGCTGGCAAAAATTCTTTTACAGAAACCAGACTTGATTCTTCTCGATGAGCCGACCAACCACTTGGATATAGAGAGTATTCTATGGCTAGAGAGTTACCTCCAGGAGTATGATGGAGCCGTTATTCTCGTATCGCATGATAGAGCGTTTCTTGATGCTATAACTAATCGCACTATAGAGGTAACCCTAGGTAAAATTGAAGATTATAAAGCACCTTACTCAAAATATCTTGAATTGAGAAAAGAGCGAAGAGTTCAGGTGGAGAACGCGTATAAGAATCAGCAGGAACAGATAAAGCAAATAGAGCGCAATATAGATAGATTTCGAGCGCAGGCGACCAAGGCGAGTTTCGCACAGTCACTCATCAAGCAGCTCGATCGCATGGAGCGAATAGAGCTAGAAGATGAAGATAACTCTAAATTGAACATTAAATTTCCGAAGGCTCATCCATCGGGAAAGCTCATATGCGATGTAAAGAATGTATCTAAGAATTATGGTCAGCAGCAGGTAATCGATGGTTTTAGTTTCAAGGTAGAACGAGAAGACAGAATTGCTTTTGTGGGCAAAAATGGTATGGGAAAATCGACCTTAGCCAAAATTCTAGCAAATGATATAGACAACTATGATGGAGTCGTAGAGTGGGGACACAATGTCACTAAAGGTTATTTCGCGCAAAACCAGGAGGCCGAATTGAACAATAGTAAAACGGTATTTGAAACGATAGATGAGGAGGCGGTGGGTGATATGCGCCCAGCAGTGAGATCTCTGCTTGGAGCATTTCTATTTAGTGGTCAAGACGTAGACAAGAAGGTGAGTGTATTGTCAGGGGGTGAGCGAGGGCGATTAGCTATGTGCAAGCTGATGCTGACAGCCAATAATTTTCTTATTCTTGATGAGCCTACCAATCACTTGGACATTAAATCTAAAGAGGTATTGAAGCTGGCTCTGCAAAACTATGAAGGCACATTTATTATTGTATCCCATGATAGAGAGTTTCTGCAAGGTTTGACTAATAAGACTTATGAGTTTACCAACCATGGTATCAAAGAATTTTTAGGAACGGTAGATGAATTCCTGGAGAAGAAGAAAGTGGATGGATTTAGACAGTTTGAGCAGGATAAAATTCCAGCGAATAAAGAACAACTAACTACTAATAATTCTAATCCTTCAGGAAAGCCTAAGCCAGAGCCCAAGCTAGACAATAAAGTAAAGGAAATAGAAAAAAAGATAGAAAAGTTAGAGGCCGAGATTAAAAAGTGGGAAGCTAAAATGGCTACGGAAGAATTTCTGGAAAAAGCAAATACCGATCCAAGTTTATATGAATCATATGACAAACTAAAAAGTGAACTAACTGCTGCTATGGCAGAGTGGGAAATTTTGATATAAGAGAGTATGACCAAATTTAAATTCAATATAATGCTGCTCACACAGCTGCCCATAGCCTGGATAGCGGGATTGAAGTTATATACATATTCTACAAATGAATGTTCTATCTCAGTTAAGCTAGGGTTTTTGAATAAAAATCCATTTAAAAGTATGTTCTGGGCAGTGCAAGGTATGGCAGCTGAGCTAACTACTGGCTTATTGTGTATAGATTGTATACAGAATTCTGGCCAGAGTATTTCTATGCTGGTGATTGAGCAGAAGGCAGTATTTTATAAAAAAGCCAAAGGAAAAGTTATATTTACCTGTAAGCAAGGAAAAAAAATTAAGGAACTTATTCATTGTGTAATTGACACGAAAGAATCTCAAACAGTATCTCTCAAAAGCGATGGTATAGACGAAGCCGGTGATAAAGTTTCTAGCTTTGAGTTTGTTTGGAGTTTTAAATTGAGATAAACTAATTTATCATTTATCCTCCACTTCACTATACTGGTAAAGATTGCCTTTATTCCAAACCGTCATGGTATTAGGAGTCAGATCCCAGTAGACGACGCATTGATTTTGAAGGTGCCAATCACCTTGCACCACCCCTTTAGATATTTGTATCTTTACTCCATTATATACGCCCCAGAGCACGCGATACATATCTTCATAGACCAGCATATCGTCCCAAATATCATATTTGATAGGCGCATAGTTTTCTAACTGCCATGCCTTGCCTTTGTAGAAGAGGTAGAAATTATTGGCATTATCTGTATAGGCTAGAAGATTTCGTTTTTGAAGCTTAGTTTTAGGTGCAGTAGATAGGAGGGTATGTTTCTTTCCTTGATGGTAAGCACTCCACTCATCCACATTGCTCAGATATGTAAGAAAATCATTGGAGACCTCATATCGATCTATGTGATAGGACTCAAGTTCTATCTTTTCTCCTCGGTCAAACACCATAAAATTATCAATATTATCATGGTAGGCAATTATGTTCCTTCCCATTTTAAAATTATTGGGAGTTATATTTTCTAAATCATAAATCGCATTATGGTAGAAGACTTTAAATTTATAATCTAGCGTATGAAATGCTACCATATTATCGCTTACTTGAAATCGACTTGTATCGGAAAATTCCATCAATTGGAAAATGGTATCATAAACATAAACTTTAAGCCGCCCATAATTATCAATATAACCTAAAATACTATCTCCTAGCTTGAAATCTCCTTGAGTAAAGGTTTCTACCTTCTTAGATTGTTTTCCATTAAATACGCCTAACTGTAACCCCTGTATGTAGGCCATTAGGAAATTCGTAACCTTAAGTCGGTCAGGGGGTATGGGAAATATAGTATATTTCTTATGATCTACTATCAGTTTGAAATTCCCATTTCTATCTATGTAAGTTACATAATTAAAACTAGGGTAAAATTGTTGAATAGGTATGATTTCTTGTTGAGAAATACGGCCATTCATATAGGTAAAGAAAAATTTTCTATCATCAAAAATTCCTGCGGCACCTTGGGAGTATAAGTCAAAGGATAATAGACAGAAAAAAAATAGAAGTTTCTTTATCATATTACAAATTTAGATTTGTTTTTTCAGAAAGGTTTCAAAAAAAAGAGGTTCTACCCTCTCAAAAGCAAAACCTCTTCTTTCTAAAAAACCTAAAACAAAAATAAATTATTGCACTAACTTAATTTGATAGTATAACGCGTGAGTTTTGATTTTAGTATATTCGTTTAAGAAATTCTTTGCCTAAGAAATCGAATTTGACCACGATGGTTAATTTCATCTTCCAAAACATGAAACCATTTGAAATAGTTATTCGCTTTCTTACTATCCCAAAAGTCGGTTTCAATATACAGCCAGTTGTCTTCTAGAGTTTGAAAATCCTCCAAAGTTTTTTTTCTCACCTGAGCTAATTGGTCGATATAAAAATCTAAGGAATACCCTTTGATTTTGCTTCTCCCGAGATCTCCTAGTTCCAAAGCAGGTTTCCAGCACTCTATTTCCACTGCGGTTAGTTCTCTATTCTCTATTGTTTCTTTGTGAAACTCAAATTCGACAGAAGCTATATGTAAAAGTAGCATTCCTATTGAATTTGCGTTTTCATCTACCAGAAAATCTAAATCAGAAATGGACAATCCCTTAACTGCATCAAACGTCGTAATTCGGGCATAGTTCATCATCGAAATCAATTGACTAAATTGCCTTGAATAGCCATCTAAATTCTGAATTTTAAAAAGGTGATCTAACTCAAGCAACTCCGGAGTGTGCATGTATGCAGCTTTTATTCTTCCTTACCTATCTTGCTATTTTTTCTACCATATAGATAGTAAATAGCCATGCCTATAGCAAGCCATATAGCAAGTCTTAGCCAGTTTGTCCAATCTAGCCCTGACATCATAAGCCCACAGGAAATTATTCCCATGATAGGCACAAAAGGCATTAGGGGAGTTCTAAATCCACGTGGCAACTCCGGATTGGTCTTGCGAAGCACGATTACCCCAATACAAACTAAAATGAAAGCAAATAGAGTACCAATACTAGTCATCTCGCCTACAATATCAATAGGAATTAATGCCGCTATAGCTCCTACAAATACTAATAGAATAAGATTAGCTTTATATGGTGTCTTAAATTTGGGGTGTACGTCAGAAAATATTTTTGGTAACAAACCATCCTTACCCATGGAGTAGAATACCCTTGATTGGCCCATAAGCATGACCAATATTACCGAACTAAATCCAGCTAATATGGCGACAGTTACAGCTTTCGCCAACCAACCATATCCAACCATATATTTTTGAATAGCAAATGCTATGGAAGCTTCTTTTCCATTGGTTCTAAAGTCATCTACTGTAGCTACGCCTGTCAATACATGGGAGAAAAGCACATAAAGAATAGTACAAATAAGAAGAGAGCCTAAGATTCCAATAGGCATCGATTTAGCCGGATTTTTAGCCTCTTGAGCAGCGGTAGATACGGCATCAAAACCGATGAATGCAAAAAATACAACTCCTGCTGCACTGACTATACCCCAGAATCCACCAAAATCACTCTTGGCTCCATGCGTATTGACATAGGTAGTAACTTCTGGAATATATGGCGTATGATTGGCTGGATTCATAAATCCCCATCCAATTCCTATAATAAGGATAACAATGGCAACCTTGGCTATGACTATGACGCCATTTATAAATGCAGATTCTTCAGTGCCTTTAATCAGCACTAATGATAATAAGCTCACAATAAGGAAGGCCGGCAAATTCATGATACCATGATGAGTCGTCATATGCCCACTTATAGAGGCAGGCATACTAGTAGCAATGTCTTTTGGTAAAATCAGTGAACCATTTCCTTGCAGATTAACCACCATTTCTTTAGTTAAAATATTTTCTAGCTGACTAATATCCATTCCTGGAACGTAGTTTAATATATTGATGCTTTCCATTGGAGAATGACACCATGCATAAGGTATAGGATTCATAGCCATCACATGGACTAGAAAATTATTGAAATATTCACTCCATGCTATACCCACTGTAGCAGCTCCTACGGCGTATTCTAAAACCAAATCCCAACCAATAATCCATGCCAATATTTCTCCCATGGTAGCATAGGTATATGTGTAGGCACTGCCTGCTATAGGAATGGAACTAGATAACTCAGCATAACATAAACCTGCAAATGCACAACCTAATGCAGCGAGAATAAAGGCTAAGGAAACAGAGGGACCGGCATGCTCTGCAGCTGCGCGTGCAGTATTGACAAATAAGCCTGCTCCAATGATGGCTCCAATGCCTAGCATAACTAGTGAAGGCGCTGTAAGTGTTCTTTTCAGCGTATCATGACCTTCTGATTTAGCTTGTTCTATGAGTTCTCCTATTGGTTTGACTCTTTCGAATATTCTTTTCATTTATTTCAATGGTTTTAGGTTAGACAAATATATGGTTAAATCTCTTTTTACTTCGGGAGCTAGAATATATAGTCCTAATATATTAGGGAAAGCCATAGCTAAAATCATCATATCGGAAAACTCCATGACATTAGCCAGACTAGCACTACTTCCTATTACCACGAATGACAAATATATAAGGTTATAGGTCAACTTCATTTTTTTTGTTTCACCAAATAGAAAAGTCCATGCTTTCAATCCATAATATGACCATGAAATCATGGTAGAATAAGCAAAGAATAGAATAGCAATAGTCAAAACATATTTGAACCAAGGTAGCACAGAAGAAAAAGCAGCAGAGGTCAATTGTGACCCGGTAAGTGAAGCATCGGCAGCATCAAAACCAGTGAAAATAATAATCAAGGCCGTCATAGTGCAAATAAGCACAGTATCTATGAATGGCTCTAATAGACTCACAATTCCTTCAGTAAGGGGCTCATCCGTTTTTACAGCAGAGTGCGCTATAGCTGCTGAACCTACCCCTGCCTCGTTCGAAAATGCTGCACGCTGAAATCCGACAGCTATAGCACCAGCAGCACCTCCAAAGAGAGCTTTGATACTCAATGCGCCAGAAATAATTTTAACAACGGCCTCATCGATTTGACCTATGTTTATTCCTATAATTATCAAGCCGAATATTAAATAAATAGTGACCATTAATGGAACCAATTTATCCGTAACATTCGCTATTTTTTTAATGCCACCGACAATAACAATGCCAACAAAAATGGCAAGCAAAACTCCAAATGCAAAACCATTATGAGCGAATTGAGGAAACACACTAGATAACTGGGCATAAGATTGATTGGCTTGAAACATGTTGCCACCGCCTATAGATCCACCGACGCATAATCCAGCGAAAATAATACCTAAAACCTTGCCTAACTTCTTCATTCCATGCTTTTCTAGACCCAGGGGCAGGTAATACATGGGGCCACCTGAAACCTCTCCATGGCTATTGATATGTCTATATTTAACCCCTAAGGTACATTCTACAAATTTCGAAGTCATGCCAAGTAATCCGGCCACAATCATCCATAAGGTAGCCCCAGCTCCACCCAATGATATCGCTACGGCTACTCCCGATATATTCCCCAGTCCTACGGTTCCAGAAAGGGCTGTCATTAGGGCTTGAAAATGACTGACTTCGCCGTTAGATTCCTTTTTATCATATTTACCTCTGGTAATGTCAATAGCTAGTTTAAAAAGTCGAATATTTATAAATTTAAAATAGAGGGTAAAAAAAATAGCGCCTAACATTAACCATAAAACGACGATTTTAATATCAAAGCCATAACTAGTAAAAGGCTTGTAAAAAATGGCACTACTCAGGGCTGCTACTATAGGCTGAATTGTTTTATCTATTTTTTGTTCTATAGAGTCCATAGCCGAAAGTGAACTAGGTATTAGGAGCAGCAGTGGTAAGAGTCTTTTTATCCAGTTCACAAAATTTGATTTAATTAGGAATGTATTAGTATAAACAAAGATACAAGCAACGCTCGAATCTAAATTTATTTTTTTTAAATGCATATAGCTCTATAATTTAATAAGTTTGCATATCTAAAAATTCAGATATGACTATTCAGAAGCTTTTTATTATCATAGGAATTTTATCTTTAGCTCTTTCATATTATAGATATTATATGAAGAAGGGCGCTGGATTCTTTTTAAATTTCTGTCAATATTTTTTAGGACTTTTGTTTATTTTTTCTGGCTTTGTCAAAGCAATAGATCCCTTAGGCACTTCATATAAAATGCATGAGTATTTTGAAAGTTTTGCTCGGGACGGGCTAGCTGCTCTGTGGGATGGGTTGGCTCATTTTAGTGTATCTATATCTATTGCTATGATTGTGGCAGAAATTGTTTTAGGCTTTGCCATTATTTTAGGATACAGAATGCGATGGGCTGCTATTGGGCTCTTGGCTATCAACCTATTTTTCTTATATCTCACAGGTTATTCATATCTATCTGGATATTGCCTTACAAAACAGGCCATTCTAGTACCAGCTGTTTTATTAGCTATACTATTTCTAGCAGCTTTTGTTCAAGATCATAAGAAGAGATGGAAGGTGTTAATATTAATTTCACTAATTGTTCTACTTTATTTCCTTTATTGTAAAATGGGAGGAGGCTGTGCCACATGTGCTTTTGATAAAACTAAGATGAAAGTGACTGACTGTGGATGCTTTGGAGATTTTATGAAATTGAAGCCATGGGAGACCTTCTATAAAGATATTTTTTTGACTATCATGTCCCTCTATGTCGTAGCATTTTCTCATAAACTGACTAACGTCTTGGCCGAGAAAAGAGCGGGTTTATTTACATGGACATCATGGGCTGTTGCTACCTTATTCTGTCTATATAGCACCTACTGGGCTGAGCCTGTAGTAGATTTTAGGTACTATGCCGTCGGAAACGATATCAACGAGAAGATGAAGGAAATTAGGCCGCGAAAAGCAGATTTTATATTTATCTACAAAAATAGCACTACAGGTGAGCAGAAGGAATTCGGAATGAATAATTTGCCTACAGATACTACATGGACATTCGTGGATAGAAAGGAAACAGTCATAGACGAAGGAGAGCCAGCGCCGATTAACAATTTGCGTTTTGAAGATTTGGAGCACAATGATGTGACATATAGTATCCTGAATGAAGAAGCTGAATCTTATTGGGTCGTTTGCTACGATGTGAATAAAACGAATATGAAGGCTTTTGACGAAAAAATAATTCCATTTGCGAAAGAAATGCGCAAGAAAGGTGTAAACGTATATTGCATGGTCGGGACTTCATCTCCAGAATTTGATAAAAAAGCGGGAGAGCATATGGATATGGTTAGAGCCGATGGTACGCCACTGAAAACTATGGTGCGCTCTAATCCTGGTATTTTGAAAGTAAAGAAAGGAGTGGTGCTGGAGAAAAAGCATTACAGAAGTTTATAGTATAAAGTGAAAAGTAGAAAGTGGGTGGTGAAGAGATTTGAAGATTTGATAGCATGGCAGAAAGTAAAATTATTTTGCGTGAAGATCTATCAGGCTTTTGAAGATAATAAAGATCTTGGCTTTAAAGATCAAATTCAGAGAGTAGTTGTTTCAGCAATGAAAAACATAGTTGAGGGGTTTGAAAGAAAAGGAAATAAGGAGTTTTCATACTTTTATATGTAGCTAAGGGCTCTTGCGGAGAAGTGCGCTCTATGCTTATATTGTCAAGGGATTTGAATAAACTATCTGCTGAAAAGGCTGAAAACATAAAATCCCAAGCAGAGGAACTTTCAAAAATTATTTCAGGCTTAAAAAATAGTCTAAATTAGAAAGTTAAAAGTATAAAGAGTAAAGGGAAAAGTTGGCACTAAATTATTGATAATGATAAGAACGGATAAATTAAGTGTAAAGTTGAATTATATTCCAACACTTTCAACTTTTCACTCTTAACTCTCTTACTGCTGAACTTTTAACCTTAAACTAACCTATGGGTACATACAGAGATTACACAGAGACCGAAGAAAAATTAAATTTTGGCTCGCATATGATAGGCTTGTTATTTTATCTTATAGCTTGTCCTTACTTAATTTATCAGGCAACCATGCAAGTAAATCAAGTGAGTATTTCCGGGTTGATTATTTATTGTATCGGGCTCATTGCAGTTTTTTCTACTTCTTCACTTTATCATTTTACTAAAGATAAGGAGTTGAAGATAAAGTATAGAACTTTGGATCATATGGCAATTTTCTTGCTCATCGGCGGCACATACACTCCAGTAGTGAATGCCTACATAGCCAATCCGCTCGGCACTATTTTTCTTGTTATTCTATGGTCTATCTTGATAGCGGGAATCGTGATGAAATTTTTCTTTATGGGAAGATTTAAGACCTTTTCTATTGTGCTCTACGTTTTTTTGGGCTGCATGGTCTTATTTATTATTAAGCCCATATTAGATAATATGCCTCACCATGTATTCACCTATATATTGTTAGGGGGTATAACATATCTAGGGGGTGTCATTTTTTATATCAATAAAAAAAGAGAATATACACATACCTTATGGCATATATTCGTTTTAGCTGCCAGTATTTTTCATTTTATTGCAGTTTATAGAATCGCTATAAGTAGTTGAAAGTTTACTCGCTTACATTTTAAAAAAGCAGCGTGCTAGAAAATCTAGTAGGCTAAGCCATACTTGAAATCACTTTTAAACTATGGAGACTCCAATAATTTTCACTTATCTTAGCTCATAAAGTACCAATAATTTCATGTCATTTCAAATAGAGAATATTGAACTAGAACTAATGAGCCTCATCGCTGACCAATCCTCTCTGCCAAGCTTTGAGCGGTTTGTAGGTCATGCGTTCATAAAGGCTGGTGTAGAGTCGTATAGGCTCGCATGGCTAGATGAGAAGAAAAATGAAACCGTATGGCTAGAACACAACTATAGCTATTTATTTGAAACTAAGACAGAAGTCATAAACTATGAAAAACATGGCATTCTCATCATATATTATAACGGCAATACTCTAGCTCCCCAAATTCAGAGGTCCATGCAGGTTGCCATTATTCATGTCTATCTGACTACTGCTTATCGCACCAAAAATGACCGACGTTATATACGCCAAGATTTAGAGCTGGCGGCCAAAATGCAACAAATGCTTGTACCGAAAAATTTATATTGTAATAAATCTTTTTGTGCCACAGGATTATATATACCTAACTATAAAGTGGGTGGAGATTTCTATGATGTCATTCCTATTAATGACAATAAAGTAGCCTTCTGCATAGGTGATATATCTGGCAAGGGTATCAATGCCGCAATTCTTATGGCGCACTTTATAGGATTCATTCGGTCTACTCTGCTTCAGAATATAAAATTGGAAGAGTCTATCAGGATAATAAATGCTAAGATGTATGAACTGACCGAAGGAGAAAAATTCATCACTTTATTTCTAGGAATTTATAATATTCAAGACAGACGATTAGTGTATATTAATTCTGGCCATTTGCCTATACCTATCTATGATACCCATGGGATAGAATGGCTAGAGACAGGAACTACTATTCTAGGTATGTTTGCAGAGCTGCCATTTCTAGAACTAGGCAAAGTCAAAATCGAAGGTAAAAAACAACTTCTACTCTACACAGATGGATTACTAAACATGACCATAGACCATGTACCTTTTCTATCTACCCAAGAATTAGATTATATCATCCACCATGAATGTCTCGGAAAACCTACGCATGACATCACCGACTATTTTCGTGAAAAAGTACAGGGCATCAATGTAGCAGAAGAGTTGAAAGATGATATTAGCGTTCTAGCTGTAGAGTTGGAGTGATTAGTCTCGATAGCTATCGGGATTGGTAGAGTGCTTACATGGCACGCAAGAGGTCATTCCTGCCTGTCGGTAGACAGGTGTTCGACTTTAAATGGATTATTCTCCACAGCAATTTACTCAAACGATATCAATGTTCTTTATTCTAATCACTCAATACAGGATAATAGGTTTTATTATTATTTATTATCTTTGCCAATCATTGAGGGGTAGAGTGCTGACATTTATCGTCAGTATTGGTAGAGCGCTTGCATGGCATGCAAGAGGTCATCGGTTTCCCGCACATGCGGGATTATCCTCCACAGTAAATTACTCAAACTATATCAACGTTCTTCATTCTAATCACTCAACACAGGATAATAGGTTTTATTATTATTTATTATCTTTGCCAATCATTGAGGGGTAGAGTGCTGACATTTATCGTCAGTATTGGTAGAGCGCTTGCATGGCATGCAAGAGGTCATCGGTT
>JAURJQ010000003.1 GCA_030832185.1 Chitinophagales bacterium | reverse complement strand
TGTGGTCCCTGCTGGGCTCGAACCAGCGACCACCTGATTATGAGTCAGGTGCTCTAACCAACTGAGCTAAGAGACCTGATGTCCGAAAAATCGGAGTGCAAATATAATATTATTTTCAAAATCATAATTTTTATTTTATGTTTGTAGTATGAAAAAGATTCTATTCATTATGCTGCTTATAAATGCTCAGCTCCTAATAGCACAGGAAAAAGGCAGTTTTCGAGGCTATATTAGTTCGGGATTTACGGTTAATCAGATTTCAGGAGATAGTGTAGCAGGTTTCAATTACTGGGGCTATACAGGAGGCCTAGGCACTTACTTTATGCTATCTGATAAGCTATCGGCCAATATGGAGATAAACTATGCTATGCGAGGCGGTTCAGGAGAGCAGTTTGACCCTATTACGAATGGTTTTGTGCTACACCGCACAATTCATACAAACTATCTCGAAATACCCTTGATGATAAACTATCATGACCATAAGATAGCTCGATTTGGAGCCGGCTTCGTGGTTTCCAATTTGATCAGTACTACACAGTGGTATAATCTAAAGCAGGTGCGGAATCAGCGCACAGAAAACTACTACAAACCAATAGATATTGGATTCATAGCCTCTGTGGCCTTTGATATTAAGAATCATTTTGGCTTCAATATCAGAATGCTACACAGCATTATTCCTACCAATCGCTTCCACGCTGGAGACGAAGACCAATACCATATCACACTTTCTGCCAGAGGAATCTATTATTTTTAAAGTAAAAGTTTTCATCTGCTATCACTTAGTTTTATGAGTGGAAGTATTTTTGTTTAGTCCAATTTATACGATAGTCAATCACGAAGTAAATGGATAGCGTGTTAGTTGGGATTAACCCCTCATACTGATTGTTTCAATCAACTTATTATTTGCTTGAAATACAATCAGTCTTGCGATTAATCATTTCTAATGATTAATTTGGGTTTATTATCTTTGCTAACTTATGACAGCGTTCAGTAATAAGATAGAAAAAAGCGACATAATTGTCTCTGGTGTGCAGAGTACTGGGATACTTCATATAGGTAATTATTATGGTGCAGTAAAGAACTATGTAGACTTAGCTGCGCGAATAGACAATCCATTATATTTCTTTATTGCAGATTTACATTCCTTGACCTCTCATCCGGATCCAAAAGACCTGATGCATAGCCGCTATATGACATTAGCGATATATCTTGGCTGTGGTCTAGACCCTGAGAGAGCTACTATTTATTATCAGTCTGACGTATATTACACTCATGAATTGTATCTATATCTCAATATGTTCGCTAATATTGGTGAGCTAGAGCGGACAGCTACTTTTAAAGAAAAAATACAAAAGCAAACGGACAATGTCAATGCAGGATTGCTGACCTATCCTGTGCTCATGGCCGCAGATATATTGATTCACAAAGGGACGAAAGTGCCTGTAGGTAAAGATCAAGCGCAGCATTTAGAGATGACTAGAACTTTTGGAAATCGATTTAACCACTATTATAATACATCCTTCTTTAAAGAACCATTAGCCTTTACTTTCACCGAAAATTTAGTCAATATTCCTTCACTTTCAGGGAAAGGGAAAATGAGCAAGTCTGATGACAAGTCTACAGCTATTTATCTTATCGATTCTGATGCAGAAATTGAGAAGAAGCTAAAAAGAGCCGTCACAGATGCAGGACCTCAAGAGCCTAATTCAGCCTTAACCGAGGAAATGAAAAACTTATTTGACATCATGCGTTTATTTTCAAAAGAAGAAATTGTGAATGAATATTTGAAGGCTTATGCGGACTGCTCCATTCGATACGGAGATATGAAAAAACAAATAGCCCAAGATGCCATTACGACATTAGCACCTATCAGGCACAATATAGAAAAATATCTAGGCAATAAAAAATTACTGCAAGAAATAGCATGGTCTGGAGCCGAAAAAGCTAACCAAAGTGCAAAGCAAACACTAGAAGAGGTTAGAGACATTATGGGTCTAACTTCAAAAAACATTCATTTGAGAGTAAATTAAATCATTATAAAATAATTCATCAATAGGTAAAATAATTGAAGTATGGCAAAGTCAAAAATGAAGCATATAGCTATAGCAGGCAATATAGGTGCTGGTAAAACTAGTCTCACGGAACTTCTTGCTAAGCATTATAAGTGGAAGGCACATTACGAAGATGTAGAGGAAAATCCGTATCTGAGCGATTTTTATGATGATATGACACGCTGGAGTTTTAACCTCCAGATATACTTTTTAAATAGTCGTATACAACAACTCATAAAAATTCAAGAAGGTAAAGATACCGTCATTCAAGATAGAACAATTTATGAGGATGCGTTTATTTTCGCACCGAATTTACATGCGATGAATCTGATGTCAACTCGTGATTTTGATAATTATCAAAGTCTTTTTAAAACTATTAGTTCCAAAGTGTCTCCGCCAGATTTATTGATTTATCTTCAAGCTAGCATACCTACCCTAGTCAATAATATTCAAAATAGAGCTAGAGACTATGAAGAAAATATCAGAATAGATTATCTGAAAAAATTGAATGCCTACTATGAAAGCTGGATAGAAACATATAAAAATGGAAGGTTACTCGTCATCAATGTAGATGATATAGATTTTCTAAATAATAAAAAAGACCTTGGTGCCATTCTAGAGAAAATAGATGCGGACGTCAATGGTCTTTTTTAAAATTCGAATATTTCAGAACAAAAACTCTTTACATACTATTATTTACTAACCACTATTCACTTTAAACATGAAAGGTCCTATATCTCAATTTATAACTCATCACTATCGCCACTTCAATGCAGCGGCTCTCGTAGATGCTGCTAAGGGCTACGAAACACATCTCCTCGAAGGTGGAAAAATGCTAGTATCTCTTGCTGGAGCTATGAGTACCGCAGAACTTGGAATTTCACTGGCGGAGATGATTCGGCAGGATAAAATAGCAATCATTTCTTGCACTGGTGCTAATCTCGAGGAAGATTTGATGAATCTCGTAGCGCATTCCCATTATGAGCGCGTGCCAAACTACAGAGACCTCACACCCCAGCAAGAGTGGAATTTATTAGAGAGAGGGCTCAATCGAGTCACCGATACGTGTATTCCAGAAGAAGAGGCATTTAGAAGACTTCAGAAACATATTGTCGAATTATGGAAAAAAGCGGATACCGCTGAAGAGCGATTTTTTCCTCATGAGTATATGTATCAAATGATAAAAAGTGGTGTATTGGAGCAGTATTATGAAATAGACCCAAAAAATTCATGGATGGTAGCTGCTGCTGAAAAAAACATTCCTATCATAGTGCCAGGTTGGGAAGATAGTACTATGGGGAATATATTTGCGTCTTATATTATCAAGAATGAAATGAAAGCCTCGACAATGAAGTCTGGCATAGAGTATATGGTTTGGCTAGCAGACTGGTACCGCAAAAATAGCGGCGGTAAAGGTGTGGGATTTTTTCAAATAGGTGGCGGTATCGCAGGAGACTTTCCTATCTGTGTAGTACCGATGATGTATCAAGATTTAGAATGGCACGATGTCCCATTTTGGTCGTATTTTTGTCAGATATCAGATAGTACCACATCTTATGGATCCTATTCTGGCGCAGTACCTAATGAAAAAATTACTTGGGGTAAATTGGATATAAATACACCCAAATTTATTGTAGAATCTGACGCCACCATAGTAGCTCCATTGATATTCGCTTATATTTTGGGTCAATAATAATAGATAAATTTATAAATTGGCTATCCAGAAGTTAACAGCTCCATTAGACTATGTAAATCCTAATTATGAAAATTGGGGTATATATAAATTGGATAAAAATAAGGATGCCTTTCTGATAGAAGTGGTAGAGCGGATTATTGAAAAATCGAGAACTACCTATCCCACCACAAGAGCTTTATTTGACGAATTAGCTTCTACGCTATATCAAGAAAGAATTCGAGTAACCACCTCTCGCTGGAAATCAGACCCCGAGGACGAAAAAGATTTCTGGAATAATGTCAAGGGTCAAATTATTAAATTCCAAAAAGCACAGAGCTGGGAGGATAATGATAGAGCAATTTTAGAAACCTTACTGAAGAAAATACTCTATAGGTATGCATATGAAATAGTCGCTAATTTCAAACCTCGAATTTTTGAATTAGCACAAAAATTTTTACCTAGGATTTTATTTCTATTTCTAAATTCTAAATTGAATTCTCCTTTCAAATTTCTCTTTAGAAAAATGAGTAGTTTCTATGAGAAGTTTATCATAACAGGTGATTTTGAATTGATTCGTAACCTTTCAAAAAAAGGAACTATCGTGGTAGTTCCTACCCATTTTTCCAATACAGATTCTCCTTTGGTGGGCTGGGCTCTAAGTTCTATAGGATTGGAACCTGTAACATATGGTGCAGGCATCAATCTGGTAGGTACGCAGCCTCTATCCTTTATGCTCAATAATTTAGGAGCCTATAAACTAGATAGAAGAAGAAAAAATGCACTATATCTTGAATTATTGAAATCCTATTCACAAATGGCAATAGAAAGAGATACGCCCAGTTTATTCTTTCCTGGTGGCACTCGGTCTAGATCTGGCGCACTAGAGTCTAAATTGAAATTAGGATTGCTCAGCACAGCTGTGGAGGCTCAGCAGGAGAATTTCATACACAATAGAAAGAAAATTTTCGTCCTACCTCTGGTAATTAATTATCAATATAATATAGAGTGCTCTTCTCTGATCAACCAGCACTTAGTAGAAATAGGCAAAGAAAAATATGTCTCTGACAGTTTTGAATATTCTACTACTTATAAGATTATTCGTTTTTTCAAGCATTTATTCCATGCGGACACGGAGGTAGTTGTATCATTTGGTAAACCCTTAGACATCATTGGTAACGAAGTGAATTCAAATGGAGACAGTATAGCCCCCAACGGGAAACCTTTTGATATTAAGGGATATTTTGAAGTAGAGAATAAAATAGTGCGCGATGAACAGCGAAATTTTGAATATACCAAAATTTTGGGCAGTAAAATTGTAAGTAGCTATTTTGAGAATAATACAGTGATGACTGCGCCTCTTGTTGCGTTTGTTTATTTTATTCAGCTTAAGAAGCGGCATAAACATTTATCTCTATTTGAAATCATGTTGCTTCCGAGAGAGGATAGAATTGTAAGTAGAGATAATATGATGGCTGGTATGGCAACTATAATAGTTAAGTTGAAGGACTTAGAGAAATTGAATAAAGTAAATTTATCGGAAATCATTAAAGAAAGTACAATAGACAATGTTTTAGCAAATGGAATGAACTCCATTAGTTTATTTAATTCAAAAAAAGTAGTCTATGCCGACTCTGATGGAAATATAAATTCACAAGATGTTCGTCTAGCATATTTTTATCATAATAGATTAATAGGATATAACCTTGAAGAATATTTATAATATAACTAAGCCAATAGGTATCTTGGGAATAGGTAGCTTCGGCACGGTTCTCGCCAATCTCATCGCAGAGAGGCATTCGGTCGTTATGTATGCTAGAAAGCAAAGTACAGTTGATAATATCAACGTACACAAAAAACATAGAGATATTGAAATTTTACCCAATGTTACTGCCACTACAGACCTAGGTCTTGTAGCAAGTCAATGCGATGTTATCTTTCCAGTTTTACCATCTTATGCGTTTAGATCAGTTATTAAGGACTTATCTCATTTCCTCACGTCCAATCATATTTTAATACATGGTGCTAAAGGTTTTGATGTTAAAGTAGATTATTCTCAAGGTCCTGTGGAACTGAGACCAAGAGATATCTGCACTATGAGTGAAGTGATTCTAGAAGAAACTCCTGTGTATAGAGTAGGATGTATTTCTGGTCCGAATTTAGCTAAAGAAATCGCTCAAAAACAACCTGCAGGTACAGTTTTAGCTTCTAAATTCAAAGAAGTATTAGCGATAGGTACCGAGATACTTCAATGTGAGCGATTTCAAATTTATGGAAGCAATGATATCAAGGGTATAGAGCTAGCAGGTGTATTTAAAAACTATATAGCTATAGCAGCAGGAGCCTCTGCAGCATTAGGATATGGAGAAAATGTAAAAGCATTATTAATCACGAAAGGCATCTCGGAGATGATAGCTATTGGTAAAGCTTTAGGAGTGGAGCCTAAATCATTTCTAGGCTTGGCAGGTATAGGTGACTTGGTAGCCACATGCAGCAGTCCTCTTAGTAGAAACTATTCTGTGGGTTACAGATTGGCAAAAGGTGAATCTATTGAACAAATCATATCCACTATGACAGAGGCCGCGGAAGGAATCAATACAGTAAAAGTCATTAAATATCTATCTGATACCATGCATATACAAGCTCCACTCGTTGGGATTATTTATAAAGTGATGTATGAGAATCATTCCTTGGAGAGTGGTATTAAAATGCTCATGCGACTAAATGCAGGGCAAGATGTAAGTTTTTATTAAATACAAATTATGAAGGATATAGAGAGTGAAGAGTTAGAAATTGATAGCGATGAACTAGTTCGTGAAATAAATCTAGAGATAGATAAGGGCCAAGAACCTACGCGGATAGATAAATATCTAGTCAGTCATGTAGAGCGGATTTCAAGGTCTAAGTTTCAAGCAGCGGCTGATTCAGGTTCACTGCTAGTCAATGACAAACCTGTAAAATCTAGTTATAAAGTAAGTCCTTTAGATAAGATTAAGGTTATTCTGCCACTACCTTTTGGCCATGAGGGCATCAAACCAGAGGATATTCCATTAAACATAGTTCATGAAGATAATGACATGCTCATTATAAACAAACCTGCAGGTATGGTGGTTCACCCCGGAGTAGGAAATTACAAAGGCACACTGGTCAATGCATTGCTTTTTCATATTAAAAACCTTGGAAAGGGACAGGATGCTATGAAGCCTGGAATCGTGCATAGACTAGATAAAGATACAAGTGGCATCATGGTGCTGGCCAAAACCGATTTCTCCATGGCTTATCTGGCCAAACAATTTTTTGATAAAACAAATCATAGGAAGTATATTGCCTTGGTATGGGGCGACCTAGATGCCAATGAGGGTACCATAAATAAAAATATTGGTAGAGATAAATTTGAAAGAAAGAGAATGAAAACCTTTGAAGATGATTTTGAAGGTAAGCCATCTATTACTCATTATAAGGTATTGGAGCGTTTTGGTTACTGCACCTTAGTGGAATGTGTACTCGAAACAGGGAGAACCCACCAAATTCGAGTCCATATGGCTAGTATGGGTCATCCTGTATTTAATGATGACCGTTATGGTGGCAATGTGATCGTAAAAGGAACTGTATTTAGTAAATATAAACAGTTTGTAGAAAACTGTTTTAAAGTTTGCCCTAGGCAAGCACTACATGCTAAAGAGCTAGGAATAGAACATCCTGAGACAAAAAAATGGATGTCCTTTGATTCAGAGCTTCCAGAAGATATGACTACGCTTATAGAAAAATGGAGAGCATACTCCAAAGGAAGATTGCTCGAATTTGAAGAGACTAATTAATAAAAAAGGGAAGTAGAAAATCTACTTCCCTTTTTTAATACATTAGTTTGCACTGGGTACCGGATCACATAAAGATAACTTATCCAATTTTTGATTTGACACTTGTATCTTTTTAGTATAATTATAAATAATCTCATTATTAGCCCCTACCTCTTTTGTTAAAGTGGACAAATCAAGATTTTTAATATCATAATTTACGGAATAAGTATTTCCATTCTTACTAGAAAAATCAGTGTAGGTTGATCTTATTTTATAACTAGTGTTCTTTGTAGATATTGGAACTAAATAAGACGTAGAAGTAAAGAATAACCATTTTTTAGTTTGACGACAACATGCAGATATATTGCAATTATCATATATAACATAAGGCTTTAAAACCTCAGGAGAAAGGCCTTTTATTTTTACTTTTAAAAACACAATAGTATCTGATAGATCATTAAATACACCAATTACATTTGTATTATTGATGAGCGAGACTTCATAAGCCTTCTTATTAAAATTGTAACTAAGTTTATTTATGGTATCTGGAGCCCAATTTCTAGGATTTGAGAATAATTTAGCATTTGGAAAATACTCTGAGGGAATAGAAACCAAGAGTGGTTTTTGACTATTGACTGAAAGCTCTTGGTACTCCTGGGTAAAACTTGCGGAGAAAGCACCAATCAAGGATAAAGTTTTTAAGCCTCCTGTGGTAGTATTAAATCCTTTCTTTATGATATCATAATTTTGAGTGTAATCCTTGAAATCAAGATCTATTGGCTCACTACTTCCCGAAACTAAACTATTTTTATCGATCTCCAATGTTATCCCATTCGTACTTTTTATCAACTTATTCCCAACTTTAGGCATTTTACCAGACACGAAATCAGGGCCTAATTCAACAAGGGGAGCTGATGCCATACTTGCTTCACTTGCTTTATTGGAGAGTACACTATTTTTAGTGTCAGACCCAACATTCTCCTTACCATCTTCTGAAAAACTGACGGACTCTTCAAAAAGACTCAATACTATTTCTATATCCGTTCTTCTATTTAGAGATCTACCTTGAATTGTTTTATTATTACCTATTGGGTGACTAGTTCCCAAACCTGAATAGGTGAAATTTACTTTACTGGCGCCTCTATCTACCAAATAGTTTAATACATTTAATGCTCTTAAATTCGAAACCACTTTATTAATGTGAACGGATCCAATACTACAAGTATGTCCTTTTATTTCACCTAAATAAGATTTACTTGTCTTCAATAATACTAAAATTGAATCTAATTTTTTCTTATGATTATTATTTAATGAGGTTTTGCCTAAGCCGAAGTGAATAGACTCCTTTAAAGTATGAACTTGAGCAACTGTTGGAGCTATGACAAATAAAAGTAAACCTAATATGATTTTTCTCATGATTGATAATATTCTAAGCGCAAATTTATAGTATTTACAATATCAAGGTGTTTAATCTTTGTACATAGATTCAATTTTTTCGACATTTTTTTCTTCTATGACCTTTCTCTTCAACTTTAATGTAGGAGTAAGTTCCCCGCCATCTATTGTCCACTCATTATTTACAAGGATAAATTTCTTTATTTGCTCCACGTGATTGAACTGTACATTATATCGGTCAATCACTCTTTTCATTTTTTCTTGAATGAGCTCATTTGTAACCCAATTAGAATTATTGAAATCAATAGCATAACCTTTAAATTCGGCCCAGCCTTTTAAATTTATCAGCGATGGGTAGATCAGTGCGGACACAAATTTTCGATTATTGCCTATAGCTATTATCTGCTCTATATACTTACTTTCCTTCAGCGTATTTTCAATAAATTGAGGGGCGACATACTTACCTCCGCTAGTCTTGAAGAGCTCTTTGACTCTATCCGTAATTTTTAAAAATTTATTATCCTCCAATTTTCCCACATCTCCAGTGCATAGCCAGCCATTTTTGATCGCAGCGGCCGTAGCCTCTGGATTATTATAATAACCCAACATGACATTCTCTCCTTGCACTAAAATTTCACCTTCACCGTCTCCCATCCCTTCTCTATGCTCTAGTTTTACCCTTACATGATCTAGTATGATTCCTACAGTACCAGGCCTATTTTCACTCTCACCAAATCTATTAAAAGAGATAACCGGAGCCGTTTCTGTCATGCCATATCCCTCTCTCACCGTAATTCCGACATTGTTAAAGAAAATTCCAATCCTAGGCTGAAGCGCAGCAGCTCCGGTCACTATACCTACTATATTTCCCCCAAGTGCTTGTCTAAATTTACTGTAAATAACCTTATTTAAAAACCCATAAAATAGACTAGATTTTGCATTTTCTTTATGTGCTAGATTGATTCCCCAATTAAACAATAGCTTACTTATACCCTTTAAATCTTGCCCTTTAACTAATATTCCATCATAGATTTTTTCCATTAAGCGCGGGACACAGGTCATGAAGTGAGGCTTGACTTCTGCTATATTTTCTTTTAAACTATCTATACTCTCCGCATAGTATACTTCTACTCCCTTAAAGAAATAGAAATAGGTGACTACCCTTTCAAAAATATGACATAGAGGAAGAAAACTCAGCACTTTATGATTAGTTTTTACGGGTAAATGTGGCGATACTTCCTCTACATTGAAAATAATGTTTCTATGAGAGAGCATAACTCCCTTAGGATTCCCTGTAGTACCAGAGGTATAGATAATTGTGGCTAAGTCTTGTGTAGTTATCTCAGATTTTATCTTCTCTATTTCTGATAGCCTAGACCAGTCCGCCTTTTTTAGAAATTCAGATACATTGGCGCATCCTGGTACATCTTCAAATGAATAGATTCCTTTTAATGACGGTACATTAACCTTGGATACTTTTTCAAAAATTGTAGCATCAGATATGAAGAGATACTTGACTCCTGCATCATTCAATATGTATTCATAATCATGTAATGAGCTCGTAGGGTAAATAGGAACATTAACTGCACCTAGCTGCAAAATTCCATTATCACAAAAATTCCACTCGGGTCTATTGCCCGATATAATAGCTATTTTGTCATTCTTTACCACACCATGGGCCAATAATGCCAAGGAATATTCATTGACATGTTTTTCAAAATCAAATGAAGAATAATGCTTCCAAATGCCTTTATGCTTGTGCGATATAGCTTTTTCTTGAGGAAATTCTCTCGCTTGAAGATTTATATAATCAAATAATCGTGTTGGTTTATTCATGATAATGATATTTATAATTAATAAAGTTCACAGATAAGTCCGCCCATAGTGACACCACAAATCGTCCAAAACAGCCATTGGAAAAAAACAAAACGCCATGAACTACCTGAAGCAAATCGGCCATAAACCAGTATAGGAAGAACGATAAAAATAGAATTTAATAAGCCATGAAAAGCACCATGCTTAAAACTTCTAAAGTTTTTTCCATATAGCTCAAAAATATAGACTAGATCTTTGTAGGCACTTCCTTCTTGATTCATGAAACCTACTTCATTCATAAGCAGGCTTTGGAAATGCAGCTGATGAATCACCTGGTAGGAGAGAGTGATACTATACATAAAGCCTAAAACTAAAAGTATACCAATACTACTTGGTGTCCAGTGAATATTAAACTGAGATAAATTCCAACCCTTGAATATTCTGCTATAAACACTGGGATTGAACCATAAATAAGCTATAATAATTGGAACCAGAGATGTAAGTGATAAAAGCAGCCAGTTGAATTTAATCATATTGATATTAATTTGTAACAAATCTAATAAAAAAATTATCTTTGTAATTGAAAATGATTTACTATGAGAATCCTAATTTTAATATCGTTAGCTTTAACTGCCTCGATACTTAAAAGCCAAGATTACTTTTCCAATCGACTTTTTGTAAAATTAAAAGAAGAATATAAGACGGTTTATGTCCTTGAGAAGGATAAAAGTCTGCGTATTTTGCTATCTCCTGCCGAATTAGTCAGTGCGAAGTCTATTTCTGTGCATCCACTCCTAAATACTACCTATGAGGTTATTCTCGATAAAGATATCAATCTAGATAGTTTGATTCTGCGTCTAAATCAGTTTTCTGAAATAGAATTCGCCGAGAAGGTTCCACTTTATAAATTGTTTTTCACTCCTAATGACCCCTTATATTCTACGCAATGGAATTTAAGTAAAATACAAGCGGATTTAGCATGGAACCTAAGTCAGGGTTGTGCGAATGTGAAAGTAGCCGTAACGGATGATGGATTTCTTATGACCCATGAGGATCTAGTCAATCAATGGCATATCAATACTGGAGAAATAGCTGGAAACGGAATAGATGATGATGGCAATGGTTATATAGACGACTGGCGAGGATGGGATGCGGCCAATAATGACAATGACCCTTCAGCGACTTCTCCTACCAATACTTACTTTACCCATGGTACACACGTAGCAGGTATCATAGCAGGTCAAACACATAATAGTAAGGGCATAGCTGCTATAGGATATAATTGCAAAATGATTCCGGTCAAAATAGGCCTTAGTTCAAACTCTTTCCTAACCGGCGCCTTTCAAGGACTAGACTATGCAGTCAATGCCAGTGGCTGCGATGTCATCAATATGAGCTGGGGGGGAGGTGGATGGTCGGCGACCTACCAAACATTATTCAATATAGCAAAAACGAAGGGAATAATTTGTGTGGCAGCTGCAGGCAATAGTAACACCTCCACTCCCATGTATCCAGCTTCATACAATCATGTGATCAGCGTAGCTGCGTCTGCTAGTACAGATGCCAGAGCTAGCTTTTCTAACTTTGGCTCTAACATAGATGTCACAGCACCAGGTGTTGGCATTCCGAGCTGTCTAGCAGGCGCTACTAATTCTTATGGGAATTTAAGTGGTACGAGTATGGCCTCCCCTTTGGTGGCTGGATTATGTGCCCTCATGAAATGCTACAACCCCATGCCAGCGGATAGTATCGAGGCTTGTTTAAAAAGAACCTGCGATAATATCAATGCCCAAAATCCAAGCTTTATAGGTCAGTTAGGAGCTGGACGTATCAATGCCTTTCAGGCACTACAATGCCTAACCAAAAAGCCGAAATCAGATTTCATAGCACTTGATACCTTTCAGTGCACAGGAAAATCAGTTCGCTATGCTGCGAGGAGTTTTGGAATACCAACCTTAACCTATAATTGGTCATTTCCTGGAGGTGGCCCCGCTAGCTCCACCGCAGCCAATCCAGTAGTATCCTATACCACGAATGGATATAAGACGGCCAGCCTAATTACCTGCAATAGTCTCGGCTGCGATACTATAACCAAAACAAATCTGGTCAATATCGATACGCCTAAAGCGTCATTGATAGGAAGAAAATATACGAGTTATAACTCTAACCCTGTGCCCATTGCCATAAAATTTACAGGCAATCCTCCATACTCTGTCACCTTAACCGATGGTACCAACACGTGGACTCAATCCAATATAAAAGTCAATCCCTATTTTCTATTTATAGTACCTAAAAAAGATACGAGTTTAATTTCGATTTCTGCATTTAGCGATAGTCTCTGTGTGGGAAATCGATATGGAGTAGATACAATACACCGAACTAACCTAGGCAAGGATACTACTATTTGTGTTGTATTAAAAACTAGTAATACAGGGGCAATAGATGGATTTGGATCGTCGCCAACCACGTCAACAAATATAACATGGACATTTACCACTAATGAAAACGTGGTTGCGAATTGGACTGCCGGGGGAGTGCCTCATTTCTGGAGAAATATTTTAAAGTTTAATTTGGCAGGTATTCCTGCAAATGCCATTATTAATTCAGCGAGTTTAAGTTTATATTCAAAGCCAAATGCTTCTCATGGCTGGACAGGACAGCCAACCGCTGGTACAGATAATTCTACCTCAATAAGCAGAATTACTAATGCTTGGACAACCTCCTCTATATCGACAAGTAGTTGGCCTTCCATAACCACTCAAAATCAAGTTATTCTAACACAGAGTCCAACAAATAATCACAGTTATTTAAACATTGATGTTAAAAATCTTGTTCAGGATTTAATTACTACCAATGACTTTGGCTTATTCTTAAGACATGTAAATACACCGTTTTATAATAGTTTAATATATTATTCAGCCGAGGAAACGGACACTTCAAAACATCCGAAGTTGGAATTATGCTATACTATACCTGGTGGAGATTCATCATCTGGTGGTGGAAACCCGCAATATTGTGAATCTTCTTTTAAGTTTAACGGCACTCCTACGAATACCGTTGTCAAAATAGATCCAAAAAATGGAGCTGCTTGGAAAGATTTGTATAGCACGAATGGATTTACATGGGAGTGTTGGTTTAATCTTGGTAATAGGACAACTGTTACAGGAATGGAATCTGTTGTTACTGCTTCTGATGCTCAGTTATGTGAGGATATCGGCTTTATTTTTAATATGCCATGGTCAGGAGGCACGGGGTTTGGTTGGGTTGTAAGTGGTCAAACGAGTTGCGGAGCGCCAAAAGGTGTTATCGCCACCTCTATGAGTTTTAGCCCCAATACTTGGTATCACGCAGCAGGTGTTATGGACTATTCTTCGAGCACAATGCGCTTGTATATCAATGGTAATCAAGTGAACTCTGGCACCTTGACAATACCTATGTCTCAGAGAATGAAGAATAGTGTAGCTGTGACTATTGGTAACCAAGATGTGAATTACAATCCATACCATACCTTTACACCATTCAATGGTAAGATTGATGAAGTGCGATTTTGGAATACGGTGCGAACTGCTAGTGAAATTCAAGCAAACTATAAAGCTTGCCTTGCTGCTAATACCTCTAATTTGGTAGCTTATTTTAAAGCAGATGAAGGTACAGGTACTAATACAGTAAGCGTTGTCAATGGAAATTTCGTTGGGACACTCCAAAATAGTGCAAGTTGGGATACTCAGGTGGATAGCGTGAAAAATTGCACCTTGTGTTCGAATAGTTTATGCCAAGATTCCACAGAAATAAATTCAGCGCAAACTGGTTGGCAAGCTCTTCAATCGAATGGGTCATGGGGGTCTTTGACTTCATGTAATTATGTTACAAGTTTATTTACAGCTAATGCTGCTAATTTTCCGGGTATGACTGTAGGAAACTGTTTGTGGGGACCTATAGTTTCTAATCCGAGTCGAACTTATTATAATAGTTCTAGCCAAACCACTACTACAACTGCTAATGCAGATATAGCAGTTTTCCGAAAAGAAATAACAATACCTGCAGGTGCTATTATAGATAGTGTGCGATTATGGATGTTATCAGATGATTTTGTAGACAGCGTATTAATAAATAGTAAAAATATATACGCCACCCCAATTCCTATTACTTATGGACAAGTTCTATATACCAAAAAAGATATTAATGTAGGTTCAGCTGTTGCTACAAATTATGTGACTATAAAAGCAGGTGATTTAGGAGGAAATTATGGACATTATTTCAGAATGAAAGTGTACTATTCTAAAGTTTGTGGAAATTCAACATCTGACTGCGACACCTCGGGCTTAGTACTCTGCATGTCTATGGATGGAAATGCGAATGATAGTACTAAATTTGCACATAATGGTATTGTCAGAGGAGCTACTTTAACGACAGGAAGAAATGGCATATCTAATTCGGCCTATTATTTTGATGGAACCACAAGTCATATTTCACTGGGTGTAAAACCTATGCTGAAGCCAAATGCAGCTTCCATTTCTGTCTGGGTGAAGCCTCATACATTCAACTCCTATACCGGAGGAAACGCCAATTGTATCTTCTTGACTAAAAATCCTAACAACCCGGGTAGTTATATGGAGGCATATAGTCTATATTTAACAAATCGATCGGGACCTACTAAGTTTATGACTGTATGTACTCATCAACCTACAACGAATGAAAAATGGTTCCAAAGTGTTCAAAATACAAACTTGAATCAATGGACACATCTTGTTTTAACTTTTGATTTTGACTCTTTAAGACTTTATATTAATGGTCAGCTAGATAATAAGACTTACAAGGGATTTAATAATGTTTATGACGCTTTAGATTCTATTATGATAGGCTATTCAGCCAATACAATGAATAAAAATTATTTTAAAGGGGATATAGATGAACTGAAGATATATAATAGAGTTCTTTCAAATACTGAAATTTTAAATCTATACAATAAACCCTTTACATGCTCATGTATTGCGGTAAAGGCTCCTTCTGACTGCGACACCACCAATCTAAACATAGGTAAAGTCCTCCACCTCGACTTCAACGGAAATACTCAAGATAAATCCGGAAATGGAAATCATGCTACTAATTTTGGAGCAACCTTAGTTAGCGATAGGAAAGGAAATTCAAATTCTGCATATAATTTTAATGGTAGTTCCTCTAGAATGATTATTCCAAATTTCCCTATACCTAGTACTAATAATATTTCTATTTCGGTTTGGTTAAAATCTGGGGCAAGTTCACAACAAGCCTATGCAGGACTATTAGATCAATCGCACACAACTGGCACTTTGAAAAACTGGGCAATTCAGCATTCAAATACTAACAGTGCCATATTTTTTGATTGGAGAAATTCTTCAACTAATTGGGCAAATACGATTAATGATCCCGTTAACTACGACCACACCAAATGGAATCATCTAGTAGTAGTTAAAAAGTCGGATACTTTACAATACTATTTGAATTGCATTTTAGTCTTCGAAAAGAAATTTACTGCGATGGATAATATACATAAGTTCCTAGCTGATTTAAATATAGGATTTATACAGTCTAATTCAGGTCCTATTAGATATTATAATGGAAGTATGGATGAGTTAAGAATTTATCATAGAGTATTGACTCAAAATGAAGTTAAAGCTTTAGGAGATTGCTGTGCAACGCATACTCCTCCTCCCTGCGACACCGCCAAAAAATGCACCTTTGCGCAATGTCGCAATGATTCTATTCAGATTTCAGCAAGTGCAGGAAGTAAGTATCAGTGGAGCCCAACCTCTGGATTATCCAATGATACCATTCGTAGTCAAAAAATTTTTGTATCGAATAACCAACGATATCTAGTTTCTTATGCGAGTGCGAAGAATTGTCAATTGATAGATACTATAGATATTGAAGTGAAGGCAGCGGCTATTTATCCAAAAATGGATGATCAATTGATTTGTATCGGAGATTCTGTACAGATGACGATTCCTATCCATGCTACCAATATTTTATGGTCTCCTAATACCGCTATATCCTCGACGAGCTCGAAGAATCCATTCTTCTTCCCTACGACTCCTACGACTTACTATCTTGAGTTCAGTGATACTTCTGGTTGCCTACACAGAGACACTTTTGTGGTGAATACCAAAGTTTGTTGTCCAGCTAGAGCGCGATTCACGATTCCCAAAGACCAGCTTTGTTTTGGAGAGACTATAGCCGTTACGAATACGAGCAAAGGGCCTATCACTTCTTACAACTGGAATTTTAGCACCGCGATTCCTAATACATTTATTGGAGCGAATCCACCTATCTTAACTTTCCCTAGCGGTGGTTCTTATACACTCAAATTGATCGTAACCAATGGAACTTGCTTCGACACTATGATCAAGACCGTAAATGTGGTGCATATCATACCATATGCTGGCCTGGATACAACGAATTGCTTAGGAGCATTTGTGACGGATTTAGGTGAATTACCTATCTCAGACTGGACTTATAAATGGACTCCGACCAAGTACCTCGATAACCCTAATATTGCGAATCCTAAGTGCAGTATTGTCAATGATAGTGTCAATTATATTCTTGAAATTACCGACCGAAGCAGTGGGTGTAAGGCATCTGATACAGTAGTGGTTTATACAAATAGAAAGATAGATTCTACCGTTCAGAAACTACGTATTTGTGATGGAGATAGTGTTTTATTCAATGGAATCCAGCAAAAGACTTCTGGAAATTATTTTTACACAATAAAGAAAGCGGATGGTATTTGTGATAGTTTTATTAATTTATTAAGGCTAAATGTCCTACAAAAGCAATTCCTTAATTACACTCCTAAAATACATTGTGATTTTTATATAGATGGCAAAGGTAAACGACATGATACTTCCTATATAGAACGAGATACGATTCGATCGAAGTCTTTACTGAATTGTGATTCCATCATTAATATAACACCTAGAGAAATATTTAAAAAAATATACATAGAAAAAACAGTACAAGGCTGTTCTCCATTCCGCTACAATGGCAAGACTTATCTCACCTCGAAGACGAAAGTGGATTCTATCCGCATACGTGGGGCTTATTCTGGATGTGATAGTATTATAGAATATATAAATGTGATAGTTTATCCTAAGCCAAAGGCAGAGATTACGCCATCAATCCCGAACCCTGTGCTGTATAAGCAAACTGTCAAATTGACTGCTTCTGGAGGTCAGACCTATCTATGGTTGCAGATGGGAAGTACCAATTCTGAAATTGATTATAAATTAAACCAAATTCAGCCACGATTATTCACCGTTAGAGTTACTGATGATAACAATTGTTGGGATACCGTTAGCTATATAGTTAATGGAGAACTGCCCGATACATGCTATTATGGTTTTCCAAATGCATTTACCCCCAATCAAGATGGATTAAATGATGAATACATGCCCAATATGGATGAATGCACGGAGATAAAAGTATTCGCTATCTATGACCGCTGGGGCGAAAAAGTATTTGAGACCAATCAACAAAAAGGTTGGAATGGCTTTTATAAAGGTAAGCCGGCACCTCCTTCTGTATATTTATATTATGCTGAATTGATAACCCCCTGGGGAATCAAGATACATAGAGGAAACTTTACACTGATTCGATAAATGATAATTCGTCCATAGAATTGAAGTTTAGGGTTAACTTTGTTTCCAAAAAGGAGAATTGAAGCATTACTACTCCCGTTTATATAGAATACTTAGTTATTCATTCTCTATAAAGAATGTGAGGTCGCTTATACTTCTATTTTCAGTTTGTATTATGATCTATTGGCTTTTTTCTGTCAACCCACTAGATAATTTTCTCCAAAAAGCAACGTATGAAAAGCTGCAGAATGAAATTGATAAATCTAAAAATAAAACCTTTCTCAATAGGATCATGCATCAGAATTGCTTTGTCGCATACGACCATGAATATTGGCATTCCAAAGCTATGGATGAAACCTGTGTGAGAGAAAACTGTGAACGTTTATAAATCATGGATTGGAATTTTATCTTAGTAGAATATAAAAACTACCTAAAACTGGAGAAAAACGCTTCACCTCATACTATTGATGCATATTTAAATGATATTCAGAAATTACAAGTTTATGCTGAACTCCAGAATCCAAAGTTGGTGTTAACTCAAATTGTACGAAAAAATTTAGAAGAATTTATTGCCTATCTAATTGAAAATTTTTCCATTCAAGAATCTACGCAGGCTCGCATAATATCTAGCATCAAATCATTCTTTGGATTTCTTATTTATCAAAACTATACTCAACATAATGCTGCCGAACTAATTGAAGCTCCAAAGACGATTCGTAAGCTACCCGACACCTTAAGTTTTGAAGACATAGAGCGAATTCTAGAATCTATAGATGTCAGTACAGAACAAGGTACTCGAGACCGCGCAATATTAGAAGTATTGTATAGCTGCGGATTAAGAGTCACAGAATTGTTACAATTGAAAATATCCGAAATTCAATTAGAGATAGAAATTATAAAAGTCATAGGAAAGGGAAATAAAGAACGGATTGTACCTATAGGCTCAGATGCAATTAAATACTTAAAGCTATATCTAGTAAACTATCGGCGTGGAAAATCAGTGTTAGATAAAGATAAAGACTTTGTATTTTTAAATCTGAGGGGTACTCCACTATCTCGTATATCAGTATTCAATATGATAAAAAAGCAAGCGAGCATAGTTGGAATAAGAAAGCAAATCTCACCACATACTTTTCGTCATTCATTTGCGACTCATCTAGTAGAAGGCGGTGCAGATTTAAGAGCTGTTCAAGAAATGCTAGGGCATGTATCCATTACGACCACAGAGATTTATACTCACTTAGACAATCATTTTTTACGTAAAACTATAGAACAATATCACCCTTTATATAAGTCAAACCATTAAGATGAAAGATTATACAAAGCAAACAGAAAACTTGCTTGAATTTGATATACTTATCGAAGAATTAAAATCTGGTTTTCTATCAGAATACGGACGTGAATTTTTTGAACAGACAACCATACAAAAAATATGGAATCAAACTGAAATTGAGAAACGATATACCTTTTTATCCGAGTTTAATTTTCTTAAAACTCAATTTCCAGATTTTCCTATACAGCATGTATCTAAATTTTCCTCGCATCTGGGTAATATTGAGATCGAAAACTATTATATCCCTAGAGAAGATATATTAAAACTCAAATTACTTGTTACCAATATCCGCGACATCAAACAGTTTTTTAAAGATACAATCTATCAAAAAGAACTCCTCACTCTCGCCGATTTTTCCGATACTCTTTTCTATGATACCGCACTGCTTCGTGAGATAGATAAAATAATCGATGAAGAGGGGATAGTTAAATCCTCTGCCAGTAAAGAATTAGGAGTGTTAAGACTACGAAAGAAAACTATTTACCAAGAAATTGACAAGGCATTTTCCTTTACCCTTAGTCAAGCTAAACAATCTGGTTTACTCAACGAAATAGGTGAATCTATTCGTCAAGGTAGAAGAGTTTTAGCTATAAATTCTGCATATAAACGCTCCATAAAAGGCATGGTTATCGATGAATCGGAAACGGGCAGTGTAATATTTATAGAGCCTGCAGCTACAATTTATCTCAACAATGAAGCCAGTGAAATAGATCGTGAAGAAGAACGCGAAATTAGGAAGGTCTTAATTGTTCTCACTCGATTTATCGCCAAATATAAAAATTTGATTATCCAATATCAAGAATTTATGGCACAATGGGATGGACTTCAAGCCATAAATAAATTTAAGGAAAGAATAGAAGGTAGTTTACCTAGAATAGGCAGCAGTCTTGAGTTAAATAATGCATTTCACCCGCTATTGAAACTGAAAAATAAAAAAGAAGCCAATTCAATCATTCCGTTTCATCTAAAATTTGATATCCACCACCAAATGCTTGTTATCAGTGGTCCTAACGCAGGAGGTAAAACGATAACTCTCAAAAGCATAGGACTCATAGCCCTCATGGTGCAAAAAGCCCTTCCTATTTCGAGTGAAGCCGGGTCTGTAGTACCTCTATATGAAGCCGTGCATGGTGATCTCGGTGACCTGCAATCAATCAACGACGAACTGAGCACCTATTCATCTAAATTGAGACTATGGAATTTCATGATGAAAACTGCAAATAAAAAAACTCTATTACTCTTTGATGAATTAGGGGATGGTACGGATCCTTCTTTTGGCGCAGCCATGGCCCAGGCTGTCCTAGAAAAATTATTGGATCAGAAATCGACCGTAATAGCGACCACTCATTACGGAGACCTTAAGAAGTTTTCGGAATCTAGGAAAGATACCTTGAGCGCGAGTATGCTATTTGATGAAGTTAAATTAGAACCTTTATTTAAACTATCTATTGGATTTCCAGGAAGTTCATATACGTTCCACATAGCTAGAAAAATGGGACTAAACCATGAAGTGATAAAACGTGCAGAAACCCTTAGTGAATCAGAAAAAGTTCTATATGACCGTCAATTATTCAAGTTAGAGAAAAAAGAAAAAGAACTTCAGTCGCAGAAAATGGAATTAGTGAGAGCCGAGCAAGATCTTAAAAAACAAGTCAAAGACTGGAATCGTCTGCACTTAGATATGGATCTCACGCGAAAAAAAATGCGTTACGAAAAGACTATACTATTGCAGGAGCAGATCGCAGAGAAAGAAAAAGAACTGAAACTATTTAAAGAGGAACTTAAAAATAAAAAGAAACTCGAAGAACTAGTTATAGAGCAAACTAAACTGAATGAAGAAAAAGAATCGACGAACTTAGCTTCTAAAGAACTTTATAAGCAGATAAATAAGGTAAATCCAAATCAAAAATTTGCCATTGGCGATCGTGTTCAGTTTATCCAAACAAATGCAATTGGAGTCATAGAAAAAATGAATAAGGATAGAGTTACGGTCATTTTTGATCATTTAAAATCGACCATATCTGCGTCCGAACTTATATGGTTACCGCCTGATGAAGATAAAAAGAAAACAACCACTAAAAAAATAATTACTATAGATAAGAATGGCTCTCGAGAATTAGATATTCGTGGTCAGTTTGTATATGAAGCCATTGCAGACCTCGACGATTTTATCAATAGAGCTCTTTTGAATAATTATCATGAGATAAAAATAATACATGGTAAAGGTAAATTGCGAGCTGAAATCATAAAGCATCTGCAAACTTTCAAAAGTATTACCAAATGCAATTCAGCACTGCCAGAGCATGGCGGAGAAGGAGTGACTTACGTTCATTTCTGATACAATTTAACTATAAAATGTATTAATGACATAAAATTCAGTATATTAGCACTTCATAAATATGGTGCAATGAGACTAATTTTAGTAATAATTTGTTTTCTATTAAATACAGTTCTGTTTTGTCAAGGAGCTGCTAACTATACGGTGCTCTTGTCTGCTGAGGTTCAAAATTCACCCCCGCAGATCAAACTAAATTGGAGATTCCAATCTGGGGTTACGAACTATCAAGTTTTTCGTAAACTAAAGTCTACTTCTAACTGGGGGGCTCCCATAGCTAGTCTTAGCGCAAATGATACTACTTATACTGATATGAATGTAACGGTTGGTGTTTCTTACGAATATCGCATTGATAAAAATGCAGGGGCTTATTTTGCCTATGGTTTTATCAACTCAGGTATAGGAATTCCATTAACTAATACTCAAAAAAGAGTCATATTATTGATAGACAGTATGATGAGAGATAGCATCAAAACAGAATTAACTCAATGGACAATCAATGCAGAAGCAGAGGGCTGGGATGTGTCTAGAATTGATGTATCCCGAGCTTTAAAATCTGATGCCGTAAAAGATAAAGTTGTTCTCGAATACCAAAAAGACCCAGAAAATACTAAGGCTTTGTTTATTATAGGGCATGTGGCTGTGCCATATTCAGGATTCTTCAAACCTACGCCACCTGATGCTCATACAGAGCATATAGTCGCCTGGCCAGCAGACCCCTACTATGCCGATATGGATGGTATTTGGACAGATGATCAAGTAAATGATACTACAGGTGCACAGAAGAGAAACTGGAATAGGATCAACGATGGCGTATGGGATCAAACTATTTTAGGCAATGATAATACTGCCGATATAGCCGTAGGAAGAGTAGATTTTTTTGATATGCCTGCATTTGCTAAATCAGAGGCGAACTTACTAAAAGATTATCTCAAAAAATTGCATGAATATAAATTAGGAACCTATAAACCGCAGCGTCGTGCATTGATAGATGATAATTTTGGAGCCTTTAGCGGAGAAGCTTTTTCTGCGAGCGGTTGGGGTAATTTTTCTACCTTAGTGGGAAGAAATTCCATTTTAAACTGCGATGCAGTTAATAATGCAGACTACCTAGGCACTATGGATACTGCATCCTATCTCTGGAGCTATGGATGCGGCGCTGGAAGTTATACTAGCTGTGCAGGTGTAGGTACTACTGCAAATTTTGCGACACGACAACCACAAACTGTATTCACTATGCTATTCGGTTCTTATTTTGGTGATTGGGATAATAGAAATAATGTATTACGAGCAGCATTGGCGCATGGTAAAGTCTTGACCAATGTATGGAGTGGCAGACCAAGGTGGTTTTTTCATCACATGGCTCTAGGTGGAACTATCGGAGAATCGACCCTCATTTCTCAAAATAATAGAAATCCTGGAGCGCTCTACAATGGTATGAATTTTATGAATGGAGTTCACACTGCACTGCTAGGCGATCCTACATTGAAACTGCACTATGTAAAACCACCGAAGAATCTATCAGTAACTCTTCAGGATAGTTTGCATGCAAATCTTTCATGGACAGCGAGTGAAGAAGCCGTACTGGGGTATAATATCTATAAAAATGTAAAGGTAGGAGAGTCCTTCGTATGGGTCAAACTGAACACAACCATCGTGAATACTACCACTTACATGGATTCCTGTATCAGCTCTCCTGGTAATTTTACTTATCAAGTGCGAGCGGTCGTTTTAGAATCTACTCCGAGCGGCACCTATTATAATGAAAGCCTGGCTGCTACAAATACCTTCAATAATGCTGCTAATTTAAAGTCCATTGCTAATTTTACTATCACCAACAATGATCCTAGTTTTACATTTACCAATACTAGTCTTCGCAGTAAATCGTATCAATGGACATTTAGCGATACTAGTCTAAAAATGACGACAAATAATAGTAACAGAATGTATAAAAAAAATGGAGATATTTGGGTATTACTCACTAGCTTGAATCAATGCAGCTCAGACACGCAAAAGGTTATGATTAAAGTTACAAAAGCTCCACCAAGTCTTGGAAATATTTCAGTAAATAACGAAAATATAGTTTCGATCTATCCCAATCCAACTAAAGAAAGTCTGACAATTACCTCCAAAGAAGGCGGCCAACTTAGACTTTTTAATCTAGAAGGCAAACTAATCTATCAACAATATATCCAGCCTGAAAATGAATTAGTATCATTAGTAAGCATTTCTTTTGGTGTATACCATCTAGAGTTTACTGACAAATTGGGCAGAACTCAAGGGATGAAGTTAGTTAAGGAATAACGCTCTTTGCAATAAATAGGTTTGATCTTTTTTTGTTTGACCAATCGCTAATACTTATTGAATACTATTTTTCTATTATTTTAAGTCTAAAAAGAATATAAACTATATTTACGTTTTAATAGTTAAATACCGTATATGAATTAGTAATCGGTCAAAAAAGTGTCCAAAACTACTTCAACCACGGTATTATACCCGATATTGATTAGTTTATTTTTGTTATATAAATGGTATAAGATTCTATGCGTAAAATATTTAGAAAAAAATCTATCAAAGGAATTATTGAGAGTCATAATTTAATGGAAGATGGTGATAAGCTCCATCGGAATTTATCTGTGATTGATTTAACATCTTTTGGTATAGCGGCTGTTATAGGAGCAGGTATTTTTTCTACTGTAGGCAAGGCATGCTTTTCTGGTGGTCCCGGGGTTATCTATCTTTTTATTTTGGCGGCAGTAGCATCAGGATTTACAGCTATGTGTTATGCAGAGTTTGCATCGCGTATACCTGCTGCAGGAAGCGCCTACACCTATGCTTACACTACGTTTGGGGAGGTCTTTGCATGGATCATCGGCTGGGCGCTGGTCATGGAGTATAGTATTGGGAATATAGCTGTAGCTATATCTTGGTCAGAATATTTTCAAACCCTGCTACAAAATATTGGGTTCAGTCTGCCTGACTGGCTAGGAGTAGATTACCCCACAGCTAAAAAAGCCTTTATGGCAGGATTATCAAATAAATATGCCTCAGCTTATGCACTTGCCCCAGAAATTTTAGGTTTAAAGATTATAGTTAATCTTCCTGCATTTCTCATTAACATATTAATTACAATAGTTGTTTACGTCGGTATAAAGGAGTCGAAAAATTTCAGCAACTTTATGGTGCTATTGAAAGTGCTGGTAATTATCATGGTTATAGGTGTTGGTTTTTTCTACATAGACGGAGCCAATTGGAATCCTTTTATGCCTAATGGGTTTAAAGGCGTCATGGCAGGCGTTTCATCCGTTTTCTTTGCATACATAGGATTTGATGCGATCAGTACCACGGCAGAAGAATGTAAAAATCCACGTTCAGATTTGCCTAAAGGAATGTTTTATGCACTATTGATTTGTACTATTCTATACATTCTACTTGCTCTAGTTCTGACAGGGATGGTTCCATATAATTTACTCGATGTAAAAGATCCTCTAGCCTTTGTGTTTTATCAAAAAGGAATGCACTGGATAGGCGGTGTCATCAGTGTGAGTGCTATTGTTGCTATGACTAGTGTACTCCTCGTATTTCAAATGGGTCAACCACGTATATGGATGTCAATGAGTAGAGATGGGCTGATGCCGAAAAAGTTTTCAAAAATTCATCCTAAGTATAAAACCCCTAGTTATGCTACAATTGTTACTGGTTTAGTAGTCGGTATTCCTATATTATTTGTTGACTATGATTTAGTAATTGATTTCACTAGTATCTCTACTTTATTTGCCTTTGTGCTAGTATGCGGTGGTGTATTGCTGCTGCCAGAAGAGGTTAAAGATAAAACCAAATTTAGTCTACCAAAAATTAGTTCGAGATATATTCTTCCTGCATTTGTTATCGGCATAGCTCTATGGGGCTCATGGACGAATGATGGCGCTAAATACTTCTCTGAATTATTTCAGTTTGTACCCTTGGATAAGTCGTTTTCACTATTTGGATTTCATTTTTTTAATTATGCCGATACTAATGTGAGAAACATTTCATTGATTATTTTTTATCTCATTTTATTGATTTTTACAGGATTAACTATAAAGAAAAATTTTACACTGATTCCTGTTTTAGGTCTACTCAGTTGCGCTTACCTACTCACTAGTATGAATCTAATTAATTGGATTTATTTCCTAATCTGGATGATAATAGGACTTGTAGTCTATTTCTTATATAGTCATAAGAATAGTAAACTTCACGTTAAGTTGTTTTAGAAATATTCTTGTGAAGTATTTAATCCTAGTTTTATTTTCCTTACTGTTATTTATTAATAATGATAGTCTGGCACTATGGGAGCAGGATGAGGCAGCCTATGCTGGATTTGCCTATAATATGGTGGAGAAGGAACAGTATTTGATACCTGATTTTGAATGGAGCTGGCCACACAGAAAGCCTCCATTACATTTTTGGTTGATAGCCGGTTCATACAAGGTATTCGGATATAATGAATTCGCCACACGATTACCATCTGCTATCGCTATTTTATTATGTGTGTTTCTTATTTATTTTTTTACATTACGTTTATATTCAAAAAATATGGCTCTATGGGCTAGTTACGTATTTATGGGCAGTTTACTTATGCCGCTATATGGAAAGATTAGCTTAACGGATGCTAGTCTGCTCCTCTGTTTTATGGGCAGCTATTTTAGTATACATTCCTATCTTAAAGAAGACCATCCTAAATGGTTAGTAAGTCTGTTAATCTTTATTGCATCTGGAGCGCTGCTCAAAGGTCCGCCAATTTTTATTCCGGTATGTGGAGCAATATTAATGTCGTTTATTTTCGGTCAGCGAAAAAAGCTATTTTTAAAACTCTTCCTAATAAGTATTATTGGAATAATACCATTTTCTGTATGGGCTTATGGCACCTGGCTGTTAGATGGTGGTAAATTTTTTAATTGGTGGATGGACTGGTATATTTTAAAAAGAACTTCAGAAACTATCTATGGACAGACAGGTTTTATAGGATATTATCTGCTTGTATTTATTTTATGTTTTCTACCTTGGTTTCTTTTTATCCCTCTTTCGTTAAAAAATTTAGTTAAAGACACCATTCGAAAACACAATTCTGATACACTCTTATTTCAGTTTGGTTGGCTGCTTTTTGGCTGGATTTTTTATGAGATAATTCGCAGTAAATTACCTTCTTATGCTTTTGCTGTTATTCCTATATGGTGTACTTACATAGCCAAAACTGTATTAGCATTTAAAGAAGAGAAAATCACAATTTCTAAACTTTCTAGAGATTCTTGGGCCAGTTTATGGATACTACTGGCATTTGGCATTTTGATCTATAGAGACAGGATTCCATATGACAATATGCAGTTTATAGCTTTCGTCTTAGCTTGTTTTTTCTTTCTTTTTGGTCTCCTCTATTGGCTTTCATCTAGGCTCAAGTTTTTAAAAAATCGCCTTCCAGAATTAGCATTAGGCTTTGCTCTTGGCCTTAATTTCATAGCTTGGGGCATAGCTATACCGGCCTTCGAACCTACTCGACGATTTCCAAAGCTTATTGCAGAAAGATTAGTTAAGCTTAATAGTGCATCTAAACATGTATTCTTTTCTAGTGACTATTCTATGTCTAGCTTACCTGTCTATCTAGCTTGGTCTGGTTTCAAATTCCAGACAGCCGATAGAGAAAATTATGATCAATGTACCCAAGATTCACTGCAATATTCTTCTCATGAACTATTTATGATTCAACGTAGAAATTTTCACTCCTTAACTGTTATAAGCGATTCTTTTAAATTAAGCCCAATATACGGCTGGATAAGCGATAGAGGTGTTGTTGACACTTATTTTATCGCAGAACGAGTGCAAAAGAATTAATTTTCCTGTATATCTTTCTTTGCAAAAAATGGATTGATGGTTTTACGCATCAGATAAAAACCAAAAAGTGAGGGAATAAGAAGGTTTATAATCCATATTAAATAATTCACAGCCATTAGCTGAACAAAGTTTTTGGTATATAGACTAAAAACGAAAAGTACCAAATTAGCTCTAATACCCACATCTAGGGCTCCCATAGAAGGTATTACAAATTGTGCTAAAAAATATACTCCACAGAGAATATAAAATTCAAAATAAGGAAACTCACTGAAAAAGATAAACATAAGAAGCCAATACTGAGTAACAAATATCAGAAAACGGAAGGCCCCAATGCCTAATAAGCTTAGTTTCGTAAGAAGATTATAGTGGAGAAATTCACCTATTGACTCGAATATTTTTCGTAAAGATTTGACCTTAGCTAGCCATACAATCATGATTTCGGGCTTCAAATACATAAATAGCCAAAAGATAACATCTATAACAGAAATCATGCTAATAATGCCTGCTATAGATAAACCTAGATGCATGAAACTGAGCTTTTCAGTAGATAAAAAACCATGATAATGTGCATATAATAGAAATAATAAGCCAACCAAAGGGGAGGCTACCTTCTGTACAATAGATACATAGTATGCTACTCCTGAACCGTTGACTCGATTTTCTTCTTTTAAGACTAAGGGCCTCCCTGTAAGTTCACCTATACTAGCTGGAAATATAAGATTAAGAGCATTGCCATATAAAATACCTCTATAGGCTTTCCAGTAGCTAATTTTCTCCACTCGCTGCACACAAAGGTAATATTTCAATGTTTCAAAACCCCAGTTAAAAAAGGTCAAGATAATTGCGAAGCCAAGGAAATAAAGTTTATTTGGAGAAAATTCCTGTTTAAACAATAGATAGGTATCATAAAAACCTTCCTCTGAAAACTTTGAGTATAAATTATAAAATAGAATGAAAGCTAATAGCAGCTTTAGGATAAATAGGTTTATCTTTTTATGTTTGTTCCAAAAATTTCTGATTGTATTCAACGTCTGAAAGTCAATGCTAGCATACTATACATTAAATCTAAAGTGCATGATATCTCCATCTTTGACGATATATTCTTTACCTTCTACTCTTAATTTCCCTGCTTCCTTCACTTTAGATTCTCCCCCTAGTGTTATAAAATCATTATAGGCTATGACCTCTGCGCGTATAAAGCCTTTTTCAAAGTCGGAATGTATGACCCCAGCAGCTTGAGGCGCAGTATCACCCGTATGAATTGTCCACGCTCTAACTTCTTTTACACCTGCAGTGAAATAGGTTATTAAATGGAGGAGTGAATACGATTTCTGAATAAGTTGCTCCACCCCAGATTGCTCAAGCCCTAAATCAGAAAGGAATGATTTTCTGTCGTCGAAGCTCTCTAATTGTGCTATATCCGCCTCTATTGCCGCACTGATGATGAGTACTTCCGCATTTTCATCCTTAACTGCATTCTTAAGCGCATCTACATGAGCATTTCCTGTCTTAGCCGATGCTTCCTCTACATTACAAACGTAGAGGATAGGCTTGTTAGTCAATAAATTAAGTGATTTAACAACCCATTCTTGATCCTCTCGCACTGATATAGTTCTAGCAGATCGACCATCCTCGAGGCATTTTTTATATAAATGAAGAAGTTCCATAGCCTGAATGGCTTGTTTGTCGCTACCTACTTTCGCTTGCTTTTCATATTTCTGCATAGTTTTAGTGACCGTTTCTAAATCTTTTAGCTGCAGTTCAATATCTATAACTTCTTTGTCTCGAACTGGATTGACACTTCCGTCTACATGGATCACATTGCCATCTTCAAAGCATCTGACCACATGCAAAATAGCATCTGTTTCCTTTATATTACCTAGAAATTGATTCCCAAGACCTTCTCCTTTACTAGCGCCTTTTACAAGCCCTGCAATATCTACTATTTCTACTGTAGTCGGTACTAATTTTTCTGGAATGACTATTTCTGAAATCTTGGTCAATCGCTGATCTGGAACTGTAATAACTCCTACATTCGGCTCTATGGTACAGAATGGAAAGTTAGCAGCTTGTGCCTTGGCATTTGTTAAAGCGTTGAAAATAGTTGATTTTCCTACATTAGGTAATCCTACGATACCACATTTTAATCCCATCTTATCGTTGTATATTTTGTTAGCTAAGGCTACAAAGGTAAGGGAAAAATTTTATTTATAAATTTTGTTGCTCTGCCTGGACCTCAAGGCCAATATTCTAGTATTAACCCAGTGTGGAAGAATATCCCAAGCGAACTATGCTTTTTCATATTCCCGATATAGTTTCACGACTTCTACTGCCTCTTTCACATCATGCACTCTCAGTATTTTTGCTCCATTTCTCAATGCTTCAAAATGCAAGGCACTGGTTCCATTCAATGCTTCTTGTGGAGTACTATCTAGACATTTATATATCATACTTTTTCTAGATAAGCCCACTAAAATAGGACAATCAAACTCCTGAAAAATAGCTAAATGTTTAAGTAGCTTGTAATTATCGGACATTGTTTTACCAAATCCAAATCCCACATCTAGGATAATGTCCGATATTCCTATTTTTTGTATTATGTGTAATTGTTGACTAAAGAAATAAAGAATCTCTGTTATGATATTCTCATAATTCGGGTTATCCTGCATATTGACGGGGCTACCCTTCATATGCATAGCTATATAAGTTGCATTGAATTTTTTAGCTACGTCTAAAATATGCTCATCTTTAGTACCTGCCGTAATATCGTTAATAATTGATACCCCTTGATCGAGTGCATAATTAGCTACTGTACTTCTGTAGGTGTCTATGCTAAATATTGTTTGAGGAAATTCCTTAATAATGTCCGATAATGCGCCGCGAAGTCTAAACAATTCTTCTTTTTCGCTCAATTCCTGACTAAAAGGCCTAGAACTCATAGCACCAATATCTATAATATCAGCATTATCCAATAACATATTTTCTATATGTTTCAAAATCGCTTTTTGACTTAGCAGCTGTCCACCATCATAAAATGAATCTGGCGTCAAGTTCAAGATCCCCATAACCTTAGGTTGATCTATTGACCATAATTTACCTTTAATATTGAGCGAATGGACTTTTTTATTTAGGTTCATTGATTCATGATATGAGAGTGAATAAGCTGCTGCACAAATGTAAGGATTAATTTTTCATTTATATTTCTCCTCATTACTTTTATTTAGCTGTTTTGGATAAGACGAAGATAATTTTATGTACATTTGCAGTCTAAAATTAGTATGGAAAGTTCTACTATTAGCTCTTTTAAAAATATTATAGCCAACTGTCAAGAAGTTTTTCTAAAGAAAAATAAAGACTATGGTATGTCATGGACCATCATGCGATTGAGTTCGCTGACAGATCAGATTTTTATCAAAGCTAAACGTATCCGTAATATCCAAGAATCTCAGCAGAATATCATTGGTGATAGCCAAGAAGATGAGTTTCATAGTATTATTAATTATTGTATCATGGCTATGATCATAGCCACTAATAAGGAAGATAAATTAGAGTCTATGCAGTTTGATCAATTAAAATCTAACTATGATATGATCGTGAAGGATACCCTTGATTTACTTACCAGAAAAAATACAGATTATGGAGAGGTATGGCGCGATATGAGAGTTTCATCCATGACAGATATTATTTTAGCTAAGCTATTAAGAATAAAACAAATAGAAGACAATCAAGGATCTACCATCATATCCGAAGGCGCCTATTCAAATTATCAAGATATTCTGAATTATTCCATTTTCTGCATCATTCAGCTTGTAAAAACTCCTTCTCAATAGACTTTTTTGTTAAGGTACAAAATACTTTAAAAAAAGTAGCAAATCCTTTAGAAAAAAATTAATGTTGAAAAAAAAGTTTTATCTTTGATACTTTTAAAATTAGCTTTGTATTAGAAAAAAATTAATGTGTTTATGAAAAATTTTAACCTAGTATTATTTTCATTTTTATTCCTTCTTTTGGTCGGGTTCGTAGCCAAAGAACCCATGATGAGCTTTGAATACATGGCTTCATATAAAAAGTCCAAGAAAATGCCTTTAGAATCTAAAATTCAAGGTCGTGCCGAAGAGCGTGCAAATCAACTCCGCAATGTGATCACTGGTAAGGTAGATGAAAATGATTACTATAAAGCCATAGCTGAAATAGAGACCTTATCTAGTTCTAGATTATCTTCACGTGGAGAAGAATTAAAATGGGAATCTCAAGGTCCTAATCAAGTTGGAGGTAGAACACGTGGATTTATTTTTGATAAAACCAAGGAAAGCAGAGTCTATTGTGGAGGAGTCTCAGGAGGAATGTTTGTCTCTGATGATTTAGGCCACAACTGGAAACCAGTAAAAGACATGGCCGATGTATTCAAAATAATGCCAATAGGCTGTATGACTCAGACCAAAGATGGCGATATATATGTTGGAACAGGTGAATATTGGGGAAACGCTCCAGGTGGCAGTTATGGATCTCAATTTTACGGCAATGGTATATATAAGAAAAAGGCAAACGAAGATGATTGGGTGCATTTAACTTCAACAATTAAAGGTATCTCAACTACTTCTGTTAATCAGAATCTAGATTTCCGACAAATAATAGATATAGCTGGCGACCCACTCGATAATGACATTATATTTGCCGCTACATCTAATGGTATGCAGGTATCAAAAGATGGTGGGAGTACATGGGTAAAGTCCTCTTCTGTGCCTAGTGTGCCTATAGCACAAATTAAGTTTGCATCAGATGGGACCATATATGCTGCATGGAGTGGAAAGGTATTCAAGTCTAACAATGGTGGAACATCTTTCACTGACTTGATAGGAAATAGACCAGAATGGACGGCCAATGGCAACCAACATGTCCGAATTGCTGTTTCGACTACCGATCCATTAAAACTATATGCTTGCGGCATCACGGGTAGCAACGGTGGCGATTTAAAATATGTCATACGCTCCATTGATGGTGGAGCTACTTGGGAGTTGATTGGTAGATCTGATGCTAGCTTTAGTCCGCTTTGCTCCACATTAGGTTGTCAAGGATTTTATGATTTGTGCCTAACTGTTCATCCAAGAGATGATGACAAAATTTTCTTAGGAGGTTCTATTAAAGCATACAGTTGGTCTAGAAGTCTAGGATGGGTGCAAGCTTCTAACTGGAATAGTCCTGCCACCTTAGGTTTAAATCTAGTGCATGCAGATAAGCATGAATTCGCCTTTCATCCGACTCATCCTGATACTATGGTCATATGTACTGATGGAGGGCCTTATATTACATACAATTCATTATCCTCTTTTCCCAATTCGACTTGGAAACCAATATTTACAGGTTTGAATATTACTCAGTTTTACGATATGGCTGTCAATAAATATGGCGAACTCGTTGGAGGGACTCAAGACAACGGTACACAGTTTATTACCTTGACTGGAGGAAATAACAATATAGCTTTAGAAATTAGTGGTGGTGATGGATTCGATTGTGCCATTTCCGCAGCGAATAATTATCAAGTAGCCTATACAACAGTATATAACGGCTCATTATCCAGAACTACCGATTTGACTAGTGCCAGAAAAGCATTAGCCGCTGGCTGTATTGAAGAAAGAGGGAATTTTGCGAATGTTGGATTTCATACTCGAATAGGTCTAGTAGAAAAAGTCATTACTGCACCAGGTGTGTTTGATGAGGTTGAAAAATCATTCTTGTTTGTTTTTGGGGGTAGTGGATATTCTATTTCAGCCAATGCGCACATTCCTTCGAAACCGACAGCATTCACCAACTGGGAGAATCCAGGATTAGGAACGATACTGGGTATTCACGCAACTAAGGATATTGGCACCATATATATGTGCGGTAGTGGAGGTATTCGAAAAAATACGACTTTGAAAAATATTGATTCATTTCCAGTGGATTTAGCCACAAATAACCAACCTTGTCTGCGCAGACCTAATTTGTCGTGGACAACGATGACTGGTGCTCCTGGTCCTATAGGCGGCGTTTATGTGCATCAGACCAATGGAGACTATGTGGTAGCGACTCAAATAGGTTTTGGGGGCACTGCCAAGGTATTTTTATCTACCAATGGTAGTAGTTTTACCGCTAAGCAAGGAAACCTTCCTATCATGCCTGTTTATACTTGTGCTATAGATCCAGATGATGAAAAACATGTAGTTATTGGTACTGAATTCGGAATATGGGAAACATTTGATATTAGCGTTGCTGCACCAGATTGGAAAGAAGCAAATAAAGAAATAGGAAGAGTACCAGTATTTAAGTTGAGAGTGAATTCTTTAAACAAAGATGAATGTACTATGCTCTATGCGGGTACACATGGTAGAGGATTTTGGAGAGCCGCTTTTCCGAAGAAAGACCCAACTATCTGTGACTATAAGAGAAAGGTGAGAAGTGGACTAGATTACATCAATAATATAAAAATTCAGTTTGAGATCTACCCTAATCCGACTTCTGATAATGTAAATGTTAGCTTTGATTCTAAAGTGAATGCTAATTATACACTAGCAGTGTATGATATGGCTGGAAGAATTGTAAAGAAAATGGCTTATAGAGCAATCTCTGGAGATAATATTATAAGTACTGATTTAACTAGTCTTCAGAGTGGACAGTATATTGTGAGATTAGAAGACGGCAATAATATCGTAGGAGGAAGAATTTTAGTCAAAAATTAATCAAAAAAAATACAATTATCTTCAAAAGGCAATCCTAAGCGGGTTGCCTTTTGTTTTTTTAACCCTGATGTGAATCTTAATCACTTTAGTTTTGTTTATAGTAAATATTTGTATGCAAAAGATAACCTATTTATTCTTCATGCTATTCTCTGCTCAACTATGGAGTCAAGAAAAGAATATAGAACTCATTCAATTTTCGGGTAATACTTTAATATCTTTCAATGATTCGGTGGAGCCTGTTGCATTTGTAACTATAAAAAATAAATCTAGACGGTCTAGTGCTTATTCTGGACCTGATGGTTTTTTCACTTTAGTAGTTAAAGGAGGTGATACGGTTGAATTTTCCGCAGTAGGTTTTAAACGTAGCACATTAATTATACCTGACAATATCAAGCGCGATCGATTTTTTGCGACGCAAGCTATGATAAGAGACACTAATAGATTAGCCGCTGTAGTGATTGTACCATGGAAAAATGTAGAAGAATTAAAGAGAGCAGTGCTCGATATGGATATTTCAGAATCTGATCTAGTCATAGCCTACCAAAATCTTCAATATGAGCGCTGGGTGCAGATACGAGAGGGTATGATGCCAAGTTTAGAGGAAAATAGGGCTGGATATTTAGCACGACATAATAGTAATAATTTAATGCTAAGCACAGGCCTGTTGCCACAGAATAATATTCTCAACCCATTTGCATGGATGCAGTTTATGGACTATGTAGGACAGAATAAGAAAAAGAAAAAATCAACCGATACAGATAAGTACTAAAATATAGTATAATATTGGTTTAGATAGCCCTTATAAGACTCCGTATATTCATTTTTTGAATCTTTTATGCATAAGCTGGTGCTCTCTGGTTGGACTATATCTTTGTTTGCAAATTCTATTAAGATACGCAAGGGTCTTTTATGAGGTCTAGAATACAAAGTCAATTGTCTATGTATATAAAGTTTATTTTTAGCTGCTATAGCTACTATTTTATCTAAAACTTCAAATGGTAGGACAAGTGCAAGTATGCCATTATCCTTCAAATGTTTCACAGCAGTTTCTACTAGGTCTTCATAGCTCAAGCTATTTGTGTACTTTGCATAAATATTTCTCGGTTTAGTCGATTTGTATGTAGTTTCAAAAAAAGGAGGGTTAGATAGAATTAAATCGAATTTACATTGGATGCTGGTTTTTGAAAATTCCTCTAAACTAGCATGCTTTACTTCCACATTTGTAGCATTATTTAGCAGTATATTTTCTAAGGTCAGATGAAAGGCGTTCTCATCAATATCAATAGTAGTTATATGGCTAGTCTCCTTCAATCTTTGTAAAAGTCCTAACGAAATTACCCCTGTACCAGAGCCAATTTCTAAAATATTATTTTTTTCTCTCACGGTTACCCATGCTGAAAGCAAAACTGCCTCCGTATTAACTTTGAATACGGAGGCAGAATTTTGTTTGACTATAAACTTCTTAAATTGAAAAATTTCCAATTTACAAAGTTGGGATTTTGATTTTTTCTCCTTTTTTCAAAGGCTCATTTTCCTCTTTATTATTCAAGGATTTAAGCACATCTAAAGGAATATTGAATTGAATACTGGCAGTAACTAGCGTATCTCCAGTTTTAGCTTCATAATATGAGTAGCTCTTGAAATTTGGATTTGACTCTATGTATACATAAATTTCCTGATCTACTTTTACCTCAGGAGATTTCAATTTATTCCATTCTTTAAGATCAGTGAGCGAACAGTTATATAGTCTCGTCAATTGCATAAGATTTTCTCCTTTTCTGATTTTGTGCACTATGACATTATCAGTGACCGAACTTATAGTATTATCTTCGACTATAGCTTTATTATCAATTGCATATTGTGGCCTGACAATAGTTTCCAATTGTTCTATTTTCAATTTTTTACCAACAAAAAGATTGGAATTACTGTTTAAATTATTCCAGTCTCTAAGTTCTTTTATACTTATATCGTATTTGTCAGCTATAGTTGTTAGATTTTCCCCTTTACGAACACTGTGGTAAATGGTTTTTTTCTGCACATCTGTCACCTTGATTATTTTATAGGTAACTGCTGCTGTGGAGGAGGTTTTTCTGACGTCAGAAACTAAATCACTATTCATTTCTTGTGCGGGAGTGCTAGCAAATAACTTAGGATCTCTCTTAGCTATAGATGTAGCTATCTCAGAAAGGGTAAGTTTTTTTTCTTCAACGGGTTTATTGGAAATCACATTATTAGACCCTGAAAGCACTGTTGCTTCGCTTGAGCCATTATCCGCCAAATTAGATTCTGCCGAAACTGCTGGCGGAGTAAAAGATGGATTATAGATATAAGGGTCTTGGCTTAATAAATGTCTTTTTTCTTCAAACTTTAAGGCATACTCTTTCGGTACTAATAAACTATAACCTATATCGACCTTGGGCACAATACCTTTCTTTAGAGACGGGTTATATTTGCATAAATGCTCTTCTGTGCAGCCTACTAGCTCAGAAATATACTTCATTGACTGCTTATCATAAATTTTCAACGTCTTGCATGCCTGGAAATTAAGAGCAGGTTTACCAGGCTGAAGCTGATATTCTTTGGCATAATGCATAGCGTAAACTATAGCTATAAATGACGGAACATAATTTTGCGTTTCCTTGGGCAATCTATGCTTGATAGTCCAGAAGTCATATCCACCTGAGTTTCGGATGGCTTTATTTACATTGCCGGGGCCAGAATTATATGCAGCCAGCGCTAGAAGCCAGTCTCCATAGATATTATACAATTTTTTTAGAAATATAGCAGCATGCTCTGTAGATTTATAAATATCACTTCTCTCATCGACTAAGGAATTAATTTCCATACCTTCGTGCTTGGCAGTACCATGCATAAATTGCCATAAACCCGTTGCACCTACTCTGGATCTAGCCTGCGGATTTAAAGCGCTCTCTACTATAGCTAGGTACTTTAATTCTATAGGAAGGTTATGCTGATCTAGAACTTCTTCAAAAACAGGGAAATAAGCCTTAGAAGCTGTTAGCATTCGAGTCATATAATCACGTTTATCATACAAGAAATATCTTGCTATTCTTCCTACTTCAGCATTATACTTCATAGGAATAGTGGCAGGTATAGCTAATATTTTCTTATGCATTTCCTCATCTGTATAATAAGGAAGCTTAGTTTTGTCTATATATATCTGCTGTCTAATGGCTTCTTCGTCTACTATGGATTTATCTTTCAAAAGGAATTTACTAGTTAATTCTTCCAATTGTTCATAGTTAATATAATTTTTTGTATTTTCATCATAGGTGAAATGTCGACTATCATACTGAGCGTTAGCATATAATACATAAAATATTCCTGATACTAGAGCTATGATTTTTTTGTTCATTTTTTTCTATTTTTAGACATTATCAACAATACACGACTTACAAATTTATGAATATTCTTTTATCTTATTGTTGTATTGATTTACCTAATCAACAAATATACTTATTAATAGACAGTTTTTATTATTTTCTTCATTTTTTCAATAATTTATTCATTTATCTATTCTACCTTACCTTTGAGGGGAATAATCATTTAAAATTTTGATTCAATAATGGCAGTTTTAAACTTTTATAAATATCAAGGGTGTGGTAATGATTTTATCTTGTTAGACCGAAGGAATGAGGATTTTCCAATACAATCTAATCAAATAATTGCTTTATGCGATAGAAGGTTCGGTATTGGGGCAGATGGTCTTATGGAATTAATGAATTCAAATTTACATGATTTTACTATGCGCTACTATAATAGTGATGGTAATGAAAGCAGTTTTTGTGGTAATGGAGGCCGTTGTATAGCGCAGTTTGCTAAAGATTTAGGAATTGTATTAGGAGATTCAACTAATTTCCTTTTTAAAGATTTACCTTATTCCGCTGTTTTTTTATCCAATGGAACTATTTCCCTTCAAATGCAAGATATAGAAGAATTTAACACTAAAGGAAACGATTTATTTTTTGATACAGGCAGTCCACATTATATCCGATTTAGGTCAGATATTGATTCTATGGATTTAATCCATTTTGCGCGTGAAATTAGATATTCGGCAGATTTTCCTGAAGGAATAAACGTCAATATAGTGGAAGTCATAAATGAAAATACGATCAAAATGAGAACCTATGAAAGAGGAGTAGAAGATGAAACCTATAGTTGTGGAACTGGTGTCACCGCTGCAGCCATCGCTTTTCACTTTTCGAATTTAACCCAAAGAAACCAGATAAATGTAGAGACTAAAGGCGGTAATTTTCAAGTCGAATTTAAAGAAATCTCTGGAAAGTATTCTGAGGTAAAGTTGATTGGACCAGCCGTCAAGGTGTTTGAAGGGAGTATTGACCTATAGATTGTTTAGTAAAATGATATAGTCCTAATTCATGCAAATTTAAATTAAATACTACTATATTTGCCTTGCATGATTATTCATATATAAATGGCGACAGACAGTGATAACTATTTATCAAACAATAGACAACAAACTCACCGAGGTAGAGGAAATGAGCAGTGGTTGCTGGGTAAATATTTACCCGCCATTTGACTATAATGCCATCAATCAAATTTCTGAAAAGCTAGGAGTATACATAGAATACTTCACCGATGCGCTTGATATCGATGAGCAATCTAGATATGAAGAGGATGACGATACTAAATTTATTCTTTTAAATATCCCAATTCGAAATGAACAACTGATTAGCAACAAGAGGGCTAGTTTCATTACCATTCCAATTTCAATTATATTTAAAGACAATATTGTCATCACCACTTCTTTGTATAAAAATCCAATTATTGATAGTATCATTACAAAATCTAGTCGAAAAAACCTATTTCAAGATATTCCGAATTTAGTCTTAAATATCTTAGATAGAAACACCGACTTTTTCCATTATTACTTAAAACAAATTAATATCCGCTTCAATGATATCGAGAAAATATTAGATACTCAAGCAACTAATCAGGATTTTGTATCCATTTTACAGCTTCAAAAATCGCTTATTTATTTTGAGACCAACCTGCGCTCTAATAATCTAATGATGGTCAAAATGAAGCGCACCAATTTCCTAGAAACAAAAGACAATGAAGAGTATGATGATTTTTTTGACGAAGTGATTATTGAAAATCAGCAGGCAATAGAAATGACTGAGGTATATTCACGTATTCTAGATAGCTCTATGCATACTATATCTACCATTATATCTAATAATGTGAATACCATAGTCAAGCGATTGACGGGAGCTACTATAATACTGATGCTGCCTAGTATTATCTCCGGTCTATGGGGAATGAATGTGCCTGTGCCATTTGGAAATCACCCATTTGGTTTTGCCTTTGTATCAGCCCTTACAGCTATCTTGATTATTGGCACAGTTTATCTTTTCTTTAAAAAGAAGTGGATCTAGTAAAACTATAATCGTTTTTCACTATGCTTCTGTCTCGTTCCTATATACTCTGTCTGGTTTTTATAGAAGGAGCTGCAGTAATGGCTGCTGAACTAACAGGAGCTAAGCTTATTGGCCCACTTTATGGAAATTCCCTCTATATATGGGCTGCTGTGCTAGGTATAACTTTATTCTCCCTGACTTTAGGCTATTATATAGGTGGTTGGCTTTCTGCTCGTTTCCAGAATCTAATACTATCACTAGGTATTTTGGCGCTCATAGGAGGCGGGTTAATGCTCAGTGTCATGCCCTGGCTAAGCTTGAGCATCATGACACAATTAGTCGAAGGAGATATCGTTTTTGGAGCGGTTGTTTCACTCTTAGTTTTTCTATTTCCTACCTTGTTTCTTTTTGGTCTATCGTCACCATTATTTATTAGTATTTTAAATCAAGAGGCGGGTACCTCTGGTAAGACTTCAGGATTCGTTTATGCTATTTCTACCTTAGGAGGTATTATTTCCACCTTCAGTTTCGGCTTCTATCTAATGGGAAATTTCGGTATTACCTGGCCTTCTTTTTATTTAGGATTGATAGTCGTTTTAGCCTGCTGTATTTCAATTATATGGTCGAGACGTTATATGTTATTTTTAAGTCTTCTACCTTTTTTTCTATTTTATAACATCTATTATGACAAAAATTTAGTGAGCGGGGATACAGAGATAGTCTATGAATCTGAGGGAATATTTGGGCAGATACGCGTAATCGATGCACCCGTAGAAACCTATCTTCGCGGTAGACATATAGGACGCACATTATATGTAAATAATGTAGGGCAATCTACAGCATTTAGAGATCGTTTAGAATATGATAGCTGGGATTGGTCTTATTTTTTTCCTACAGTAGCCAGTGTTACCGCCAAAGGCGGCGATGCACTTCTTATGGGACTTGGCGGTGGCACTATATGGCATCAATATAATAGATTAGGGCTCAATACGGAGGTTGTGGAGCTAGATGAGCGAATTAAGAACACGGCAATTCAATATTTTGGGGTATCTAATTCTGCCAATATAATAGTAGATGATGCCAGACATTTTATCAATACTTGCCGTAAAACCTATGACCTTATCACCTTTGATATGTTTCTCAATGAGACTCCTCCTGCTCAAGTTCTAAGCATAGAGACCTTTCTCAAAGTAAAAAAAATGCTCAGACCTCAGGGACTATGGATGATAAATTATTTTGGATATACCGAGGGGACGAAAGGAAAGTCTGCAAGATCTATATTGAAGACACTACAAAATGCTGGATTTCATGTAGAGATTTTGGTGACGCCAAGTGAGGATGAATCTAGCAGAAATGTGATTTTTTTAGCTTCCCATCGGCCGATTGATTTTTCTAAAATCAACTATGAAGAAAAAGATCTGCCAAAAATTACGGATATAACCAAATATTTTCTACCAATAGAGTATATAGACACAAATGATGCAGAAATACTGACAGATGAGCGGCCGCAATTCGATCATTTGTATATTGAACCATCACTCGATTGGAGAAAAAGAACCATCGAATACCAAATAAAACCTATCTTAGAATCTAAAATAAATTTAATTAAATAGAATTTATGACCAAACTGCGTTTTTTGTTTTTATTAGCCTTTATAGAAGGAGCGAGTGTCATGGCTTGCGAATTATTGGGCGCGAAGATGATATCACCCTATTTTGGTAGTTCGCTCTATGTATGGGCAGCAGTGCTTGGCATCACCTTATTCGGTCTTATGTGCGGCTACTATATAGGTGGATATATTTCTGAAAAATATAAACGAGAAGATTTAGTATATTGGATTTTAATCCTTGCAGGGGCATTCCTCGCTATTATGCCCTATACCAGCCAGTGGATTATGTCCAAAAATATTGATATGGATATACGATGGGGCTCTACCCTTTCCCTACTCATATTTATGTTCCCTCCGCTCATTTTTATGGGGATGACCTCCCCTGTCATTATCAATATGATCAATACGAAAGTAGATGAAACGGGCAAGAGTGCAGGATCCGTCTATGCAATTTCTACCTTAGGCGGTATTGTATCTACGTTCTTGGTTGGGTTCTACCTACTGCCTGAATTCGGGATTAAATGGCCTTGTTTTATGTTCGGATTTTTACTTGCTATCCTCCCACTGGTAGCTTTAGTTAAATTAAAATCAAATAAAGCCCTTCTTCTTTTGCTTCCCTTTTTTTTTGCTCTTAAAGGTAATCTAGTTAAGCCAATACATAATAATGCTAATGTGAGTCTCTTGGCAGAATCAGAAGGAATATACGGTCAGGTGAGAGTATATGATTTTCCATTCTACACGGAGCAGAAAGGAGAGAAAATGGCACGGGGTCTGGTGGTCAATAACACCTTACAATCTATTCTAGATAGAGACAGCCTAGATTATAATCTTTGGGATTGGTCTATCTTATTTCCCAGTGCGGCAAGTATTTATCCTAAAGGTAGCTCTATGTTACTCATGGGACTGGGTGGCGGAATGCTCTATCACCAATTTCATCGATTAGGATTCAACATCGATGTCGTGGAGCTAGACGAACGAATTAAAGATGCTGCCATCCATCATTTTTCTATACCAGCGAATGCATCTATCGTAGTCGATGATGCTCGTCATGTAATTAATACTTCCAAGAAGAAATACGATGTCATTGTCCTCGATTTATTTTTTAATGAAACGCCTCCCTCACAAGTTCCAACCATAGAATCTTTTACCAAACTAAAATCCATGCTTAATAAAAATGGTATGGTACTCATGAACTTCTACGGCTTCACCAATGGTGAAAAAGGCCGCGCAGCGCGCTCTGTGATCAAAACCTTTGAAGCAGTGGGGTTTCAAACAACACTCTTACCCACTCCAGAACCTGAAGAAGGCAGAAACCTCATTATCTGCGCTAGTCTCGAAAAGCCAGATTGGTCTAAAATTAGCTACACGGAGCCTTCTCGCTTTCAAATAACATCTTCAAATATTCAACAATTTATCCTAGACAAGACTCAACTTAGTATACAAGATGCGGAAATACTAACCGACGAAAAGCCTGCTCTAGAGAAGATGTACGCTGACGCTGCTGCGGTATGGCGAAGAACTCAGATAGAAATCTGGCTCAAAAATATCATGCAAACTGATATTGATTTAATGAAGTAATTTCTTCTCAACTAATCATGGATATTGCATAGTTAGAAAAAATTATCTACCAAACATTTCCCGAATGTACTTCACTGGAGGTGCTCCAAAACTGAGCAATTGATCGTTGAATCTTTTGAGATTAAATTGTGTTCCTTGTTTTTTCTTTATTTCCTCTCTGAAATTATATATTTCAAAGAATCCAGTAAAGTAAGAACATAGCTGTACCTGCGTCAATTTAGCTCTTCGCCACTTCCCCTCAGCCTCAGACTTTTCCTGAAATGCCTCTACTTGCATGAGATGCATCGCATCTTTTTCACTCACATTTCGACAATGAATGCTATAGTCTAGAATAGTGTTGCATACGCCTCTCAAATGAAATTTATAATACATCAACCACATTTCATCTGACATCTCTGTTTTATTAATACTCGTATTCTTATCCCAGCCTTCTTCCATCATCATGCGTTCAGCGTAGAGCGCCCAGCCTTCTATAAAAGCTCCATTCTGTAGAAGATTCTGAATCAATGATGGAGATTTATTCGCATGAATGAGCTGCACGTAGTGGCCTGGAACAGCTTCGTGAATATTTAATATCTGAAGGGTAAACTGATTGTACTCACGTAAAAAACTCTCTGCAGCCTCTGGTGCATAAAACGCAAGACTTCCTACATTATAATAGGTATTCGCATTTTTAGCATAAGGCCCAGGACTCGAAATACTGGCACCGGCTACACCCGCCATCCATGCAGGTTCTTTTCTCACTACTAAAGGCTTAGTCGGATCCATGGTCACTAAATCTTTGTCTATAATAAACTTAGATAGTATCGGAATTTGTCGTTCAATTTCTGCTTGAAATTCTTCTCGTTTTGCATGACTAAGAGCTACTTTATCTATAACCAGTTTAATGCGCAGTAGCGAGTCTTTTTCTAATGGTGTATTTGGCAGGTATTTATCCCAAAGCCTGGTGGCTATGACATGCATTTCCTTTTGCAGGCTAGATTTTCTATCCATAGCATGGTCATACATCTCCTCTGCAGTATATGACGAAGCAATATCGAGGTTGAATTTTTTATGAAATAAAACTTTCCCCAATCTGAAATCTTTAGCCTTGCGCTTACCCGATTCCATTTCTTTTTTCAAGCCTTCTAGGTGGGCTATAAAACTCTGAATGGCTTTAATACTAGTTCCCAATGCTGCAGTATCCGCTTTTTCCCTTAAATAAAATTCGCGAATTTCACCGTATTGTAGCATATCAGCCGTGCCAGTCAACTGCTGGATAGCTAAGTCAGTATGCTCTAAAGTAGGGTTGGTTAAATTCTTCTTAGCCGCTTCAAAATAGACTGGAGTTTTAGCAAGAAATTTATTTAGATTCACAATGATGTCTAAAGGCTTTGCCTCCTTATTCTGTGTAATTTCAAAGAGTGTGCCTCCAAAATTGTAACTAGATGCATCCCATTCATAAGATTTATACTCATTCACCGAAAAATCAGTGCCCTCCAGCATATTTTTTATCAATAGATAATCTGTTTTATTCATTGGAGACAGGGAATCCACATTATACTGATTTAAAGAATCTAAATACCGATTAGCGAAAACTAGATCAGAAGTTCTTCTGGCTTCATCAGGAATCGGTAAAACACTATCATATTTGTGATAACCCACACCAGTAGCCCAGTTAGGATATTGCTTCCACATATCCTCTACGAGACGAAGTTTGAATTTTTCAAAATCAGCATTTCCTTTTTTAGTCTTCTGACAAGAAGTCAACTGAAATATAATCAGAATAAGTATCAAAAATAATTTACGCATATAATAGAAAATTAAGGTATAAAAGTAATGATTTGGAACTAATCAATAATAATTCAATAAAGACTATATCAGATGCACTAAATTTGAATTAGAAATCTAAAATATGAATCGACGCCAAGTTCTAAAAACATTATCTCTATCAGGCATGACACTTTCTTTTTTTAAAACCAGCTGGGCAGGAAATCTCGCCTCGACAAGAAAACCAATAGTGCTCAGCACATGGTACAATCAGCGTGAAGCCAATACAGACGCATGGTCTATCCTCTCTCAGAAAGGGAAAGCTATCGATGCGGTCGAAAAGGGAGTCATGAATGCCGAAAATGATATCACGAACTGCTGTGTAGGCTTGGCCGGTAATCCTGATAGAACAGGCATAGTGACGTTGGATGCCTGTATCATGAATGATCAATACGAAATAGGAGCCGTAGGGGCTATAGAGAGAATCAAACATCCTATCCAAGTAGCACGTGCCGTTATGGAAAAATCTCCACACGTTATGCTAGTCGGTGCTGGAGCACAAGAATTTGCTTTGACTCAAGGCTTTGCCCTAGAAGATGGAAAGCTAGGTGACCATGCAACCAAGGCTTTTGAGGATTGGAAAAAACGAAATGAATTTGACCATAAGAATATAGAAAAGAAAAAAGTGGAATTTATCACCAAACCAGATAAGGAGCAGGAGAAAAATAAATCCATGAAGGTAGATGAGTTTAACCACGACACCATAGGAATGATAGCCTTGGACAGCTTTGGCAATCTGAGCGGTGCTTGCACCACAAGTGGATTAGGCTTCAAAATGAGAGGACGATTAGGGGATTCGCCCATCATAGGCGCAGGGCTCTATGTAGACAATCAAGTAGGCGCTGCCACAGCCACAGGGCATGGAGAAGAAGTCATTCGTATCTGTGGAAGTCACCTAGTAGTGGAGTTTATGCGTCAAGGTCTAAGTCCAGAACTCGCTTGTAAAAAAGCAGTAGAGCGCATTTTGAAACGAACACCTAGAAAATTAGAAGATTTACAAATCGGTTTCATCGCGCTCAATAAACATGGAGAGTTTGGTTCTTATGCACTACAGAAAGGATTTGACTTTGCAGTCAAGTCTGAAGTTTATGATAATAAAAAGTTTGATAGTAAGTTTTTGTACAAGTAAAATATGACTAAGATTTCAAAAATTATAGCTTTAATTAAAAGCAAAAAGATTTATTACATGCCTTTTGGGTTTTTATTGATTTGAATATTCAGTCTGAGTCCATATCTTGTCGCTCTTCTTGCTGGATTGATAGGCCAATGTTTAGGTTGTAATATAAACGAAGGTGGAACAGATGATTGCATACGACTTGGAATTCCATTTGGGATAATACTAAATCCTCTTGGTGTAATGGGTTGGCTTTTATTAATCACAATACCTTTGGGAATTATGGCTTTTGTTGCATGGTTCATTTATTGCATAGTAGCAACTATTCGCACTGGAAGATAACTACTATGAAAGGGTTAAAAATAAAACTCGTATTTTTTTTCTTCTAGCAGGACCCTCTTAGAAGCCTATAATTCATTCTCCGATTACCTTACAGCAGACAAAGAGGGAGGAGAATTTTACTTTGCTATTAAACTACACTAGTTTTTTAAAATATCGCTCTTGCCTCCACATTCCCGCTATGAATCAGCTGGGGGGAATTTTCATTTTTACGTCCGTTGTAGATGAGATTGAGCTGAAGGTATTTGGTGAGTTTCTGGCCTATGGTCAAGTTCCATATATAGTTGAGTCCGCGCGGAATGCCATTGAGCATAGCGAGTTCTATCTGTGGATTGGCAATATTTGCTTCGTAGGTCTGCTGCAAGAGAGTAAATCTAGATTCAATGATACCATCATTCTTTCTCGAAAATTTAAGCTCGATATCCCCCTGCTGAGAGACACTAAATTGATCGCCTGTACTTTTGAAACCATAGTTTCCATTGAAATTTAGTTTCGCATTCTTATGCAGATAAACCGAAAATGTATTTTCTATTCCATTCTCAACTATTGCAAAATTTCTTTCCTGAAAAAATTCAGAGGTATTTCGTCGAATACCATTGGAGACTTTTCCGTAGTAAGTAAGAAAATACAATAACTCCACACGAGAACGGACAGCATAGTTTTGAAGTGAATAACCTTCAATGCCATTGCTCAATAGATTACTATTATTATTATACAACCATTCTAAATCCAGCCCAATTTTTCCTTCATTTTTTTGATAGGAGAATTGTTGGAAAATATAACTACGTGAGAATATCATGAGCGAATCTTTGAATCCGACCAGAGGATTAGCATAATCTAAAAGTTGATTTTCAGTTGACGACCTCACTTTTTTATTAATATCTAATCGAAGCTGATAGGAAAACTTGGCTGCCCATTTTTTCCAATCTTTTGCATCGTGCCATTTGGCCTTTGGTTGAATGGATAGCTGTTGAGAAAAATTTACTTCATTGGCCGGAATAAAATCAGGTAACGCAATAAAAAAGCGCATATAATTATTCTCTGTCAAAATAGGGGATACATAGGCTTCGTTTAATTCGAAAGTACCATTATTATTCAGATCTCTCCAGGCATAGTTTCCAAAACCATTAGGGGCTTTTACATACGTAAGCTGAATGCGCTGCTCTCTGCCCGCTTTTATTTCATATAGACTATTTAACCGAATAAAACCATTGGCATAATGACTATTATAATCTACCCTTCCTAGGTAGTTATGTTGAATTTCTTGAGATAAATTTATACTCGAAAAATTTCTGTATTTTAAGGTGTATTTTAGTGATTGAGATTTAGAAAATTCACTATGACCATCGAGTGAAAAGGTATGTGCTTTTACATTTGGGGAAAGGAACTCAATGCTATCATTGATTTGCTCTGTACGATAGATATATTGAAAATTAAGCGTATGCATCTCATAAAATTTATTGGTCCAATTCAGAAAATAATTTTGCCATAAAAAACCATTTTTCAGAAGATAGGAATTCTCCTTTTTGGTGCGATTAATCTCATGAAAAATACCGACTTCTAACTGAGATTTCTTTGGCTTCAAATCATAACGTATTCCTGCTTTGGGTCTATAAAATAACGAGAGCGTATCTGATCTGGCAGAGGTCATCAAATGCTGCTGGGTATAGAAGTACCATCTGCCAGGATTCCAACTGACATCAAAATATGATTGCAGGCCACTAAACGTATTTGGTAAATAAAAAAAATTGCCCCCTATTTTAGATTTAACATCACGACTTGAATAACCGAGAGTTAGACTTGTAAGTGATTGTTCACTCTGATTTCTGATAGGTAAATCTAGATTCCAATCACGCTGAAATTCATTATTTCTATAGCGAGTCAAAGGACTAAAATGCGAAGTTGTATATTCCTGTTCGATCTCTAGACTCAAGCTTTTAAGGCTATCTAGTCTATGAATAGCTTTGTGATTGACTAAAATTCCTATGCCTTTATTCTCTCCATTTTGAAGTTCACTAAATGTATTCAAATCGTGACTGGTATAAGAAATTTCAGCTTTAGTAATTTGTTTGTCATTCCATTTGTATAATCCTCCAGTAGTCCATTGCAGATGAGTTTTGGGCGTGGTTATTTTTATGGTAGGTTCATAATTGCCCTGCAATACTCCATCTTTAGGTGCCACCCATTGATATACAGAACCATTGGCTGCTGTAGATTTCAGCACATAATTCCCTTTATTCACGCCCACTTGAGTATATAAAACTTGGTAAACATTGGGTTGATTCGTTTCTGCCCATTTATAAATAGTATAAGTCAGACCTTGGACGAGGGTATCTTGTTTTGTGTATGTGATACGACTAGCTTCCCAACTTTCCACAATAGTTTCCGCAGATATAATAGCAGAGTCTAGTTGATTTCCGATTTGGCTGAGCCTTTGTACCTGAGCTGGTTTCAATTCTAGATTAACTTGGTTATTTTTATCATCATTCTCCGTAAATACTTGTGAAAAAAGTTCGTATTTAGGATGGGATAAATGCGCATTGGCCTCTAAGGAATATCGAAAATAACTTCGATCAGAATACTGAAACTCTATAACGATTCTCAGATCTTTTGTTATCAAGCGATTGGGGGTAAAAACAACTTCCCCCACATTATAATTGATCGTATAGTCATTCTCTATCCCTCGTTTCATAGGGATACCATTGATAAATACTTTTTCCGTCCCCGCTATTATGATAATAAACGTTTCGCCATTATTTCCTGTTAATTTATAAGGGCCTTGATTATTTTCCTCTGCCTCGAAAATGTTTCTACTAAACGTCCCTCTTGTGAGGGCAGCTCCTGCTCCGAAACGCAAGGTAGACTTCTCACCGATTGGCACTGCACTCTGATAGCGAATACCTTGGAGTTTACGATCAAATTTCATCATCCTATAGTAGGGATCTTCGCTCATATCAAAATCTCCTAATATGATTTTATGGCTATCTTTTTTCAATTGGATAAAAATGCGATCAAATTCCTGAATAGAGGCTGAGTTCCCCTCGGGCTGAATCGGGATATTGGCGTCCGTCATCGTGGCGTTTATTTCTAGTCCATTGGCTAGCTTGCCATTTATATTTAGATTAAATCCTGAATTGATAGCTGCATCCTGTCGACTACCGACCGTAATACCTCGTACAAAAGAACCACTATATTCTATTTCATTCGAAGAAGCTGTCTCTCCTGCGTAGGTTATACCTCCCCCAGTGTAAGAAGAGCTCAAGGAATACGCACCATTTTTTTTCTTACTACTCCTAAGGCTCGTCAGCCGAATAGGAAAAACTCGATAAGTAACTAAAAGTGAATCCTTAAAGGATTTGGTTGAAGTGAATACATTAGTTCTGGTATTGAGATGGAATAAAGACGCATCTATATACTGACCATTAATAGAGATATAAAGACTACCAGGAATAATTGGCTGTGCATCAAGCACTATCGTATCACCAGGCCACACCAACTTCTGGCGAAGGGTGCTTAAATCCGCTAGACTCTGAGCTAGACTAGACTTGATGAGTAATACACTCAAAACTATTAATCCAATTAATCTCACTAAAAATGTCTAGTTCCTTGTTTAGTATTAAATCAATAAAATATTACGGTAGTATCAATTACCCTAATTTCTACAAAATTGAGAAAAAATCTAGTATTGAACGAGAAAACAGACAAAAGATTGGAATTGGTTTAATTCCTTTCCTTCATTTTCACATAAATCTCTGTCAACCAAAATCCTAGAAATATCCAGCCAATCACAGCAGGATAAAAAAACAATCGCATGACATTGTCTTGTTCATAGACGTTAAAGCCAGGATTACCACCATTACCAGGATGGAGCGAGTCATTTATACGCGGCAAAATCCATATAAATACCATATAAATGGTGAATGAGAAAATATTGTAAACGGCAGCTAATTTGGCCTTTTTTATCGTATCGTCCAGACTACCTCTGAGTATGAAGTAGGCTAAATAAGCGAGCATACCTATAGCCGCCCCATTTAGCTTAGGATCGTTGGTCCAGAAAGCGCCCCAAGTATATTTAGCCCAAATCATTCCTGTCAATATTCCTATCACACCAAACATACTAGCTACGGCTGCGCTAATAGAGGCTTTAGTATCATGATTTAACTTACCTGAAGAAAGAAATAAAATTGAGTGTACCAAACTGTAAATCAATAAAGCCATCATTGTAAACCACATAGGAACGTGATAAAACAAATTTCGGATAGACTCACTCAAAATATTTCTATTGGGAAAACTTAGGTGAAATTGCTTTTCTGGAATAATCATTTTATCAATAACAGGTAGGTGCTTATCACCAATAACTGTATCAATAAAATAAGCGGAAAAATACCTTAATCCACCCCAAGTCTCTGTATGACAAACAAGATCTAATATATCACCTGTTTTGAAATCTTGAAATCGTGCAGGATGAGGAAAAACTAATTGAAATCCATTTTCTATTTTAGAACATGTTGATGAACGCAGTATAAGCTGACTAGAATCGCCTAGAGAAGATTTCTTTAGATAGAATTCTGTCACACCTTCTTTGAGTTTGGGTATGGCTATATTTATTATCAAAGATGTATCCTCCGTTTTATAATTCAATTTTTCAATATTGGGTGACAGAGGAAGTAAGATGCCTCCTAAAAAGCTATAGCCAATTAAAAAAATACAGACTAGCTGCAGAAAACGTTGATTTAAAAAATTCATTCGCGCCAAATATAAGGATACAAAATTACTGACAATACAACCATAATGAGATTAAAACCTATCAATACAGAGAGGTTTATCCAAAAGTTATCACTAGTGGCAATAAAAAAAGCTTCCTTAGATAACCTAGAAACCAGAGTTATCAGAGGAATACTCAGCGGAAAACCTAAAATAGAAGTCAATACCGCATTATTTTTTAATCCTTTAGAAATAGCTGTAGTCAAAGTAAATAAAATAGCAAATGAACTGCTCCCAAGTATGATGGAGAGTAAAATCAAACTAAAATTTTCTACAGGGCTACCGAACCAAAGTGAAAAAATGAAATAAGTCAAAAGTGATGTGAGTGCAGCATAGACAGCATGAAAAATCAATCTAGAAATGATAAAATGAGTAGGATGAATCACGGTATAATAATAGAGATATAGACCATCTGATTCTTTACTAAACTGTGAAATAAGTTCATTGATAGTTGTAAACAAAATTATAATCCAGAAGATGACATTCCAGTATTTCACCTCCATTTTCACGAGGGCACCTTGAGTATTCAGCAGAAAATACATTAAATAAGTAATAGAAAAAACATAGAGTAATATACTTAGAAAAGACAGCCGCTGACGAAACTCACGCTGAAAATCATATTTTAATAAAGCAAAAACCGATGTAAGCAAAACTTAAAGTTCAATTAAATTACAAATCTAATCTAGAGAAAATAAGTAGTGCTAATTTATTCGCTTTCTAAAATCGAATCTTAGTACCTATAGAAAAGCTAGTTGAGAATTGAATTGGTCGTTGCTTTTCAGCATTAAACAGAGGAAAATTGCTAGACTGTGAGACCAAGGCATTGAGCACCGAAAGATTAAGTGCTATTTTCTTCGAGAAATAAGCATCAAAATCAAACCCTGCAGTATATCCTAATTGCATACTATTGTATTGCCTCTTATCCACGTCTGCACTGAAATATTGCTCCTTCGGGCCGATAGGAAGAGGTCTATTTTGCCTATCTATGTAATTTACCTGATAAAAAATAACATTGCTATACAGCACCCCCCCCTTAACAGATATAGCTAGTGGTAGATCCTTGGAGCCAAAGGGAATAGAGTACCGAGCCATTAAAGGAATATCTAGCTGATCAATATACATATCACCATTTCTTTCATAAGTAGAATGATCTTCTCTAAACCCAAGAATATACTGCCCAAGACCTATTCCAGATTCTATACTCCATCGTTTATTTAGTTGATATCCTAATTGGATACCTACATTATAGCCTAACCGACCAGAGAAATTGGCTTTTTCTGAGAAATAATCATTTGTAGGCCTATCTCGATAGGTCACCTGTGTATAATTTGTGCCCAAATACGGCGTAAGGTAAAATTTATAAAGAAATGACAATTTGGGTTCCTCTTTTTTAGTTTCACCCTCTGGCTTTAATGCTAAGGTTGGTATTTCTGTCTTAGCTTCTTTTTCTAATTCTGTATATCTAGTCCAGTTTGCAGCGGTCTTTCTCTCAGTACCTGATTCTATAGGGACTAATTGAGGTCTTTCCCATGTATTATTGACTGTTTGTCGAGATTTAACCGCTGTTATTTCCTCATCTAGAATGGCTATTTGTCTGTCAAGCTCAGCTAATTCTTGTAATTCTTTTTTAAATTCACCGAACTCTTCTGGAATTTGAATTTGAGGAGCAACTTTTTTCTTAGTAATAGAAGAAAATGAAGCCGTTTTTATCGAGGTCTGCAGTTTATTCTCAAGAACTACTAATTCTGTCTTGTAGGAAAGGGGCGCCTCTTGACTAGTTATATTAGAACTAACTTCTGCATAAGGAGTCTTAACTTCTATGTTTCTATCTATGTATCTATACATAAATGCGGAAAGAAATATAGAGGCTACAGAAGCCGCTGCTAGGGTCATTTTCTGTGTCGTGGTAAAGAATGGCGAAATAGTCTTTGACGCTCGCTCATTATATAGGGCATAAGATATCTGCTCCCAAACCTTTTGCGGTGGCTCAGGATTATAATTTTGAAATAATTCTCTAAAATCGCTATCTTTCCACATAGTAACTATCTAAGGAGACGTAAAAAATGCTCTAATGGTTGTACGGATTTTCTAGGCAATTCAAATTTTTCTTTTAATTTACGCTGTAAATAGGCTCTAGCCCTAGAAAGCTGAGATTTAGAAGTTCCTTCAGAAATATTTAGTTTAGTAGCAATTTCACCATGGGTATAGCCATCTATTGCGTACATATTAAATACGATTCGATATCCCTCAGGGAGTTCTTGAATCATTTTTAACAGTTCTTCTACTTCTAATACTTTATCAGAGTCAACGGCTAAATATGGATTAAATCCAATTTCTTCTACCTGTTCCGTATTGATTTTTTTTCGATAATATTCTATAGAAGTATTGGTCACTATTCTTTTCAGCCAACCTTCAAACGAACCAGTATATTGGTATGTATCTAACTTAGTGAAAATTTTTATAAAACTATCTTGAAGTATATCTTGCGCTTCTTCTTCCTTCTTACTATATCGAATACAAATACCAAATAAAACAGAAGAATAAGTATCATAGAGTACTTTCTGTGCTATAGGATTGCCAATGAGACAAGCCTCAATGAGTTCCTTATCTGTCCAAATTCGACTCATTCTAAAATTTTTTCTAAAGCCATACCTCTCGAACCTTTGATTAATATAGTATCTCTTCCGAATTTTTGCTGCTTGTACCAATTTTTTGCTTCCTCCGTCGTTTCAAAATATTGGATAGTCTTTGAAGATATTACTTCGGAAAACTCTATACCTATGGCTACTATAATATTTATGTTCAGATTTAAAGCTAATTCTAAAATCTTTTTATGTTCTTCTTCACTATGATTGCCCATTTCCTTCATAGCACCTAATATAGCTATCCGTTTACCTTCAAATTTCGCTAAATTGAATAAAGCTACCTCCATACTTGATGGATTAGCATTATAGGCATCTAAGATAATAGTCGTATCTCCAGACTTGATGATTTGAGAACGACTGTTTGATGGTTGATAGGATTCTAGTGCTTGAACTATCCTCACGGCATCTATTTCGAAATACCGACCTATAGAGAACGCTAATAAAACATTATATAAATTATAATCTCCCGCCAATTGAGTGCGAATTAAGTAGTCAGTATCCGCCTCATGTACGGATATAGTTAGATTATTAGAATTATTATCTAGAATTTTGCCATGAATGGGCAGAACCGGATTCGTGCCGTAGAGAATTTGTACTAGATGGGAAGTATATTTATTCAATATATGATCATCTGCATTTATAAAAATTTTGTTATTGAAGTTATTAGCTAAATAGCTATATAATTCTGTTTTTCCTTTAATAACGCCCTCTATTCCACCAAACCCTTCAAGGTGAGCCTTACCTATATTGGTGATCACTCCATAATTGGGTTCAGTATACTTACAATAAGCTGCAATTTCTCCTTGATGATTTGCTCCCATTTCTACGATAGAGATGTCTTCATATGCTTTTATATCCAAAAGTGTCAATGGAATGCCTATATGATTATTTAAATTACCTTTTGTACAGGCAACTTTAAATTTGGTAGAGAGTACCTCTCGAATGAGTTCTTTAGAAGTCGTCTTACCATTACTACCCGTAATAGCAATAACAGGTAAATTGAGTTTACGTCTGTGATATAAAGCCAACTGCTGCAATGTACTCAGAACATCTTCTACGGAGATCATGCCTTGATTCCCAGCAAGAGCCTCATCGTCTACCACTGCATACTTGGCGCCTTGATTTAAGGCTTCTTGAGCGAATTTATTTCCATCAAAATTAGCTCCTTTAAGAGCAAAATAAATCTGACCTGACTCTATTCTACGCGTATCTGTTGTTATTTTCTGCCCTTGGGCTAAAAAAATAATGTAGAGCTTCTCTATAGTCATGATTTCATATTACAAAAAAAGCCCTCGCTGTGAGCGAGAGCTTTTATATTGATTTTAGACAATTTATTTTTTCTTTTTGAAAATATTTCCAGAAGGAAACTTATTTCCTAACGGAGCACCCATTCTATTCATAGCACATCTGAATCCTATATCATCAGCAGCTTCATATTCTTGGAAGAATCTACGAGTGCCTGGAGATAACCAATATACACGGTCTTTCCAAGAACCTCCCTTAAATACTCTTGATTGGTCATTTACCAGAGATGATTTACCATAACCATAGACTACATTCGACTCCTTGTCTTGATCTCCAAAGTTTCTGACATCAGCTTTTCTATAATTTCTTCTAGAAGCCGCTTCCTCTTCCTTTATATCTCTATAATTAAGTCTTCCCAATGAATCTTTTTCTGCTAATTCTCCATCTTCGCCTCTTAATTTAGTTTTATAAATATTACCACGGAAAGAATTGAAGTCTACAGCATCCGTCATAGTCATAGGTCTATATACGTCCATACACCACTCATTCACGTTCCCAGCCATATTGAATAATCCGAAATCATTTGGATAATTAGACTTTACCTCTGAAGTAATAGCACCATTATCATTAAGATTAGGAGCTAAACCCATATTATCTCCTCTACCTCTTTTGAAGTTAGCTAAGAATTTACCCTGCAATTTACCTGTTTTTGGATAACGAAGACTATGTCCATTCCAAGGATAGATTTTTTGCTCGGTGATACGCTCCTCATCCTTATATGGCTGATTGCCCACCAATGAATACGCAGCATATTCCCATTCGGCCTCAGTAGGCAGTCTATAGTCAGGTTGCAAGATACCATCCTCAAATTTCACAGGTCTTGTAGATTTTCCTCCTGCTTGAATATCCTTCATTTGTTTTTTCTGATCACCAGCAGTAGGCTCATACTGACCTACTAAATAAGCTTGAGTATTAAAATTGTTATCGTCCACATCAGAAGACGGGTCAAACTTTATAATTCCTTTTGTTACCAATATCTGCTCATTAACTCTGTCACTTCTCCACTTAGCGAAGTCATTTGCTTGCAGCCAAGAAACCCCAACGACTGGATAATTATCAAATGATGGATGTCTGTAATAATACTCGACATAGGGCTCATTATAGGCCAACTCGTCTCTCCAAACTAGAGTATCTGGCAGCGCTCTTTGAACTACTTGAGGAAAGCCTTCTCCAAAAACTCTGCTTAACCACCAAACATACTCACGGTATTGCATATTAGAAACTTCAGTCTGATCCATGTAGAAAGAAGGCACCGTAATTCTTCTAGCTACGTTATTCCAATCACGCATGACATCCTCATCTTTCTGACCCATAAGATAAGTACCCCCTGGCACAAGAACTAGTCCCGGAGAAGTTGCTTGACCTGCGTACTGTGTTTTTTCAAATCCGCCGTTTTTAGTATCATTGTAGTTCCAACCAGTAGTTTCAGATTTTCCTGCCTTTGAACTACCTTTGTTGCTGCATGAAGTAAATACTCCAAAGAAAAAGGTACCAACTACTAAATAAACAAAAAGTTTTTTCATGTGTTTGTTATTTATTTTGATTTTATTATACTTTTAATTTCAAGGTTTGAGGAATAAATTCTCACAAAGCTTGAACTTTTAATTTTAAATTATCCAATTCAGTTTGCTAAGATAACGCATTTTTTAATATTTATTGTACATTTTTTTAGTTTTTCATAAAATCTGGACAAAAAAGTATGTTTTTGTACTCATTTGGATAGAGAGAATTATCCTCCCCCTTAAATAAAATTCGCACACCAACCTCATGAGAACCACCTGTATATGATTTAATTCCGCTTGTATTTAAGTCATAAGAATAGCTTATTCTAAGTTTATTAAAATTAAATCCCACCAAGAAAATTATAGACTCTAAATCTCGAGCATTATGACGAAAACCTAATCCCAGATTTAATGTTTCATATTGATAAAGTATATTACCTACATATTTTTGATAATCATATTGCCTGTCAAATAAAAAATAGGGAAATAAAGCAATTCTTTTATCTTGATTCAACCAATACACACCTCCAACCTGGGCTGAAATGGTCATATCTTCAAATTGCTTGGATGCTATTCCTTGAAAGTTGTTTCTCGGCAGCAGATTACGGGCACTCAAACCCGCATAGAAGTAATTCGTAAAATAAACTATACCGGCATTTAGATTGAAATTCGTTTGAGAAAAACTATTGGAAATATCCTCTTCACTGGCGGCTAGCTGATTGAATCCGTTAATAGGATCAATCTGATCAAAAAATACCAATTTAGATTTGTCTAATTGCTGGTGAATCATATTTGCAGATAACCCAAAACGCAATGCATTGTATTCATTAAATTTAGCTTGATAAGCATAGTTAATATTGATGTAGTATCTTGAATACAGATTATCTCCGAATTTATCCGCTATGACCTGCGCACCTAGACCACTATTATAATTTTTCAAGAATTGATCATAGGATATAAAATAAGTATTGAATCCAGAATTGATTTGACTCCCTATATTGGGGTATTCGTTTCTATAATGAGCTAAAACACGCGGACCAAACTGTATCCCAGCAAACGCTGGGTTTGAAAAGAACTGAGTTTGAGCTAACTGGGAGAAATGAATATCCTGAGCCCAACTATTCGCAAGCTGCATTAAAACAATAAACATTATATGAAATTTTTTCAATCCTTTATCGTTGTTATTACTTAAGATTTACTACCCTGATCAAATTTAAAAATACAAAATTAATAATATAAGTTATTCTACCTATATTTGAAATCCAATATGAAATATAATCATGTCTTACTAACGCATAGACTGGTGCTTTTAGTATTCAGTTTTATTTTTATATTCAATTTTCAACTGAAGGCCAATTCTATTTTTAAACAAGGCAATTGGTACAAATTTAGTATAAATAGACCTGGGGTATACAAATTAGATTATAATTTCATGGTCAATGAGCTCAAGATTAAGACAGATGACTTAAAAACATCTAATCTAGGAATATTCGGTTATGGTGGTGGCCCACTGCCAGAATATTATGTAGCGAATGTGAATCAAGTAAAAGAAAATAACATCGAAATAGTCGATGTCAATGGAAATAATCAGATAGATAAAGAAGATTATATTTTATTCTATGCAGATGGTCCTTTCGGTAAATTTCTCGACAAACAAGATGGTTGGTTCAAACATACGTCCGCCTATTATACTTCTGTGCAGCATTTTTTTCTAACCACTACAGAAGGCAGCAATAAAAAAATGATAGCAGCAGGCCCCAGTGGTTCGCCCGTGCGCACTTATTCAAGCTATGACTACCTTGGCATTCAAGATATAGATTCCTTCAATCCCAATCTTTCTGGAAGAATATGGTATGCATATACCATTAATAACACAGTAAAAACTATCAATACAGATCTACCAATTAGTAGCTGTACGAATGGAGAAAAAATGACAATCACCTATAGCTATCTTACCAGATTAGTAGGAGTAAACCTTTCCATAAATGTCAATGGTAATTTTGTAAAATCCCTGCTACTGAGCGCTTCGGATAAGATACAAATAGATACCTTTCAGATGCTCTGCCCTGGGGCAAATGCAAAAATTAGCTTTAGTATTAATGGGGCTATCAATGAGAATTTCTATCTAGATTATATCACCGTCAATGCCAAAGCGCCTTTGACTTACAGTGGGGATCAGTATACATTTAGATTTAAAGATGAGGCTGGAAGTGGCAATAATATTCAATTCAATCTCAGTGGAGCACAAAATGCTAAACTATGGGATGTGACCACTATTGGTGCCTATAAATCCCTCTCAAATAAAAATCACGTTTTCAGCAATGCCTCTGCTACCAGCGAGTTTGTCGTCTTTGAGGATATTAAAGCTTTTACACCTATCGCTGTAGGAAAAATAGACAATCAAGACTTGAAAAATCTAAGTGCTGCCCATAATGTAATTATTTCGCATAAAAACTGGTTAAATCAGGCTAAGGAGCTTGGTGAATTTCATAAAGAAGAGAGAGGCATAGTGACACATGTAGTAGATGTAGAGACTATATATAATGAGTATAGCTCGGGAAATAAAGACGTGACTGCTATCCGCCGATTTATAAATGAAATAGCTGTAAAAGGTCTCTCTGCCCCGGAAAAACTTTCTACAGTGACTCTATTTGGAAAGCCCTGCGTAGACTATAAAAGGGTCAATAAAACTTCGAACACCTGTGAAGATTACGTTCCTACTTATGAAACCTTATTTTCGAGTGATTTCTCTCAATCATTTCCTACAGATGATATTTATGGACTCGATATTCTAGCCGATACTAATCTAAACGATGCGATAAAGACCATGGCTTATGGCATAGGTAGACTACCCGTGTCTAGTATAGAAGAAGCTAGAGATGTAGTAAATAAAATAAAGAAATATAAAGCGAAAGAATCCTATGGCGATTGGCGAAATCAGACTACACTGGTGGCAGATGATTATGATACACAGTCTGATGCAGACTTTTATAGCCAAAATGAAACGGTGAGTAAAAAACTTATTGCAGATAATGTAAAAACCCTCCAAAACAAGGTCTATCTCGACGCCTTTTTTCAGCAACAATTCTCCGGAGGTCAGCGTTATGAAGACGTAGAGAAATTAGTAAAAGATAATTTTACCTTTGGTAATATTCTTATGACCTATGTAGGACATGGAGGGGAGTCCAACTGGTCTCAAGAACGCATCCTATCTTCCAATGATTTACCTATCTATAAAAACATTTACTCATTACCTTTTGTGACTACGGCTACCTGCGGTTTTGCTCCCTATGACAAACCTAATGCCAGCAATAAATCAGCGGGAGAAAGATATTTTCTGCAAAAAGATGGAGGAGCTATTGGTCTACTCACTACCTGTAGAGAGGTTTATATCTCAGATCAAGGCCCATTTATGAATGATTTTTTTGCCAGCTTTTTCAATAGAACCAATACGACTCTAGGGCAAATAGCCAGAGCTACCAAAAGTGTCATCAATAGCAACTCTCAGAAAGTAGTTTTAATAGGTGATCCTGCCTTAGAAATAAATCTACCAAAGTACAATGTTATAACCACCTCTATTTCTAATGGAACAGACGACACCCTAAAATCTCTGAGCAAAGTCACAATTAAAGGAGAGGTAAGAGATTTAACTAATAATCTAATGGCTGATTTCAATGGTTTTTGTCAAATCACGGTGTTAGATAAACCTAGTCAAAATAAATTGAACTATAACGACACAAAAGAACCAAAAATACCCGGTGACACCTTTAAAACTCAGCAAAGTAGATTGTTTCGCGGAAGTACTTTGGTTAAAGATGGGAAATTCACTATCGAATTTATCGTACCTAAGGATATAAACTATGCCATGGGGCGTGGAAAAATCTCATACTATGCAGCAGATGTAAATCAAAAGCCCTATAGAGATGCCGCTGGTATGGATACCAACGTATGGATAGGAGGCGCTAATCTAAATGCAGCGGCAGATAATCAACCACCCAAAGTTCAACTATTTATGAATGATGAGAAATTTGCATTTGGGGGATTAACCAATTCAGATCCTATTCTTTTGGTCAAACTATTTGACTCAAGTGGGATTAATACGACTGGAGCAGGCATTGGTCATGATATTACAGCCATATTGGACGATAACCTAAGATTACCAATAAACTTAAATAGCTATTACAGAACGAATCAAGGAGATTTTATGAATGGGCAAATAAATTATCCTTACTATAAGCTAAAAGATGGACGACATACCCTAAAGGTCAAAGCATGGGATGTTTATAATAATCCTGGCGAAGGATACACTGAATTTATAGTAGCCTCATCAGAAAAAATAGCGCTTTTTCATTTACTGAATTATCCGAATCCATTCACCACCAATACGCGGTTTGAATTTGAGCATAATAGACCTAATGAGATTCTGGATATATCTATTAATATCATGACAATTACAGGTAGAGTAGTTAAGCGTATTCATCAAAAATTAAGTACCGAAGGATTTAGAGTAAAAGACCAAATTCAGTGGAATGGATTGGATGATTTTGGCGATAAATTAGGTAAAGGGGTGTATGTATATACCTTAACCATACGTGATACAAAAGGAGAAACTGCCAGTAAATACGAAAAACTAGTTTTATTACAATAAAATTTGTTTCTTTGCGTTGAGTTTTAAATAATATATAGATAAAACAGTGATATTTAATAGAGCCGTAGGGAAAAATATTTCCATTATTTCATTCATCTTAGTTTCAATTCAGGGAATTTCGCAAGGTACCTTAGATCATAATGGACTTGAATACGTTATAACCACTGGTGTTCCGTTCATGCGCATAGCCACCGATGCTAGATCTGCAGGCATGGCCGAAATTGGTGTAGCTACCTCAGCTGATAATTCTAGTGGATTTCATAATCCTGCTAAATTAGCCTTTATTGATAAGGACAAAGGAGCTTCTATCAATTTTGCCCCTTGGCTCAGACAGATTACGAATGACATCTATCTCATCAATGCAAATGGTTATACGAAGATCTCTCCGAACCATGCAGCAGGACTCAGTGTACGTTATTTTACCTTGGGTCAAATAAATTACAAAGATGCCTCAGGGAATGATTTAGGTATTTCCAAACCCTACGAATTTGCATTGGAAGGTCATTATTCGTTTAGACTCTCAGAAAGCTTAGGCATTGGCGCTTCTGGAAGATATATTTTATCCGATTTATCCAATGGAGCTACGACAGCAACCAACCAGATACCTTCTGGCTCTGCATTTTCTGTCGATTTTGCAGCATTCTATTCGAAAAAATTAGAGATTGGACGTTTACAAGAGTCGAAACTTAATGTAGGGGTAAATATTTCTAACATTGGATCAAAAATTCAATATAGTGCGAATGGGCAGCCCGATTTTATTCCTACCAATATGGCCCTAGGTGCTTGTTTTGAAGGGCAAATAGATGAACACAACTCATTTAGCGCTAGTCTCCAATTTGATAAACTGCTAGTTCCGACTCCTACCTACTCAAAAGATAATCAAGGTAAAATTTCCTTTGTGGATGCCAATAGAAATACTATTCCTGATTTTAAAGAATTGGGATCTATCGCTGGTATGCTAACATCATTTGGAGATCATGCAAATGGGATAGGTGGAGAATTAGGCGAAATTATAACCCATATAGGTGGAGAGTATGCCTATCAAAAAACATATTTCGTGCGCGCTGGATTCTTTTACGAACCTGAAGGCGCTGGCGGTAGACAATTCATCACGGCTGGCTTGGGGCTTAAATACGCCGCTATGCAATTAGATTTTTCTTACCTACTTCCGATTACTCAGCAGCGCTCGCCGCTAGATAATCAAATGAGAGTATCTATAGGATTTAACATCGGTGAAAACAAGAAAGATAGTTACTGGTAAAAAAGATCTCAATTAATCTCTGGCAAGATTTGAATACTCTAATATTTTAGATACCTTTCTTCTAAAATATAATTTCCCATTTTTACTTTAAAAAAGTAGATGCCTTTGGCATAGTTATCTGTATTTAAAAAAATATGGTTAACCCCTTTTTGGAGTTTTACCTTATTCTTCATAATTGCTTTATGGGAAAAATAAATCTCTATCTCAGCATTTTCAAAAGCTTCGGTAGCACTGATCTCCAAAATAGTGTTTCCAGAAGATGGGTTTGGGTAAACCGAAAGAATGCGATCCTTCATTTCTATAACTCTTTTGTTTATAGGTAATTCAAACTTAGGAATACCAAAACCTATTTCATAATTAGGTGATAGATAATTAGAGCTCAAAGAATACAATACAGTGCGAAGTTCAGATGGCGATAACTCCTTATTTTTTTGCCAAAAACAAGCTATGAGACCTGCTAGCAAGGGGCTCGAAAACGAGGTACCGCTACCATAAAAGTAACTACCTAGATCATAGTAGAGGGTCGTGCCTTTGCCTACACCTACTATATTAGGTTTAATTTGATTTAATTTATAATAACCTCTAGAACTGAAATCAGCTAGATTAGCTTCATTGTCTAAGGCACCTACTGAAATCACATCCGCTACATCCGCTGGTGCAGTTATAATCTGCCAATCTTTATTTCCATGATTCCCCGCAGAATTGACGACAACAATGCCCTTGGAAATAGCTATAGAGGCCGCCTTAGAAACAATAGTTGTTTTTCCATTCATATCCTCTCGAGAATAATTCTGGCTTGGATCATCAAACTGATGATACCCCAGAGAAGAATTAATTATATCGATACCCATACTATCAGCCATTTCAGCTGCCACTGCCCAGTTGAACTCTTCTATTCGAGTCTCACTGCGCGGATCCTCCGTAATGAATAGATAATAAAATGCTTTAGGTGCGGAGGCCACGATGCTATCTGGGAAGTAGGATGCCATGCATCCTAATACGGCTGTTCCATGCCCATCCAGAGTATATAAATTACTGGAGTTTTCTACAATATTCTTGATCGGGAAAATTCTATTATCTAAAAATAAATGTTTAAAGGATGCTATTTTATCGACTCGATCAAAGCCTGCATCAAACACGGCTATTTTCATACCCTGACCTTCATAACCAGCATCATGCAATATTTGTCCATTATGAAGCTTTATTTGATTGAACGTCTGTCCATATTGTTCTTTAGTATAGTTTGATTCTAGTTTCTGAGAAGTCGTTTTTTTTATACTAATAGGAGAATGTAGCAGCTCTATATGGTCTACAAAGCTCAAATCCTTAACTCTATCTATATCTTTTGTAGTGCATAGCACTGAAACAGCATTTAACCACCTAGAACTATTTAGTACAGGAGAAATAGATTCAATTTTAACTACTCGTGTCTCTTCGATAGCATAATCTTTTTCATCTATTTCTATTTGAAAGCGTCGCTTTCTTTCCATGGATTCACGAGAAATGGACAATTTAGAATTACTTATAACTTTGGGTTTTAAATAGACCAAATAGCAAGACTGGGCATCTGCTAGGAAAGGAATTAAGAATAATACTAAAAGAGAAATTAACCTCATATGCAATTGATATCTATTTATGTACGTAACTCCATTTTCTCATACAAATATAAATCATATACCATAGGTCCTTAAATTTTATACCGATTACCAAATATTTGAAAAATAAATTGTTTCTAGCTATAAAAAATTAGGTCACTTCTTGAAAGTGACCTAATCTTAACTAGTAAAAAGAAATTCTCTTACTTCGAGATAGTAAATCTGCCAATAGCAGATTCTTCGTCATTCGTCATCAACAACTGATAGTTTCCATTAGCTAACTGACTGAAGTCAAAGATATGGGAACTCTCTAGGCTGGTATGCTTCTCATTAAATATAGCTACTATTCTGCCTGTCATATCTGTTACCGTAAAAGAGATTGGCTTTAAGCGTTTACTACTAACATCTACGGTCACTTTACCATCTATCGTAGGAACTGGATACAATGAGAAACCAAAGCCGTTCCTATTCGTAGAAGAAATGCGGGAGCTCGCTTTCAATGTATAATCCATAAATAGGGTACCTCCTAATTTAGTGCTTACCAGATTTTTAAGAATCACATAGTTTACATTATTCTCTACACCGAATTCCTTATCCTTTTGAGATATGGTGTGCGGAGTATTCAATGGAATACTAAGATTACTCCATAATGAGCTCGTAAACGGCTGCTGAGTTGTCAGTAAGAAGGTCAAGTCAATACGATCAGTGCTAAACTGACCTGGATTAGCTAGCTTGATATCGTTCAATCGAGTTAATACCGCATCGCCTTCTGACTTATTATAGTAAAACTTCAACTCATATGCATTCTGAATCTTACCTGTGATATCTAAATTAAAGATTCTACCACCTAGGATCGCTCCTCTATTCTCTGTATTGATAGATGACAATTCTCTAATACCATTCATTAGCTCGATATCTGGCTTGGCAGTGATGAAATTACCATTCTTTTTGATACCCATCAATAATCGCTCTGTCTGCGTTGTATTGGAATAGTAGGTCCAACCATTGGCATCGCTACAACGCTCTATCAAGTCAAACTCCGAATTATTAGCTAAGAAGACTTGGTTAGCTGGTATTACAGATTTAAGCGTTACTGATTTAGAGTTTGTACTAGGGCATAAATTATTACCTACCTCTACATAAAATACATCTCCTATGGTATTTACATTATTATAAATAAATGAATCCTTATCTCCATTTGGTGAGATAGCAATACCATTTCTATACCATTGGTAGGTTTCGCCAAAGGTAGCAGTTACGCGCATCGTATGACTAGAAGCGGCACATAGTCTAATAGGCTCAGGCTGCATGGTAATTGAAGGTTTGTCTTTTACAGTCACCACAATAGAATCTGTATACGTCGGCGTGCATATAGCTTCGTTAAATGCAAATACTCTACATCGATAAACTCCTGTATGAGAAGGATTAGCTGCAGGAATGGAATAATTCGCAAAGTTTGCATTTGGAATAGCTACATTATTTCTAAACCATTGGTATGACAATGCTCCGGTAGCTTTTATATCCAAGCTAAATGGACGACCCGCGCAGATATTAACAGTACGTAAAGTATCAAACATAATTACTGGACACTTGACCGTAGCAATTTTAGCTATACTCGATAATACGGTATTGCTGCATGGCGATGGTGATTTGACTTCACAATAATATAATCCAGAATCAGCCGCCGCTACATAATTAGTAATCGCGAAGCTAGAGGCTGTAGCTGTCGGTATTATAACACCATTCTTATACCACTGATAGCTCAACGGGCCAGTGCCTGAGGCTATAACAGACATGGTATGAGATCCTGCAGGAGTTTCTAATAAATCCATACCTACAGGCTGAGAAGCTATAATTGCTGGTATATTGACTACCACATTGAATAAACTAGAGGTGACATCACTACACGATGGCTGTGCTCTAGCTATCACGAAGTAGTTACCACCATCTGCCGTTGTGGAACCTGAAGAGGTATACGAAGTGCCGGACTGACTCAGACTGCCTAGGCCTTGTTTATGCCATTCTAGTGCTGTTTGATTAACCGCAGCAGCAGTCAATACTATATTGTTACCAAGACATACTGGTGAAGCTCCATTCGGTTGCATCACGATTTGAGGCGCTTTATTCACATCGACGTCTATTGTATCTCTCAAAGATGGACAGGCCATGCTACCTTGAATAGTCACGATATATCTTCCAGAGTCTGCTGTCAATGCACTTGTCTTCGTATAAGTGGCACTATTGGTACCTACAGAAGATCCATTCAATATCCACGCATAGGTAAATGGTCCGTCTCCTGATACTCCAGTGGTATAACTGATAGCCTGACCTTCACATTTAACATCTGCAGTCGCCAATGGACTAGTGATAGCCAATGGGGTCTTGACAGACACCACTGCTCCTATAGACGTATCATTCGTACAACCATTAAAGGCGATAGCAATCACGTCGTAAGTGGCCGCATCTGCATAAGCTGCAGAACTTATTGTGAATGAAGGTCCATTTTGTCCTGTGATATTCACGCCATTCTTTCTCCACTGATAAGACTGCTGTGCACTAGCTGCTACAGTCAATGTAAGACTATTCCCTAAACATACATCCGCGCTCACTGGCTCAGTGGTAATTATAGCCGCTGTCGTAGGATCTACTTCTGCTATATTACTCGTTACACTTGGGCACGGGCCATTTCCAGTCATGACCACGGTATAGTTTCCTGTATCTGCTATTGTAAATGGTGTTCTGGACATCGCAGCCGTCGTTTGACCAATTGGATTACCATTCAATCTCCAACTATAGCCCGTCACATTCTGTGCGACGATACTCATACTGAAGTTGGCGTTGATACAGCCGTAAGAGAATACTGGTGGCTGGGTTGTAACAATAATCTTTCTAACTACCGCTCCGAGAACCGCAGCACTCGTATCGGCTTTACAGGTCGTAGCGCCTGCATTATTCGATAGGGCTACGAGTCTATACATACCACTATCAGACATGGTAGCTGGGCTACCGCCTTTCGTATAAGTCTGCACGTTACCATTTGGAGATATAGCTACTCCATTTCGCAACCACTGATAGCTCGCAGCATTGCTTGCTGCACCAGTGATATTTATAAACTGGTCTTCACAAACTTGGAAGGCTGTAGGAGGTGTCGTAATCGCAGCTAAGGTAGTCACTGCTAATGTGTTGTTTGTACTCGTCACACTCGGACATGGCGTATTTCCTGTTATCACTACACTATAGACACCCACATCCGCAGGCTGAGTGTTAGTTATACTATAGCTGGCCGTGGTGCCTCCCGTGCCTGTCGATACATTGCTCGCTCCTTTTCTCCACTGGTAGCCTGTCACATTCTGGGCTACTATACTCGTATTGAATGCTGAGTTTTGACATACAAATGTATTGGCCAATGGTTGTGTCGAAATTTGAATTTTTCTGACTACAGCACCTAGAACGGCCACAGACGTATCTGCTTTACAGGTCGTCGCTCCTGCAGGATTGGATAAGGCCACCAATCTATACATACCACTATCAGACATAGTAGCAGGGCTACCACCTTTGGTATAGGTCTGTACATTTCCGTTTGGAGATATAGCGACTCCATTTCTCAACCACTGATAGCTCGCTACATTACTAGCTGCACCAGTGATACTGATAGACTGGTCTTCACAAACCTGGAAGGCTGTAGGAGGAGTCGCAATCGCTGCAAGTGTTGTCACTTCTAGAGTATCATTCGTAGAGTATACATTAGGACAAGGTGCTAGACCTTTGACCAAAACTCGATACACTCCAGCATCGCTTGGCTGCGCACTTGTAATAGTATTAAATGTAGCATTGGTCGCTGCAGAAATAGTCGTCGTATTTTTCTCCCACTCATAACCGCTCGTATTGCTCGCTGCTACACTCGCTGTAAATGGTGAGTTCTGACAGACAAAGGTCTTAGCCAATGGCTGGGCTGTTATATTGACAGGCAAATTGATTTTTATCACTCCCGTATTCACGGTAGTTGTATCATTCGTACAACCCGCAGGTGAGTATACAACTAATCGGTATTCACCCGAATCTGATTGTGTATTCGCTTTGACATTCAATGAATCTGTAGTAGCTCCACTTATTGGACTACCGTTTTTCAACCATTGGAAGCTTAATGCTCCTGTATGATTCGCTTTCAATGTCACTGAATCTCCGATACATAGCGTCGTCAATGCAGCAGGATCCGCTACAATAAGGGCTGGTGGTAAAACTCGAACTCTCACTGTATCACTGTTTTTCGCAGGACATGGCGTCTGAGGGATATAGCTGATAAAGTATCTACCTGAATCAGCATAAACAGAACTTGATATACATAACGTGTTATTTGTACCTGTATTCGCACCTGTAAGTTGTGTCCAAACTCGAGAACTATCATTCATAGCCGCAGCACTCAGACAGAATGGTGCTCCTACACAGACAGTAGTATCTTTTGGTTGAGTAGTAATCGCAATAGGAAGTCTTACTTTCACTATAGAAGAAGCAGACGTTCTTGTACCACAAGGAGTTCCTGTAGATATTTCCACTTCATAGGCACCTGAATCTGCTTGAGTCGCATTGACAATTGTCAAACATGGAGTACCTGCGGATGCATTTCCACCTGTACTTATATTCAAGCCATTCTTCTTCCACTGATAAGTCATAGGAGAGGTAGACGCAGCCGATACACATAATTTCAAAGTGTCTCCCTGACAGAAAGCCTTAAATGCATCTGGCTGGGTGGTGATAGTTACCGTGTCCTTGACGTTTAAGGTAAGGCTGTCTATACGAGTACATCCATTCGGAAAAGTAGCTGTTACAAAATATTTAATAGTATCCACAGGTCTAGCATAAACAGTATCGCTGTTAGCACCAGTATAAGGTATACTAGCAATAGTGTTTGTAAATAGACTAGTAGTAGGTGACCAAGTAATTGGAGCACCATCTTCAAATCTTAATGTCATATTAGGTCTAAATGAGGCTGATGAAGACGTACCACCTGCAGTTGGTGAAGCCATATCTGCCATAGATAAGTTATCAGCTTGTCTTCGCATAGAAGCGACAAATGACGTAGCACTATATTCAAAATTACTAGCCGTAGAGGTAGCAGCCGTTGGATTTTCACTCCAAGAAGTAAATACAACTATATTAGATGTCCCATCCCAAAGGAAATTATCACTCACTGCTGAACCTAATGGAGTAGCAGGCTTCGTACCAAATGTGAATGTATTTACACCAACCGTTGGCGTATAGGCAGCTAGAGCAGCATTCGCTTCATATACTCTTGTCAAGGTAGCAGGATTAATGTCTACAACTGTAGTGAAATCAGTTAAAGTAGTATGACCTACATACATCTGCATCCCTTCATAAGTAGTGCCTGATGTGGTGGCCGTCATAGAAATAGCTTTAAGTGTTCTAGGCGTACCTCCCGAAGGTAATTCAGAAGCCCTAATAATGAATTGAGACTTAGTACCGCCCCAACCTCCCATAAAAGGAGACTGACCAGCGCCTGCACCAGCTGTAGTAGCTGTACCTAGCACATGGTCTGTCATTCTGAAACCTAAAGCATCCAGTTGTTGAATTGTCCCATTACATATATCAACACTAGGTGTGGCAGGTGTTCTAGTAATTACAGGAGGTATTGCTTTTACTTTAAAGGTAAAAGTATCTCGATTCACACACTGTTGTCCACTTGTCTGCGTTCCAGTCAGTATATAAGAATAAGTCCCTGGATTCGGCTCACTAAACGTATAGCCTGTCGCACCGGTACCCGTAATATTCGTATTCGGTGTCCAAACATAAGTATTATAAGTAGAAAGTGGAGAAGGGGCTGTCAATGTGACAGGAGTTGTAGATCCTAAAGAGCATACTGAATCTATTTTTCTAGAAAGTGTAATGGCAGGTGGGGGTATAAATAAAACAGAATCAGTCACTGGACCTCCCCAGCATCCTTCCTCTGTTTTTAGGTTGAAGAAGTTGTATCTTGTAAATCCAGTAGTGCCAGTTGCTGTTCTACCTGCAGTGACAGATAGTGATCCCGTAGCAGTACTATATGGGAAGGCTGTTCCTACGTTACCATGCGCTAAGCTAGCTCCTGATATAGCAGTTATCACTAAATCATAGCCTGTACCAGGCTGAACTAAAATACCCAAAGGAATAGTGACAGGAGTAGATGTAGCTGCCGTTGTAGCTGCTGTACCTCCTGTATTATAACTGAATGGAATATTATTTACACTTCCTAATGGGGTTCCGAAATTATCTCTTAATTCTACCGATAATGTTCCCGAAGAGTTTGGTGCTCCAAATGGATAAATATCTGCATGGGTCAAAATCAATTTCTTTGTCACATTCATTCTAATTCCTTGTTGTAATGTTGCGTTACCGAATGTAGAAGAAGTGAATGGATTAGCGCTGTCAATTAATGATGTAAACTGTCTTACATAAAATTTAGTATTAGCGCTCACTGGAGGCGTCGTAAAACTAGAACCTACTCCTAATACTTCAAAACTGGTAGGTGAAGCATACCATCTCAAGATATCACTAGCTGGAGTAGCAGTAGCTCTCAATATACCCGCTTGAGCCCCGCAAACAGTATCATCTACAATAGCCGTCGGAGTTGGATTATTATAGCTTATGGTATGGGTAGTAGAATCTTTTGCACCGAAAGGATCCGTCACGACCACACGAATAGATCGTGCACCTGTAGCGCCAGTAGGATTAAATAAAATAGTATCATTATTTAATGAACCTACAGCTGTAAAATTACCACCTGTACCACCGACGACAAACCAATTATATGTATATGGAGTACATGCTCCAGTGGTATTGGTCGATAATCTCAACTGGTCACCAAAACAGGCACTAGAAGGTCCAGCGATAGAAGAAGTAGCTAGAGGCGGAACAGCATTTGTAATGGTATCTTTAAGAGAATCAATACAAACTCCATTAGTCATTCTTATGGTGTATATTGTTGATGCTGCCGGTAAAGCGTGAATTAATGGATTATTAGTCCCTAGTACAGTAACCCCAGTTTGATTGGATTTCCATGACAATTTAGTAAAATTGGTATCAGCAAGACCTACCACATTTATTTCATAATCTTCTGTTTCACCCCAATTGCCAGCCGCCACATGGCAACCATCAATAGCACTAGCAGCAGACTCTCTTGATGAAATCCTCATCCTCGTCTTACCACTAGATGCATTTGCAGGAATGGTAATATTAATAGTAGCAGCTGTACTGATAGTTGCACCTGAAACATTGTCGGCAACTACATATTTTTCACTTGCATCTAAAAAGTCTCCATCTCTATTCCAGTCAAAGAAAGCTGTTGTAGAATGCGTCCAACCGCCACCGCCACCGCACTGCTCTATCCCTACGGATAGTGGGTAGGTAGCGCCTGCATTCACAGAAGGCACTGGCACTGCGGAACCTACAAAATTAGAATATCTATCCGCAATCCCTGTCGCTGTGCCCTGAGAGCCAGTTAATGAAGCACATGCAGAAGTATTACTTATTGTTACAAACACGACAGAATCTATATCTTCGTCTCCTGTATTACTTGCTGAAGACGCACAATGTGAAGGAATGGTAGCAGCAGGGTTTGGTATAAATACGGAATGTGTTACATTAGTTCCAATACAAACAGGATTAGGAACTGCCGTTATGAATCCTCCGCCCGTAAACGGATTCGCTTGCACACTAAATTTAATCGTATCTACTGCACTACAACCAGACCCTGTATCTTTCGCATTGACGTAAAGCTGATAGTTACCCCCAATCAAAGGTGTGAAGGTATGATTTCCGTTTGTAGTTACAACAGGCGAACCTATACCTGAATTAGGATCATTGGATGTCCAAGTAAAAGTATCAAATGATTTTGTGATACTTGGCATTTGTACGTTTACAGCCGTTAAATTAACTGGTGAACCAGAGCACACTCTAATCGTGTCTCTGACACCATTAGCTCTCGCTAGGATAGAATCCGATGTATTTACTGTCAAAGTAATCGGTACTCTAGGGCTCCAGCAGCCCGCTGGGCTCTGAACAGATACAAACATGGTCGTGGTAGAACCAACAGTACTGGTATATATTGTATCTAGACCTATCTGAAGCGGTGTGGTAGCTGCCATCGATGCATACCACGCAATATTTGGTGTTGTGTATCCATTAGAATCTCTCACCTTAAAGGCAGTAGGAGGTACCCCTGCTCCACATTGGAAGGAATTGAATACTCGAAGACGCTTAGGCAAAGTATCAACATTGATACTCACTGAATCATTGAATTGGCAGCCATTTACATCCGTTACGGTTACCTTATATTTAGAAATAGGTGTGGTCGAAGGGAAAGGGAAGATCGTCTGCGCAGTACCTAGGCCAGAAGGAGACCATGTATAGCCTGTTGTAGGATTAACAGATGGACCTTTATTGCCATTGATTCTAAAATTAGGTCTAGAACTAGCTGTACCAATACTTGAGGTTGTCTGTCCTAACATAGCTGCCATACTCAAGTTATCTGCTTGTGACTTCCTAGAAGCCACGAAAGAAGTTGTGCTAAATTCACAATTGGAACCTGTCGATGTGGCTGCTGATGGATTTTCACTCCAAGAAAAACATAGAACTAAATTGGAAGTACCATTCCAAACAAAAGAAGAGCTCACTGCACTTCCTAGTGGTATGGTAGGAGTAGTACCGACCGAGAAAACATTCCAGCTACTTGCTGTAGGGGTGTAAGCTGCATCTGCTGCTGTAGCTTCGTAAACTTTAGTCATAGCAGAAGTATCTACAAATGCAGTAGATAAATCAGCTTGCGCAGTATTTCCCATCCATATTTGAAAACCTTCATAAGTAGTTCCAGAGGTAGTTGGAAATAATTCTATAGAATTAATATTTCCGGCGGCTAAACCTTGCGCCTGCAATTCACTTGCACGTATGATAAATTGAGTCTTAGTACCACCCCAACCTCCCATAAATGGAGACTGTCCGGTTCCTTGTCCCGCGGTAGTAGCTGTTCCAACTGACGCTGCAGCTGTAAGAATAAGGTTTGCTTTTATGGTATCCGCATCACCACTACAAATAGGATTTTTAGCGACATCAAAAGTGATAATAGGCGCTACATCAATGATAAATCTATAAGGCGAAGTGGCATTGGTCAAACCAGCCGTAGCTGCAATATTTACAGAACCAGGACACGATGTCGAAGGAATTAATGTAGCAGCATTGATCGAAACATTTGGAGTACCTACATTGTCTTGCGCTGCGAAGAAATAAGTTATAGTATCGTTGACCACTGGGGCTGCCGCAAATTTAGTCCAGTCATAGGTAAAGGTAAAAGGCGAAGAGGTATTACTTGCCTCCACCCATTTCCAACCTGGTGCAGCACTTGTATTGGCAGATACAAAAGTATCTGGATCAGTCGTTTTTCTATAATATAACCTAGGTCTAGTGCCTGTGGTAGTATTCACACCAGTGAAATCTGCAATTTCAGCACTGATAGTGACTGCTGTATTGGTGCAGTTCACATTACCTCTCGGCGTAAATGTGATGGTAGGACCAGATAAATCAATAGCTGTACCAGAAAACTGTAACGCTCCTCTATCATAGTTGGCTCCGCGCGATGAACCTGCTAAATCTATGGCTGTAGCGGCTATAAACTCACCCGAGCTTTCAGATAATGAGGACCCTGTAGGAGTAAACGCATTAGGTACACTACCATGGGCAGTAGCCAGTATATCCTCATTGAAGGTACTCGCTTCTCCCTGCATAAACTGCTTATAAACACTACATGAACTGTTAAACGATGCCTGGGTTTCAAAACTACCAACAGGATTGGTAGCAGAACTATTAATATAATGTGCATTAACAAGTGAAGCTGCTGTCGTACCCTCAGCGTAAATATAATTGTTGTTATTTGTATTGATAGAATAGGTATTATTATTTCCTGAGAAATTAGCTGGTCTCGTGCCAGCTGTACCTGTGGTGGTTCTTCTAACAGCTATAAAACTACCTCCTGTAGCGCCAGGAGTGCCTTTGATATTGATAATATTATTTTTCAAAGAAGTAATACCTGTATTAAAAGAAACACCCGAACCTCCAAATGCAGTTCCAGAAGAACTTATTGGAGCGATTCTACCATACTGGATAGTGTTATTGATCAAGTTTAGAGTCCCTGAAGAACTATTTGATATTCCTGATAATGCTTCTACATTGCTAGAGTTCAAATTGTATAGTTCTCCTATAAAATTATTAAATATATTGATAGTTCCTGTACTCTGATGTCTAATCCCATGCACAAAGGCAGTTGCTTGCGCTGTGCCATTGTTTGCCAAACTAAGACTATCTATTACATTATTATAAATATTCATAGGTGTATATGTAGTAGAATGGTTTAGCGGAGCCAATCCATAGACATTACCTCCACCCGTACTCGTCAAAGTCATAGATATCTTGCGAATCGTATTATTATATACGCTATCATTAAAACCCAATATACTAATACCACCTATTAAATTAGCTGTAGAACTAGATGGCTGAGAATAATTCAAATTACTAATTATATTATTATACACCTTAGCATATCCTCCAGCTAAAGTTGTTTGTGTATTTTGATTTACAATGCCATACATTGTAGATGATGAGGTTGTAGTGGGTGTAGTAGGTGGGGTATATCTTATGCTATCAATTAGGTTATTATAGATTTCATTTATATAATTACCATTGGTAAAGATACCATAAGTAGTACCGCTTACTCCATTTCTTGTGAAGTTTTTAAACACATTATCCTTGATAATATTTTTTTGTCCGATATATCCATTAGTGAGAGTATACAAAAATTGGCCAGTTCCAATTATTGTTTGTCCAATCATCATATTACTATCCACAATATTCAATGAAGGTAGATTTGTATTGGCAGAAGCAATAATGGATCTTGCACCTGCAGAAATAAATGTATTAGAATTAGACGAAGTAGGCGTAATCAAGGTTGTATTATGAAATCCGATAAACAATTTATTTTTCCGAGTTATGGCAGTAGAAGTAGAAGGTCTGTTATCACCAAATGCATCGAGTATATTAGCGAATGCGATTAAGGTGTTCGTACCACTGGCATTTCTTTTAAAAGTAACTTCATTATTATAAACTCTTCCGTATCCGCCACAATTTTGATTAAACACTCCATAACAAGTGGTACTTTGCATACTATCAATATCTAAAATATTATTGAACACATCAAGAGTATCGACTCCGAATAGGTTAACCCCAGCATGCTGAACTGAAGTACCGCCTATTCTTCTGAAATTAGAATTGGATACAACGACATTTCTGACAGTACCTTCGCCATTATATCTAAATGTACTTAAATTGTCATATGATCCTTTAATCATAATATGAGACATACCATTATTAAAGGTACAGTTATTTATAGTAAAGTCTCGATGTATATCGCCATTAGCTGACCAAATCAAATTGGTAGTAGCACTATAAAGAGTGTTAACAGCATAGATGACATATTGATTGGAAGAAGCAAAATCATTCATATTAAATGTACATCCTGTAATTTGTATATTTTGGCAGCCATCCATAGCTCCTGTCGTCCCAGCCAGATTATGAAATGCAATCGCATTCTCCATACCGGAAGCATTGTTAGTATTGGCAGCATTTTCATTAAATGTCATACTGGTAAAGCGAACAAAGTCAGTACCCCTTACTACAAATATGGCATCGTTGGAGCCATAGGTAGTAGATGTGCCAAAAGTAATGGCTGTACCCGTTCGTGTCCCACCTGTATAGGCATTGATGGTACCTCCATTAAAGGTCAGTGTATTGGTAGAACTCATAGACGCATTGAGCGCAGCACTTCCTAGCTGATAGCCAAGAGTAGGCGCTGTTTGTGTTGCGGTGAAATTCACCGTCAATGCACCATTGAGACCATATTGATTCAAAGAATCGATCAATACACCTAAATTAGCAAAGGTGCCATTTGGTATACTGATCGTGCCAGAATACTGTGCCGTCAGACTATTCTGCATATTGGCTAAAGCCACAAAAGCTAGTAAAAAGAATTTAGAATAGCTGTGGTTTTTATTTTTCTTATCTGCAGAAGAAAGGAGTAAATTGTTAACCATAAAGAATTTTTTAAATTTTATTTTTTTGATTTACGATCTAAATACTATACAAAGTTAATATAAAGTTAATATAAAGATGGTGTAAATTTAATAAAACGAGGTGTAAAAAAAATAGATTTTTAGAGATTTTTCGTGAATGGCCTGTGTTAAAGACTAAAAACTACTCATTTTAAGCAATTTAAATCTGTACCAAAGAAAAATTTATCTATTTGAAACACCTTAAATGAGATATAGTTAACTAATCCGTTTTAGTTTTTTTTCATATCAACTTTCCCAATTGCTTAATTTTGAGGTCTATGCACTGGAAAGAAGACTATTTACATTTTGTCTGGAAGTATCAGTTATTTGATTCAAAAAACCTTACTACCACTCTTGGGGATTCAATTTCTGTGTTGAAAACTGGATTACCAAATACTGGACAAGGACCTGATTTTACCCATGCTTCTGTAAAAATAGGTTCAGAAATATTTCATGGCCATGTCGAGATACATATTGATAATAAAGAATGGTATAATCACAAACACCACCAAGACAGCTATTACGACAATGTGATACTTCATGTAGTTTTAAATCAAACTGCAGAATTGCATACCCTGACTTCCAAGAATCAAGCGATTCCTATTTTATGTTTGGATAGTCATATTTCTTATCAAACTATTCAGCACTTAGAATCTTTAATGCATGCGAAAAAGAACATCGCCTGTAAAGACATATTTCAGTTGCCACCCAATATCATTATAGAGCAATTTAAATCGAGGCTTTTAATAGAGCGAATCTTGCGGAAATCCCATTTTCTCCAAGAAATTATTAAGGCAAACCTATACCATTATGAGAATTCATTTTATCAAGCTATGCTATACGGATTTGGTATCAAGGAGAATAGCGATTTTTTTCTAGCCATAGCGCAGTCCATACCGCAAAATTTATTAGCAAGGTATATGGATCAGCCACACAAATTAGAGGCCATTTTCTTCGGACAAGCCAATTTGATTAAAGAAGTAGATGATTATTCAAGTCAGTTGCTAACTGAATACGCGTATTTGAAATCAGTTCACAAATTGACTCCCGTATTACATAAAGTCAAACGATCAGGGATGCTGCCAGCGTCATTTGCTACTTTAAGACTAGCTCAGTTCGTAGGATTTATTCAAAATAAGTCTCATCTATTTTTTAAATTAATCCAATTTGAAAATCTAAAAGATATTTATAATTATTTTGATACGTCTACTTCTGAATACTGGACGTTTAATTACGACTTTGGAAAAGCTGAAAAAAAGCCCCTATCCAGAAAATTAACCAAGCCATTTGTAGACAAACTTATCATTAATATTATACTTCCGTTTCGATTTCTCAGAGAAATGCAAGAGGAAAAATCTACCGAAATGACACTAAATATATATACAGAATTGAAGGCTGAAACAAACGCTAAGACAAAAGCCATGCTGGACTGCTTTTCATTTAAAAATAAATCTGCCTTCGATTCTCAAGCTATGATTGAATGGTTTTCAAATTATTGCTCTCCAAAAAAATGCTTAGATTGTCCTATAGGTTATGAAACGCTGAAATAATGTGACGATGTAGTGATAAGTTGATGTGACGATGCAATGATGTGATGATATGAAAATGAAACAATTGAAAATTTGAAAATGATTCATTTTGAAAATCGGATACTTAATCTCATACTGATATACCCTATTATTTAATCATTGTAAATTATTCACTAACCAATAGAATCAACAACTGCTTACTAACCACTGTCTACTAGCAACTGATTTATACCTACAACTATCCTTTGTATTAAATGACAGTTGTAATGAAAAAATAAATGTTGATTATTTGTTAATTTCTATATCTTTGTTTTTATTCACAAATAATCCACACGAATATGACTCATAATAAGCAGCATGTAGAAGAAGTTTTAGACATCATTTTCCAATGGGATAAGGCTCTTAGAAACCTCGAGCGCAAATTCAATAAAGACTTCGACCTCACACTAAATCAATGTAGGGTTATTCTTTACATATATGATAAAAATTATGTGGAACTATCACAGATACATCGCTATCTAAATGTAGATAAAAGCACTACGACACGCATGATCAGACCCCTTTTAATTAATGGGTTTATAGATAAGTTTTATCAATTTGGCGATAAGCGCAAGATGTACCTGCGTATTTCAGACCAAGGCCAAGAACATGTTGCACATATTAAAAATGAATTTGATCAACTGGCGTACAACTCACTATTAAAAGTACCTGCGGGAAAACGAGATTTCACCTTCCAAACCGTTAGAGATTTTTTAAAGATTATCTAGTCCACAGCAATTGCAGACTAGTTATGTGAGAACTCATTTCTTATACTCAAACTGAAGTTGTTCTAAAAGGGCTGCTGGTAAAACAGGTAAATCAGCCTGAGGTACCATGAGAGTGGTAATCGTCTGTATATCTCCAAAAATAGAGTGCTTAAGCGCCGTTTCGAGGAGATAATTTACCCCTACGCTGCCTCCAGTTCCTACTTTCATGCCTATGACACGCTTGACCATCTGTGAATGTCTAAATCTCCACAAGGTCAAAAACTCATCTAACTCAGATATTTTCTCAAGAATTTGGTAAGGCATCTGAAGTATAGGATAGTCTCGATAAAGAGATATAAATAAAGCTGCAACCATGGATTTATAGGAGAGTTTCACTTCTCCTCTACTATATCGCTCTTCATAATTTTTCTCATCGAATATATTCTTATAGAACGTATCCGCATCACCTAGCATGCGCATACGAACATCTTTATGATCATCGCGAAGGAAACTAGTTTCTTGTATATTTTTCTTTTCATTCTCAATCATTTCTTCCAGTGATTTTTTATAACTCGATATAAAATCAAAGTCTCCGAAATTGATAAATGGAGTTCTTGATAACCATTGATCAATTAATTGCAGCAAGGAATCAGAATTTTCCAATTTCTCCAATTCCGCTTTCTGCTCTTCATTGAAGAAAGTCGTGTAATGATGCCCGCCATAGGTAATTCTATTCTCATTTTTAAGACCCAACAAGACTTCCGTAATTCTGAACTGATAGCTTTGAAAACCCGAAGCTGGAGAGAGATAGTTTCTAAACTCAAGGAAATCCATCGGCGTCATAGTTTCCAGCACTTCTAGTTGTTTGACCATCAGTTTTACTATCTGATTACATCTATGGAGTAGATGATTTGCCTTAGCTATATTGACATCGCTGACTTCTTCTCTGAAGAAAAAAGAGATATGCTTTACTTCATGAATTAACTGCTTGAACCAAAGTTCATAGGCTTGATGAGTAATAATAAATAACATTTCATCGTGGGCCTCTTCTCCAAACTCTATCGATCTTGGATGCTGAGCATCAAGTATTTGATCTAATTCAAGATATTTGGAATAATGTATAGCTGCGTACTTTTGACTCATAAGTTATATTTTTATTTGTTGATGTGGTGATATGACAATGTAATAATTGGGTGATGTGATGATGCGAAAACTTGAAAAATTAATGTGTTGAATTCATAACATTACATCGTAGTTATAAGAATATAAACGTCTAAAATATCACTTCTAGCATCTAGTATCGATCACTTCGTAAACAATGACTGAATAAAAGCCTTCTTATTAAATAATTGGAGTTGTTCTATTTTCTCGCCAACACCAATATATTTGATAGGCACTTTAAGCAGATCTGAAATCGAGATAGCTATCCCACCTTTGGCCGTTCCATCAATTTTAGTTAGAGCTATAGCATTAACCTGGGTGGCAGCTGTAAATTCTTTAGCTTGATTGAGGGCATTCTGACCTGTACTAGCATCCAATACAAGCAGAATTTCATGTGGAGCATTTGGTATGACTTTAGACATAGTAGTTTTAATCTTTGTCAACTCCTGCATCAAGCCGGCCTTGGTATGCAGACGGCCCGCTGTGTCAAATAATACGATGTCTGAACCTTTAGCTTTAGCGCTCTGCAAGGTATCAAAAGCTACAGAGCTTGGATCAGCATCCTGTCCCTTATCTACGATAGGTAAATCGCTTCGTTCTGCCCATATTTTTAATTGATTGACGGCAGCTGCGCGAAATGTATCTCCTGCACCTAATAAAACTTTTTTACCAGCCTGCTTATACTGATAAGCTAATTTACCAATAGTAGTGGTCTTTCCCACACCATTGACCCCTACGACCATAATGACATAAGGTTTCTCTACCGATGAAGGCACAAAATCTTGAATATCATCTGTACTATTTTCATACATCAATCTTGCAATCTCATCTTCAAGAACCTTGTATAATTCTTCCTCTCCGAAATACTTTTCTTCTTTAATTCTAGTCTCTAATCTATCGATTATTTTCACTGTAGTTTGAAGACTCACATCACTAGTGATCAAAGCCTCTTCTATATCATCTAATATACTGACGTCTATCGATGATTTCCCCGCAATAGCTTTGGTTATTTTTGAGAAAAAAGACTTTTTCGTTTGGTCGAGACCTTGGTCTAAATCTTCTTTTTTATCTTTTTTGAAATAGTCTAAAAAGGACACGAATAGGTAGTTTTAAGTTATAAGTTTTTTATCTAAATCTAATTTTGAATGTAAATATAGTGCTAAGATATTGTATTTGGGCGGTGTCTGCATAAAAAAGGCCTCACATAGTGTGAAGCCTTATTAATTAATAGATTAGACTGCGCATTTACTTGCTTTTTCCAGCTACGAAATCTTTTACTAAATCTTTGTGTACGATTTTTTCTCTAAACTGATATGCACCTGTCTTTGGAGACTTAGCGCTCATAATTACTTTTACATAATCTTTTGATCCTTCTTGTGCTTGACGATTAGTCTTCGCATTCTTTGATACCTTTGCCATTTTTTAACTTATTTAATTTCTTTATGAGCTGTGTACTTCTTCAGAATAGAATTGAATTTCTTCAACTCTATTCTATCTGGAGTATTCTTTCTATTTTTTGTAGTGATATATCTGGATACTCCTGGTTGACCAGATTCTTTGTGCTCTGTGCACTCTAGTATCACTTGAATTCTATTACCTTTCGCCTTTTTTGCCATTTCTTTTTGTATTTAGTTTTATACTTAGAATATAGTTTTACTATTTCAAAGTAATTTATTTTATATTGATATCACCTTTTGTCTCTAGTTCCTTCAGGTATTGATAAATTCCTTTTTTGTCTATTGTTCTTAAGGCTGCATTACATATTTTTAGCTGTATCCACTGCTCTAGCTCTGGAACAAAAAATTTCTTCAAATGAAGGTTAGGATAAAACTTCCTTTTAGTTTTCACATTAGAATGGGAAACATAGTGTCCGCTTAATGGTTTCTTCCCTGTTAAATCACAAATTCTACTCATACAACAAAAAATTGAGGTGCAAAGATATACAAATTTTATTATCTAAGTGATAGTTTTTCAAAAATAATATTTCTAAACTTAAATATTCGAATATAAAGATACCGAATTTAGATTAACCAAGCATTATAATATCTGCTAAAACATTGATTTTATTTAATTTAAACTTGTAAAAATGTAATAGTCTGTATATATTTAGGTACAAGTGGATAAAAATGTAAATAGCCTAGTATAGGTTTATTTTCATAAAAACTAGCTTTGCATTAGATTTTAACTATGCTCAATTTAAGAAATTTTAAAAAAATATATCGTCAACTTCAAGAGAAAGACACGCAATCTATGGCCATATTCTCGTTGTATGAAGACATGCCCGTATCATTTGAATTGTTCCTCCAAGAGCTAAAAAAAGAAACAGATCTCAAATCGAAAATGGAAATGATAATGCTATATAATCAGTTGACTAAAGAGAATCAAACCGCACTTATTCAAGGTCTGATTCGCAAAGATTTCTTAAGTTTAGAGTTAATTTTTGGTCATTTAATAGCCTTTGTATTTCAAAAAGAGCCTTATGATGTTGCTCAACATCTAGATACTTATTTATCACAGATATTGAAACGTCTTGATAAAACTATAATTGAGGCAGGAAATTCAGAAGCTATATTGAAAGAAATCAATTATAAAATAACGCAAAACTTTATAATAGATAATTCATTTTTAGGTTACTATGATGTTACAGAGGTAAAATACCAGCATATCATCTCACAGTATACACTAAGTATATTAATTATCCTCTTAGCCGAGCGAATAGAGCTACCCATTTTTGGCCTGCCATACTCAGATAAGCTCGTACTATGCTATGCTCAAAGCTATTGCAGCCACAGTGAATTAGTAAGAGAAGATGATATTCTTTATTATCTGGTCATAGGAGAAAAAGACCTTATCTATACCCTAGATGATTTGAAACTACTTGCAATGTTGCAGGATGAGACTTTAGAATTAAGGTCTATTCTTCCGAGTTCGAATCATAAATTAGCTGAAAGCTGGATAGAGCACCTGAGCCAATGCAATTTTGACACTAAAACGCAAAATCACTTATCCTCAATTTATCAACAAATATTTAGTCTGGCTGAGGAAATCTAGAGAATATCTGTAAAATTCGTTTCCTTTGTATTTAAGTTTTGTAAAAGTTTAAATCCAGGTGAAATATAATTCAGTAAAAGACCCCATACGCATATACAATGAGATTCTCGGCGGAAAATGGAGACTTCTCATACTCTATCAGCTCTTCTCGCATACGCAGAGATTTAAAGATTTACAGCAAAATATTGGCGGTATAACTCCAAGGATGCTGACCAAGGAATTAAGAATATTAGAGAAATTTAATATCGTAGAAAAAGAGGTCTATCGAGAGGTTCCGCCCCGTGTAGAGTATTCCCTGACAGATGATGGTGTCAAATTATTTCCTTTGATTGAGAATATCAAGCGTTTTGGAGAGACTTTTGCATATCTCCTCAATGAAGGAGAAAGACCTGAAAGTGAAGTAGAAGATATCTGGATGGCAGAAGATATGAAAATAGAATTTGAACTTCCAAAAACAGAATCTAGCACTAAGAAAATAGTGGAAGCAGCCCCTGTTTTTCTAAATAAAATTAATGACCCTGTTTATAAGTCTATCTCAGAAAAGGCGGAAAAAGTTAAGAAAATAAAGGCGATAAAAAGTACTGAGGAAAAGAAAGTAGTTCAGTTGGAGTTATTTTAGCCCATATTTCAAATAAATAATTGCCGAAATCTTTATCTTCTTGAATTGAGTTTCTGTTAATTCGAAGCCTCCAGCTAAGTCTAGTGTATTATTGAATCTATTTAGACCTCTTTCTTGATTTATATTCAATAAAGATTCATCTTCATTAGTCAATTCCTTAACCTCTAAAAGTTTATCTTTAGATTCTGAGATAGCTAGTAATAAATAATCAATCTTATCTTTAGCAGCTTTGATGGCTTGCATTCTCATTTCTTTTTTGAGACTATCATGTTTAGAATATTTAATTTGATAAATACTGACATCTTCAATTTCTTGTTTATCCATTTCTTGGAATACAATTCCAATAAGTTTTGCATCCGATAATTTAAGAATAAAATCTTTCTTCTTAAGTATCGAACCAGTCTTCTTCCATGAATTTAGGTATCCTGAAATCTCATCTTTTAGGGAAAGATATTTCAAATCTATACCTTTCGAAACTAAGGCTTGTTTCATCAATAACTCTTTGCCTTCAATTTCACTATTATCTGATTTTTTAATTTTTTCATGAATAGAAATTTGAACATATATTTCATCAGGCACTACTTCTATTTCAGAACGTCCAGTCATTTCGATAAATCTCTGTGGCGATGAAGTAGTTGAAACTTGAGTAAAAATTATATTTGATGTAAACAAGCAAATAAATGAAAAGATAGTTTTGTACATAGTTTACTATTTTTAGATACGATATAAATTCGAAATGAGAGCAGTTAGATTTATTTTAACTTTAATAACATTTTCACACGATGAATACCCATGTCGATATAAGATAAAAGTTCTTTATCATCTAGTCTGAGTCTGCGTGCTTTTTCAAAATAGTTTAAAGCCAACCAAAGATTGTTTCTTTCATACTCCATTAAAGCTCGATGCTGATACACGAGCCCTTCTAAAGTTCCTTTTGCCTTAGCTTCCAAGCTATCGAATAATTTTTCAGATTCTTCATAGTCTTGCTCCCATTGGTAGACTATAGCCAACCTTAACTCCGTCAAAAAACTAAGTGGCTCGTTGGGCTGATATTTCAGAGCCTCTTCTGCGTTTTTTAAATATAATTTAGCTAAAATCAATTCACCGTTTATGCGATAGAGATCGCCTAATCTGGAGCAATAGTGAGCATAATCACTATCCTTAATACTAATACTTCTGAGATATAATTTGAGCTCATCATGATAGAGTGTTTTGTCTATAATTTTTTCTCTAAGTGTACTTATATCTATTGTATATAACATTTACTAACCTTTATTAAAAGAATTTCTTAGAATAGTAGTCACAGCATAGGTCAGAAATTTTCCAACCTTATAGGTGTTTTCTGATTGAGGGCTTCCTTCTGCTAGATGGTAGTAGAGCACTTTTTTACTACTTGAAACTTGAAGAAGAAATTCTAATACTTCTTCTTCCGTAAAACCAATTGGACTCATAGCCGAAGATGGCATATTTTTAATACAATCGAGGTCTAGCTCTATACCTAGCTCATCTGAAAAATGCGATAGGAAAGATTTAAAATCTCTATTTTTTGTTCGTAAGATATAATCTAGACTTTGATAAAACAGATTTTTATCGTTCGTGAAACTATCTAATATTGTATGATTATTATAATTTTCATGCAGACCCCAAACTCCATATTTATTCATGTAGGATTGATTATAGGCATAGCGAAATCCATTACCACTATGTCTTCCCTCCTCTGCTCTAAAATCTGCATGGGGGTCTATATTTAGGACTTCTACTGGCCTATTGAGTGCCAGTGAGCAACCTTTTATATTTCCATAAGAATTATTATGTCCGCCACCTATAATTATAGGTATTTTACCATGTTTAACTATTTCTTTAATGATAGGATATACTCTAGCATCAATCTGATTGCATAGTTCACGCAATGATCCTACATCATCTATATCCTCAGAAGTATTTTGTAGATCATCTAAATAAATCTCCCCCAGCAGAAAGATTCGATTCTCCTCTATCAACTTATTCTTTTGGATATTGACAAAATAACGTAGAAAAGTATCGTAGGACTTTGCAGTCCCTGCTAGTCCATAATTGGCTCTAACACCTATATCTTCTGATATACCTAGAATTATATAATCGGTTGATAGCTTATTCAAAATACCAGATAAATCATCTAAAAAAGAAATTGCTTCTCTTTGACATGGCAGAACCTGACCTAGTTTAATTTCCCCTTCACGCTGGTTCGTGTATGCTAAAACCTTTTTATAACTAGATTGTATTTGCATTTTCTCTACTTTTATAAAACTCCCATAAGACTATAGAGGCGGCATTAGCTACATTGAGCGAATGCTTAGATCCTATTTGTGGTATTTCGATACAATCATCGCACGTTTTCAATACTTCGTCAGATACACCCTCGACTTCATTTCCTAGGACTAAAGCATACTTTCCCTGTGAAGTGAAGGTGTAGTTGCCAAGCGAATGACTATCTTTTGTTTGCTCGAGAGCGAGTATAATAAAAGATTCTTGTTTGAGTCGGTCAATTACTTCCAAAGTAGATTCGCTATAGGTAGATGGCACTGAAATTTCCGCACCCAATGCTGTTTTTTGAAGTTCTCTATTACCAGTTTGGCAGGTAATACCGCAGAGGTAAACATGAGAAACACCAAAGCCATCTCCTGTTCTAAATATAGAGCCTACATTAAATGCGCTTCGCACATTATCTAAAATCAAAACTAATCCATTCGTATGCACTTCGGCATATTGCTCATTAAGTATCCTATTAAGCTCTGACATGGTCTTTTTAACACTTAACTCCATATTCACACTATTAATGAAGTAGTTCACTGAAAAATCTACATTTATAAATATAATAATCCAAAAGAATATACTTCTTTAAAGTCGTCTTAGGATACCCTTTGTGCATGATTGTCAATCTTTTCTGAATAAGACGAGGTATGGCGAGATAAAACGAAAAATGTGCATGAAGTATCGATTTTAAAGTAAGTAAACTTTTCGTTTTTAGAACAGAATGAATAGCTGCGACCCCATCTAAAGCCATGCGAATTGGTAAAATATAGACCAAATGTCGCTTCTTCAAATTTTTGAATAGATTGAATAAACTATTTCTAAAATTGAGGTAAGACTTAAAATAACTGCCATAGGGTAAACTACCGCCACCAAAGTGGTAAACAATAGACTCTGGTATGACTCGAATAACATATCCATAATTATTGATTCTCCAGCAGAGGTCAATTTCCTCCTGATGCGCGAAATAATCTGAATCAAAGCCATCTACCTCTTTAAAAATTTGATTTCTGACAAAAATACAACAACCGCTAGCCCAAAATAAATCTACGATATCATCATACTGACCTTTGTCTTGTTCTACACTATCGAAGTACCTTCCTCGACATACAGCATAACCGAAGTGGTCATAAAACCCCCCACTACCACCTGCATATTCAAATTTTTTCTTATCTTTTAAATCTAAAATCTTAGGTTGAATAGCCGCTACATTTTCATGTTTATTAAAGTGGCTTAAAATGGGCTCTAACCAATGATCTGTGACTTCGATATCTGAGTTTATCAAACATAAAATAGGCTCCTGAATATTTTTCAGTCCTTCATTATAACCACCTGCAAATCCTAAATTTTTTTTATTTTGAATGAGTTCAACACTGGCATAATGTTCCCTAAGAAAATGTACGGAATCATCGTAAGAATCATTATCAATAACGTAAATATTAGCCAATTCGTCAGGCGTCTTATTTATCAAGATCGGTAAATATTGTTTCAAAAATGAAACGCCATTCCAGTTAAGTATAACAATCGCAAATGGCTTCACATTATAGTATTATTAGTTTTAATTTTAGGAGGTTCCCAAAGTTCTAGTTTATTGCCATCAAGATCATTAATCCATGAAAATTTTCCAAACTCAGAAGATTGAGACCCTAATATTTGAATATTTTTAGATTTCAGCTTTTCCTTCTGAGGTTCTAAATCATCTACCATCCAATTGATCATATAACTTTGATCTTCGTTAAAATACTTGGAACTATCAGGGAAGACTGCAAAGACCTGAGCGTCTTCATTATTTATTTGTGAAATTTGAAACGTAGTTCCCCAATCTTCCATTGTAACGTCAAAAATGTCTTGATACCATTGATTCAATTTAGCCTTATCTTTTGATTTTATGAAAACACCACCTAAACCTATTATTTTACCTGACATAGAAAAAATTAACACACAAATTTATCAATTAATATTGAAATTAACTAGGATTAACTTATCTTTGCATTGGCCATATAGATTATTCGCGCTTGATCTCTATAAATTAATCACAAAACGGGTCAATAGCTTAAAGGTGCCATGGCGGGCTGACGGTTCGAGACTTGTCCGAACTCTCATAAGAGACTACAGTCAGATATACAGCGTACCTAACTAAGCGACCTAAATCTTGTATACTCGGGTTGATCATAGCCCAACTATATGGCTTTTTTAATTTATACATCGCGTCCAAACTATTTATTTGAATCTCAATACAACAAAGATTCGCCATAGCATAAAATAAGTTTAGTTTTCAAGATGTTTCATTTAAAATGATATATCTTAGCTATTATGTACATTAATAAACTTTTAATGCACATAGAGTTGTTTTCAACTAATATTAAACCATTAAATTAACTAATTTGTGGTATAAAAATAAAACTTATGAAAATATTTTGCGTTGGCAGAAATTATGTAGAACATATTCATGAATTGGGCAATCAATTGCCTGAGAATATGGTAATTTTTATGAAACCAAATACAGCTGTTCATTTAGCTGACAAGCCATGGGAATTACCGAATTTTTCGAATGAAATTCATTATGAATGTGAAATTGTGTTGAAAGTAGCGAAGAATGGCAAGAATATACGAAAAGAAGATGCGGAGAATTATTTCGAAGAGTTAGGTCTAGGTATAGACTTCACCGCAAGAGATATTCAGACAAAGCATAAAGAAAAAGGACTGCCGTGGGAAATTGCGAAAGCATTCGACCATTCTGCTGTTGTAGGCAGATTCATTCCTAAATCTTCCGTTGACTTATCTAACATTCAGTTTCAGCTATACCAAAATGAAACTATTGTGCAAAATGGCAATAGTAATTGTATGATTCATAGTTTTAAAGAAATGATCTCTGAGATTTCACAATTCTTTACTATAGAATCAGGAGATTTAATCTTTTCAGGCACTCCTGCTGGTGTAGGCAAAATAAGCTCAAGAGACCACTATCGGGGTGTTTTAGATAATAAAGAACTTTTTAGCCTTAAAATACAATAAAAATTATCTATATTTGCCTTCTATTTTTAAGCAAAAAAAAAATTATGCCATATCTATTTACGTCTGAATCTGTATCAGAAGGACATCCAGACAAAGTATCAGATCAAATCTCAGATGCACTTATCGACAATTTTTTAGCCTATGATGCGAACTCAAAGGTTGCTTGTGAGACCTTAGTGACAACTGGACAAGTGGTTTTAGCGGGTGAAGTAAAATCCAAGGCCTATCTAGATGTGCAATCTATAGCTAGAGAGGTTATAGCTAAAATAGGATATACGAAAAGTGAATATATGTTCGATGCGAGTTCTTGTGGTGTTTTATCCGCAATTCATGAGCAGTCAGCAGATATCAACCAGGGAGTAGAGCGCAAGAATCCTGAGGAGCAAGGTGCCGGTGATCAAGGAATGATGTTTGGATATGCTACGAATGAAACAGATAACTATATGCCTTTAGCATTGGATATAGCTCATAAACTTTTAGAAGAATTGGCTGTATTGAGAAGAGAGAATAATGAAATTAAATACTTGCGACCTGATGCAAAATCTCAAGTAACCATAGAGTATTCTGATGAGCATAAACCTACGAGAATAGATACCATTGTTATTTCAACTCAACACGACGATTTCGATGCAGATGAAAAAATGTTAGCGAAGATAAAAGTGGATATGATCAATATTCTTATTCCAAGAGTGAAGAGCCAATTGAAGCCAGAAATTCAGTCTTTATTTAATGATAAAATTACTTACCACATCAATCCTACAGGAAAATTTGTGATAGGTGGTCCACATGGAGATACAGGTTTGACAGGAAGAAAAATCATTGTAGATACCTATGGTGGTAAAGGCGCACATGGTGGTGGTGCATTCTCTGGAAAAGACCCAAGTAAAGTTGATAGAAGTGCTGCCTATGCTACGCGTCATATTGCTAAAAATATGGTAGCGGCAGGCTTGTGCGATGAGGTACTCGTTCAAGTATCCTATGCCATTGGAGTTGCAAAACCTTGTGGTTTATATATCAATACCTATGGTACGAGTAAAGTTCAAATGAATGATGGCGATATTTCTAGAAAGATTGGAGAAATCTTTGATTTAAGACCTTATGCCATTGAACAAAGATTGAAATTAAGAAATCCAATGTACTTAGAGTCAGCGGCTTATGGCCATATGGGTAGAAAAAATGAAGTAGTAAAGAAAACCTTTAACAAAGGTAAAGACAACGAAAAGACGCTTGATGTAGAACTATTTACTTGGGAAAAATTAGATTTTGTAGATGATATAAAATCTTCATTTAGCCTTTAAGCAACGACAAAATTAGCCCATAAAAAAACCGCTCTTTATAAGAGCGGTTTTTTTATGGTTTTTACATTTTCAGAACAACCATTTTAGGATTAATATTAGGATTTATTGCTGGAGAGATTATACCCTGAAGGTATTTGAGGTAGTTTAAGCTTTGGTGTGGTAGAATTATACCGAGAAAGTACTATTTTGGTCATTTCACTGGCGCTATAGTAACTTATTTGGTCATATTTATCTGGAAAAAGTTTATTGATCCTATGATAGGTGGAAATAATATCACTGCTGCATAGTCTGTTAAATCATATACACAAAAAAGGCATTTCTTTGAAGAAATATTTTTTAATAACCTTCTTACAAAAAATACAGAATACTCTGGTCCTAACATAACTTAGATCATGCTGATTTGAATCCCCGTTCAAAGAATAATTAAGCAGATAAGAAAAGTTAAGGCCTGGCTCTATACTTTTTCTAATTAGAAAACTATTGTTTAGTGACTGAAAGATTTCATTAACACGAAAATAACCTAACCCAACCTCAGGTCTGGGGTGAATCGAAAACGAACTTCCTTCCATACATTATATCCATCGCCGATTCCAAAAAAAGTCAAATTCGATGTCGACATGTTATATACTTTACAATCTATTTTAAAATAACAGAAAGATAATTTGGGAAATATAAATTTATTGAAAATAAATTGAAACAAAATTACTTCGACTATACCCCAGCCTCCATGATCATATCCATAAATTCTCGCACAGCGCCATGGCCAGCTTCTTTTTCGGTTATATAATCCGCTACAGCCAAGGCGGACTTATGCGCCAGCTTCGGTGCGCAAGATACTCCAGACCATTTCATTACTTCCGCATCTATGATATCATCACCCATATAAGCCACTTCATCAGGGCCTAAGTTCAATTCGATTGCCCATTTTTTAGCTACATCTAGTTTACTGCTACGGTCAGCATGCACTCTAGTAATGTTTAAAATTTTGGCTCGCTGCAAGATAATATCTTTGGCCAAACCAGCAGCACTGATTATACCCACTTCAAAGCCCGATTCAATAGCTCTGCGAATACCTTCCCCATCTTGAGCAAAAAATCGCTTCATTTGCGTACCATCAGGATATACATAGATACCGCCATCTGTCATAGTGCCATCTATATCAAGCAGGATAAGTTTAATTTTTTTTAATTTAGTTTGGAGCTGATTCATAAAGACGGAATATAAAAGTAAATGTAAGGAATTATACTAGTTTTAATTGGAAATAAGATTCTATAAACTATCAATATTTTGTCTTGGTTCTATTTCCATCTTTATCATAATGAAACCACTTACCGATTTTAGTTCCCGCACTGTATTCACCCTCCTCCATAATTTTGCCATCATCATAAAACTTTTTATACTTACCATGCAACTTAGACTGGGCATAATAGCCATTTTCCATGACCTTACCATTTGGGTGATAGCTTTCAAAACTACCTGCTTCATTACCATATCGGAATGTAAGCCGTTTTGAAGGAATACCGAGAGAATCAAATTCCATTCGCTGTCCTTCTTGCTTACCACTGAGAAAAAAAGTTTTAACATGAACCTGACCATTTTCAAAATAATCTGTGTAGGGACCTTCGTACTCTCCATTCTTGAAATAAGCTGCTAGTCTTGGTTTACCATTATTATAAAAATCTTGCCAGTAACCATGACGCTTTCCATTTTTGTAACTACCATCTACTAAACGAACTCCAGTGGAATCAAACATAACAATGGCCCCTTCGTCTTGTCCCATAGTATATCCCTTCATAGCCTGTTTAATTCCGTTGGGGAAATAATAGGTAAATATGCCATCCTCTTTGTCATCTTTATAATAGCCAGAGATTAATGGCTTCCCACTTTCAAAAAATGATTTATACAAACCATCTCTCCTGCCTAGCCTATAGTATATAATCTCTTTAGGTGCACCATTTACATAATAATAGATGCACATACCATCCTTAAAGCTATCTTTAAATTGTTCTTCTTTTAGTTTAACTTTTGTCCTTTTATCTGTCCAAACAATTTGAATATTTCCATTAGGTAACTGGGTAATTTTCTTGTCTATTCGTAATATAGTATCTTCAGCCTCTTTAATTAACTTAGTCTTTTTCTGAGCACATAGGTTAAGGCTAAGTATAATAGTTGGTATAATTAAAATTTTCCGCATTTAGTTTATTTTTTAGATACTAGATTGTTAACTGGGTTTAATCCACTATCCATTCACCAATCATACGATATAGAATTCGAGCCCCCACATTGGCATCCCATACATCTTTACCTACTTCATTGAGATCCATACCCACTATTTTCTTCCCAGCTTTTTTTACTTGATTGAAGAGATAAAACACTTGATCTACCTCTAATCCTCCTGCCACAGGAGTTCCAGTATTTGGACAGTATTTTTGCTGCAATCCATCTATATCAAAACTAATATAAATATTCCTTGGTAAGGTCTTGACTATCTCATCACATATCATTTTCCAAGTCTTTCCTTCTATCATTTCATACCTCATAGTTCTATCGAAAAAGATATTGACCTTTTTCTTCGAACTTTTTGCATAATCTAGTTCATCTTCACAGAAATCACGTATACCCACCTGAGTCAAACTTTTGACATGGTCTAGCTGCAAAGCATTATACATAACCGAAGCATGGGAATAAGTAAAACCCTCATAGGCTTGGCGCAGATCACAGTGAGCATCTATTTGTAAAATACCGAAATCCTTATGTTTTTCGCCTAGCGCCTTAATATAACCAAGCGGTGTAGAATGATCTCCGCCAAGTAAAACTAATTTTTTACCTTCATTCAATACCTTGATACATTCCTTATAAACCCAATCAACCATCTCTTCACAGGCTAGATTGATTTGCTCTGTATTGGTTTTTAAGGTGAAACTGTCGGCTATGGTTCTCCCCTTTTCTTGCAGTTTAATAGCTTCCACTGCATACTGTCTATGTTTCTTGCATTTCTCAAGCAAAACAGGTGAAGATTTAAGATAAAAAATTCCTTTCTGCCAGAAATTTTTAAATTCTAAATCATATAAATCTACTTGTAATGATTCTTCTCGAATTAAGTCTGGTGCTTCACTGGTGCCATCGCCATAGCTTACCGTCACATCCCAAGGCACAGGAAGTACAACTACTTCTGAATCTTTGAAAGTAGAAGGTAGTCCGAATAAATTACCATTATCTAGTCCAAGATCATTGGGGTTAAAATTCATTAATTTTGGGTTTTAAAATTTTTAAATTAATATAGCTCAGAATCTAATCAAAATTAAGAATTCATAATTGAAAATTATTTACCAGTAAACATAGCTTTCCTCTTCTCTATAAAAGATCCTACTCCTTCTTTGAAATCATCGGTCTCAAAGAGCTCTGCGAAGTTATTTATCTCCGTCTGGTACCCTATAATGCCATCTTTATAATAAGAATTGACGCATTCTACAATCTTGCCTATAGCCAATGGTGCCTTCGAGTTAATCTTGGTCAAAAGTTCAATACAAGCATCTAGAAGATTTTCTCTGGCTACCACATAATTTACTAATCCTAGTTTTAACGCTTCATCTGCTTTAATATTATCTGCCGTCATAAGCAGTTCCATGGCTTTACCTTTGCCTATGAGTTGAACTAATCGCTGCGTGCCCCCGTAGCCTGGAATCAGACCTAGATTGACTTCTGGCTGACCGAAAAGGGCATTATCACTCGCTATTCGCATATGACAGCACATAGCCAATTCGCACCCACCGCCTAGAGAGAATCCGTTAACGGCAGCTAGAATAGGTTTAGGGCAATTTTCCATTCTATTCATTACATTCTGTCCATCTCGCGATAATTTTTTTGCTTGGTTTTCGTTAAAACTTGAAAATTCTTTTATATCTGCCCCAGCAGCAAAGGCTTTTTCACCACTTCCTGTCAAAATAATTGACCTAATAGCATCGTTCGTATAGATTTCATCCAAAATAGAATCCATGGTATCAAAAAATGCCTTGTTAAGCGCATTATATGCCTCAGGACGATTTATTGTTAATATAAGAATTCCATCTGGTCTTAGCTCTTTTAAAATTGCGTTACTCATTTTTTATTAATTTAATATAGTTTTCCAAGATAATTTATCCGAAAAATAAGTTGAAAGTTCAGTTATTGCTATACGCTCTTGTGCCATAGAGTCTCTTTCTCGAATAGTAACCATATGGTCGGTGAAAGTATCGTAATCTATGGTAATACAAAAAGGCGTACCGATAGCATCTTGTCTTCTATATCGTCTACCTACAGCATCTTTTTCATCATAAACTATATGATAATCGAGTTTTAATTGGTTAAATATTTCCCGTGCTTTTTCAGGAAGACCATCTTTTTTAACCAATGGTAAAATGGCTATTTTTATTGGAGCTAAAACGGGCGGTATTTTCAATACTATTCGGGTGTCGTTTTCCAATTTTTCTTCGGTATATGCTGCAGAAAGAACAGCTAAAAACAATCTATCTAATCCTAAGGATGTTTCTACTACATAAGGAATATAATTTTCATTCAATTCAGGATCAAAATACTGCAGTTTCTTACCGGATAATTCTTGATGCTGCTTCAAATCAAAATCCGTTCTAGAATGAATGCCTTCTAACTCTTTGATACCAAAAGGGAAATCAAACTCAATATCAACTGCAGCATTGGCATAATGAGCAGTCTTTAGATGGTCATGAAATCTATACTTATCTTCCCCTAATCCTAACTTTTTATGCCAACTGATTCGTGTGTTTTTCCAATATTCATACGCCACCATTTCTGTACCTGGACGAACAAAATATTGCATTTCCATTTGCTCAAATTCACGCATACGGAAGATAAACTGACGGGCCACGATTTCATTTCTAAATGCCTTTCCTATCTGGGCTATACCGAACGGAATTCGCTGACGAGAGGTATTGAGTACGTTCAGAAAATTGACAAAAATACCCTGTGCCGTCTCTGGTCTTAAGTATATGGTATCCGCTCCTTCTGCTACCGAACCCATCTGTGTAGAGAACATTAAATTGAACTGACGAACATCTGTCCAATTTTTACTACCACTCACAGGACAGACAATTTCACAATCTTCAATTATTTTTTTGATTTCATCTAAATTCGAGGCTTCTAGAGCCTTTTTAAATCTTACTTCTACAACATTTCGATTATCTTTATTTTCAAGTATACGCGGGTTAGTCTCTCTAAATAATTTCTCATCAAAACTGTCACCAAATCGTTTTCTAGATTTCTCGACTTCTTTTTCTATTTTCTCATCTAGTTTGGCCATGTAGTCTTCTATTAATACATCAGCTCTATATCGCTTCTTACTGTCCTTATTGTCTATCAATGGATCATTGAAGGCATCTACGTGTCCACTGGCTTTCCATATCTTAGGATGCATAAAAATAGCTGTATCTATGCCTACTATATTCTCATGCATTTGCACCATTGATTTCCACCAATACTCTTTCAAATTATTTTTCAGCAGTACTCCATTCTGACCATAATCGTAGACTGCACTCAATCCATCATAGATATCACTCGATGGAAAAATGAATCCGTATTCCTTGCTGTGGGAAATAATATTTTTAAACAAATCTTCACTCATAATTAAGTACAAATATATAGTTTTTTTGACACAAAGAGATAAAGGCAGAAAGATCTGCTTTGGATTAATGAAAAAATGATACTTTTAAATCTTAAAATAAGTTTAAAATGACAAAATCAAATCAAGATGAGAGTTATTCAAGTGCTTTGATCTCTATTATTTCTGTATTTTTTTTCTGGGGATTCGTAGCGGCTAGCAATGGTGTATTGATACCTGTGCTTAAGCATCATTTTCAACTTACACAGTTTCAATCTCAATTAGTTGATACTGCTTTTTACATTGCATACTTTGTAGGTTCTATGATTTATTTTGTTTGGTCTTATCGTTTTGGAGATCCATTTAATAAGTTTGGAATGAAAAGAGGTCTGGTCGGAGGCATGATTGTTTCTGCCATTGGCGCTATGCTCTTTATACCTGCTGTAAGTCAAAATCAATATCTATATTTTCTGATAGGATTATTCGTCATTGCATTTGGATTTTCCATATTACAAATAGTGGCTAATCCATACGTTATCAATTTAGGTGATCCAGCTAAAGGCTCGTTCAGATTGAATTTAGCGGGGAGTATAAATTCATTAGGTACGTCATTAGGTCCTGTCATTTTTGGATATGCTTTATTCGACTCTGCCAAAGCGAATGCAGTGAACCAGAGCATTGGTTTAGAATCACTAAAACTACCTTTTATTCTTCTATCTTTGGTTCTATTATTAGTTGCTATTTTTCTTTGGTTGTCAAAATTGCCTGAGCCTAAGCTAGACGAAGCAAAAGAAAGTGGCTTAGGAGCTTTGAAATTTCCTCAACTTGTATGGGGCATGATGGCCATATTTATTTATGTAGGGGTAGAAGTATCAGTAGGTTCTAACCTAGGTGAATTGCTAGAAGACCCGAATATAAAAGGTGTAGACCATACGCAGGTAGCCAAATATGTGTCACTATACTGGGGAAGTCTCATGATAGGTCGATGGACAGGAGCTATTCATGCCTTTAGCTTTGCAGATAATACCAAAAAACTATTGCAGTACCTAGTTCCTTTCATAGCCTTTGGCGTTGTGCTCTTTTTCAATAATATACGAGAAGGCGGTGTCAGTGATTTATTCATTTATTCAGTTTGGATTGTCGTATTTATCATAGCTAATTATTTCGCTAGAGAAAAACCTGCTAAAACATTGATGATTTTTGGAAGTATGGCTGCATTAATGATGGTAGTAGGAATTCTGACTTATGGAGATCTAGCCTTATACTCATTTATCAGTGGGGGATTATTCTGCTCAGTGATGTGGCCATGCATATTCAATCTAGCTATAGCAGGGTTAGGTAAATATACGAATCAAGGATCTTCCCTTTTAGTCTCTATGATTCTCGGAGGCGCATTAATTCCTCCCATCCAAGGGTACTTAAGTGATTTACCAGCGATCGGTATTCAATCATCTTATTGGTTAGCCTTCATTTGTTTTATTTTTCTTGCCTGGTATGGGTATCATGCAAAATCTATTCTAAAAAGTCAGGGTATTGATTATGATACTAAATAATTATATATATAAGTAAATATGAAATTACTGCTCATTATAGATGACATTACTCTAATAAGCAAATTAGAAAAAGATGGCGAAATCTATAGATTCGGCGCTATTCAAATCAAGTTGATTAAATATGAGTCTCCGAACGATTTTATAAAGATAAAAGATATCTTAGAGAAAGAACGATTTCATTTGGCACTAGCGGCGACACGCGGTCAATTTAATGGTCCATACATTCAGCAAGACGACATGGTAAATGTTATTAATAATTACTTAGCAACACATTTAAGATCTAATATCGATTTATTCAAATCTGAGGATATTGAGAAAGCTCCTATAAGCATAGTGAATAGAAGCACCGCCTATTTTAATGTTTTTCTTGAAATTCCTAAAGGGGTATCCCTCACCACAGATAGTGATGCTCCAGATCTTGATCTTCCTCGTCTTGATGTTATTTCACCGTCCAACTATTATTTTGCCTATCTCTTTGATCGAAATCGTTGCAACTTTTATTTATTGAACTATGCGAAGGAGTTTCCCTGTGAGAAAATAGTTGACATTTTAAGTAAAATAGAATAGTTAAATATGATACTTTTTGTTTTTTTTGTTCAGAAGGAACGAAAAACACAGCAGAGTCTAGAAATTGTTTAACTTTGTTTTTAGAATAATATATTAATTATGTATAAAGCAGTTATTACGGGCGTAGGAGGTTATGTACCCGATTATATATTGACGAATGAAGAGTTGTCAACCATAGTAGATACTAATGACGAGTGGATTGTAACCAGAACAGGAATTAAGGAGAGACGTATCTTGAAAGAAGGAGCTACATCCACACTGGCTAGCAAGGCTATAGAAGAATTGCTTCTCAAAACAAATACTAAACCAGAGGAAGTAGATTTACTCATTGTCGCAACAGTTACAGGAGATATGCGCGTGCCTTCTACTGCTAATATTATACAAGAAAAACTAAATCTAGTCAATGCATGGGGATTTGATTATCAAGCAGGGTGTAGTGGTTTTCTCTTTGGTATAGAAATTGTGCAGCGATTTGTAGAATCTGGCAGATACAAAAAATGTATTCTGGTAGGAGCCGATATGATGTCAAGTATAACGAATTATAAAGACAGAAACACGTGTATTCTATTCGGAGACGCAGCTGCTGCCATAATGATAGAGCCTCAGGAAAATTCAGAATACGGTATTATTGATACACAAAATTACTGCAACAGTTTTGGTGGAGCAATAGAAAATCTTAATGTAAAGCGCCATGGAAGTGCCTATCCACTCAATGCTGTTACTGAACTACTAGATGAACACTATGTATATCAGGATGGGAAAAAAGTATTTGTCAAAGCAGTAAAAGGAATGGCAGATGTAGTCGAAGAAGTCATGTTGAGAAATAAACTGAGTAAAGATAATTTGGCATGGCTAGTGCCACATCAAGCCAACAAACGAATCATAGATGCAGCAAGAGATAGAGCGGGACTCACAGAAGATAAGGTAATGCTCAACATTCAAAAGTATGGAAATACGACTAATGCTACTATTCCACTATGTCTTTGGGAGTATGAAAAACAGTTGAAAAAAGGAGACAATCTTATGCTTTGTGCCTTTGGCGCGGGATATACATGGGGTGCCGCCTATGTGAAGTGGGCTTATTAGTAATAAATTTTATTTTAATGCGAATTATTTTATCCTTCTTTTTACTCCTATTTTTTTTTGTAGATTTATCCGCTCAACGAAGGAAAATCTCTCGAAAACCAGGTCCTATTCTAGTGAATCTAACTATTACCCAGACGCAGCAATGGTGTGGGGGTGCAAGACCTACAGAAGAAATGGAACGAGAGTTTAGTACACCAAAACCCTATCCTAATTGTACAATTTATATTCGAAAAGATAGTAATATACTGAATAAACCTATACTTCACACACTAACAACCAATGAATATGGGAAAATTAGTGTTCGACTGACACCAGGTAAATATACAATAGTCAATATAGATAAAAAAGACGACTCTGTCTACAGATCGACCATATATAAGTATCAAAACGCAACGGAGTCCACTGGGCCTATAGATATCAATTGTTACAATATTTTCATGGCAGAACCAGATTTTACAATCATAGTTTCAAAGCGCACCTCTAAGCCCTTGACAAAAATACACAACTATCATAAGCATTGTAACTGGTCTGGCGCCCCTTGCGTAGAGTTCAGAGGACATTATCCTCCATAAGTTTAAATCAGGTATAGGAATAGCAACTACTTAGCCTTAAATAAGATAGGTGAAATTTATTTTAAAATTCTATACAAACCATGTTATATTTGTAGATTATATACAAAGCCTTAACATGCTCATATGAAGAAAATAATACTTATTGCCTTTTTAGTCTTAGGATTAAAATCCTACTCGTGCAATATCTATGACACTATTAATCAAACGATATGTCCAGAGGATAGTTTTTTGTTTAATGGTGTTTATCTAAAAACTGCAGGCACTTATTATGATACTTTTAATATTTCTGCAGGGTGTGATACATTCAGAACATTAAATCTTTCTGTTCACCCCACTATTCCAAATACTTTTATTGTCGACAGTTTCTGCCAAGGATATGGATATGCCTATAATTCTAAGGTATTCACCACTGCTGGTTTTCATTTTGATACACTCAATTCTAGGAAAGGATGTGATAGTGTCATACAACTATTTTTAAGTTTTAAGAATAGTCCAACTTTCTTCCCCATTCCTACTATAGACACCTTCTGTATAAGAGATACGATTTACTTCGAAGGGAAACCTTTTAAGTATACCACTGGTGGACTAAAAACCATGCGAGACACTCTATTCGGGGGTGCTGCAAATGGTTGTGATAGTATCAATTTACGAGTGGTTTTTTTGAGAAACAACAATGGTCCTAGTTTCGTACCAACGAAATATGGTTGCGCTAATACCCCCTTCATCATAGGAGACTCTTCATTTACCACTAATGGTTTTAAAGTTGTAGTATTGAGAAATAGATTTGGCTGTGATAGTACGATTTGGTTTACCTTACAGCGAAGACCACCTAGCTTTACGACTTTAAATCGAACAACCTGTTCTAATCAGCCATTCTTTTTTAAAGGTAAGAATTGGGGGTCAGGAGTCACGACAGATACATTAATTACTATAATTGATACTTTGACTCAGAAAGCTAACGCTCCAGGTTTTAGCACCGTCAAATGCGATAGTTTTGTGACATTAAATTTGACCGTACACCCTATTAAGTTTACGATAATAGATACTTCTTTGTGTGAAAACCATACTTACTTTTTCAAAGGTCAGTTTGAAAAGAATCCAGGTATTTACTTAGACACTCAAAAAACCATTAATAACTGTGATAGCTTTATCACACTCATTCTTCGTACCCCAAGAAAGACATCGAGATACACTTATTATCGCAAATTCTGCTCTAATGAAACCGTGTTATTTAAAGGTTTGAATATAAATTCACCGGGTACATACAAAGATACTTTAGTCAATGCGGTAGGTTGTGATAGTTTTCTCACTATGGTTTTAGCAAAAGATACGGCACATAATATCACATTAAATAAATCAATCTGTAGTTATGATAGCTTCTACTTTAATGGCCAGTATTATAAAACCGCAGGTACATATACGTCAACATTAAAGAACAAAGATGGGTGCGATAGCACCGTCACTTTAACCCTCAGTATCTATCCTTTTAGAACAGTCACCTTAGTGAAATCTACATTAAATCAACTCAAAACTGATTCCGGGTATTTAGTCTATTATTGGTATTTCAATGATTGGACACAGTTGAATGCTAGCGGACCTGCTATCTTTGCCAATAATACAGGGGCTTATCATGTCGTAGCTGAGGATTCCAACAGTTGTCGATTCAAATCGAATGTATATGTCTATAATCCAGCAGGGATAAATGTAAATGAATCCTACGGAATATATATCTATCCTATACCTTCTAAGAATACATTGAATATAGAGGTCACATCTAGTTTTGAGAAAAATACTCAAATCTATATTTACAGTATGGACGGTAAATTGATCCTGTCCCAACCAGCATTGCACAAGACGTCTAAACTCAGTATAGATCTCTCGAGTCTAGTCAATGGACTTTATATTTTGAAAATAGAATCAGAAAATAAAGTCATAGAGCGGAAAATAGAAAAACTTTAAACATTATTGATTCCTTTTAAGCAATTATGGAAGAGTTAGTAAAGTATATTTTGCCAAGTATTATTCTTGTTGTTTTTTCTGCTGGGGGTCTGATTTTATATTTTTTCCCTCCTAAAAAAATAAATAGCATCTATGGATATAGAACCCCTAGATCCATGAAAAATCAATCTAACTGGGATTTTGCTCAAAAGCTAGGTGGTAAATTTATGCTTATATTTGGCTTTATTATTTTCCTAATTCAAATAACAGTTGGTTATTTTATTACAGGGTATACACGAGACCAAAGTATAGTATTACCTATTCAGGGTGCGATTCTTGTTCTGCTGCCTGTTATTATGTTACTAGTCTGTGAGAAACAGTTAGAGAATTTTGAGAAAACCAATATACAGAACTTTTAAGTTCTAGCTAATTACCTTTAGCTCTTTACCAACTTTGGTAAATGCAGCTACACATTTATCGATCTCTTCTGCAGAGTGACTAGCTGATATCTGCACCCGAATACGTGCTTTGCCTTTTGGTACCACAGGAAAGAAGAATCCAATCACATAGATGCCCTCATCCATTAGTCTGGCAGCAAAGTCTTGAGCTAACTTTGCATCATAAAGCATAACGGGAGTTATAGGGTGTATTCCATCTAAAATATCAAATCCTACTTCTTTCATTTTAGCTCGGAAATGCTGAGTATTGGTTTCTAATTTATCTCTTAACTCCGTAGTTTTAGAAAGAATTTCTAAAACTTTCAAAGATGCATATACAATTGAAGGCATCAAGGTATTGGAGAATAAATAAGGTCTGGAGCGCTGACGCAAAATCTCTATAATTTCTTTTTTACCAGAAGTAAAGCCGCCTGAAGCGCCACCTAATGCCTTGCCCAATGTGCCAGTAATGATATCCATCTTTCCTAGCACACCACAATGCTCAATAGTGCCTCGACCTGTCTTGCCTATAAATCCTGAGGCATGGCACTCATCTACCATAACCATAGCTTCATATTTCACAGCCAACTCATGTATTTTATCTAGTTGAGCTATATAGCCATCCATAGAGAATACACCATCGGTTACTATTAATTTATTTCGACAATCTTTAGCAGCGATGAGCTGTTTTTCCAGATCATCCATATTATTATTCTCATACCGAAATCTCTGAGCCTTGCATAGTCGAACACCATCAATTATAGAGGCATGATTAAGGCTATCCGAAATGATGGCATCTTGTTCGTTTAACAACGGCTCAAATACACCCCCATTCGCATCAAAGGCTGCTGCATATAAAATCGTATCTTCGGTCCCTAAAAATTCAGATATCTTTTTCTCTAATTCTTTATGAATATCCTGTGTGCCACAGATGAACCGGACAGAACTCAATCCAAATCCATATTTATCTATGCCCTCTTTGGCGGCAGCTATTACTTCCGGGTGCGAGGATAAGCCTAGATAGTTATTGGCGCAGAAATTCAATACTTCTTTCCCGTTAGCTATAATTTTAGATGCCTGTGGGGTAGAAATAATTCTTTCAGTTTTATATAGTCCTTCATTTTTTATAGATTCTAATTCCGCACTAAGTTGCTGCTTAAAGGTATCTGGATACATATTTATAATTTTATTGAAAAGATTTGATGTTCAAAAATAAGCATATTGCGCTAACTTTGCAGCTTATACCGCATATAATTTAGTAATCGGTCAAAAAAAATGACCAAAATTACTTCAAACACGGTATAATAACCAAAATGAATAGGTGTATTTTTTAAAACAGAAATGGTATTAGAGTATGAATTCTTTTGCAGCTATCTATATTCCGCATCTAGACAAGACCTTTTCATTTGAAGAAGTCAGTGCTGAGAAGGCGACTATGTGCATTGAAAACTTTGAAGTCTCCCGTCGAATTCATTTTCGAGAATGCGTTCAAACTCCACCTCACAATTTCCACCTTTCATCGAGCAATGAAGAATCAGTTCCTAAGATTATTTATGAAAACTTAGTAAATAAAGCTATTATTGAGATACAAAAAGGTAAATTTTCAAAAATTGTATGTGCGCATCAGCAGGCTATAGATAGACCAGCAAAGCTATCTGAAGTTCAAGAAATATTTAAACAACTCATCAGCTCCCTGCCCAATACCTTTGTATATCTATTTTACTTAGATAGCGAATTATGGGTGGGCGCCAGTCCGGAGATTGTAGGGATTTGGAATCAAAATATATTTAGCACTATATCCTTAGCCGGAACCCAGAAAGATGATGATTTTTCAATAAAAGAAATAGAAGAACAAGCTATAGTATCAGACTTTATTACCTCTCAATTTAAGCAGGTAAGCACTAGAACCATTCAGCAAACGCAGACGTTAAGCTTCGGAGGAATCAAACATTTGATGACTGAATTCTCTTGGCCTATGGTGCATATATCTGAATTTAAAACTGCTGTACAGACTATTCATCCCAGCCCAGCGTTAGCCGGCATGCCAAAGGAAAAAAGCGTAAAGTTTATTCTCGAAAATGAATCTATGCAGCGAAACTTTTATACAGGGTTAGTCTCAATTTACTTTATGGATAGTGCCTACAGTTTTGCGACCATTCGATGCGCTAAAATAACTGAAAATCAAATCATTTTTTATGCTGGAGCTGGTATCACAAAGGATAGCATTGCAGAGTCAGAATGGCAGGAAACGCTAGAAAAAATAGCGGTTTTAAAAAAAGCAATAAAACTCTAATTTCTATTTAGAATTGACCATCTAGAATCAGCTGAACTAACTGATGCGAATATCCTGCCTCGTTATCATAAAAAGCGGTCAATTTCACTTTATTTCCCAATAACTCTATACTGCTCTGGTCTATAAGTGCTGCCAAAGGAGAATTAATCACATCGGTCGATACAATCATATCATGGGTCAGGTCGATGATACCCTTATATTTTGCCTGAGACTCTTTGAATAATCTATCTAAAATAGTTTCATTACTAGACTCTTTGTCAATTTCTATAATAAACTCTGTAATTGAACCATTGATTACAGGGACTCTAAATGATGAACCAGATACTTTATCTTTCAGAGCAGGGAAAATACGTCTGATAACATTGGTAGCACTAGTAGTCGTTGGTATGATATTGACCCCTGCTGCACGCGAACGCCTTAAGTCTGTATGAAAGGCATCCTGCAGATTCTGATCGGCTGTATAACAGTGCACTGTGGTGAAATTAGCATAGGCTATGCCGAAATTTCGTTGAAAAATATCTAGAATGGGCGCTACACAATAGGTAGTGCAACTCGCATTGGATATGATGGGGCTTGAGGCATAGAGATCATCATTGTATCCACGAATGACTATAGGGATATCCTCTGCATCTGGTGGCGAGGACAATATGACCTTTTTGACTCCGAGAGCCAAATACTCATTGAGCTTAGGTTTGGTCTTATTCGTACCGCTGCAGTTGATAGCTACGTCTATGAGAAGTTTCTCCCAGGGTAGGTCTAGAATATTAGCATATGTGGTATAGACTATTTTACGTCCACTTATAATTAAAAAATGATCCTGATATGAAATATCCAAGTTAGATAAACCATAGGTAGAGTCATACTTAAGAAAATAAGCTGCCTTATCTATAGGCATGATATCGTTAATGGCAATGAGCTCGAGGCTAGATGTATCAAAAATATTTTTGACTACCTTACGTCCAATCCTTCCAAGTCCATTTATTGCTATATTCATAGTAGTTTATTCCGCAGTTTTTTTATTCCGTAGAGAACGATCTCCTCTATGCTTTTCTTCTTTATACTTTTTACCAACACTATAAACACTAAATATATTCTAATTTCACTTTTTCCCCCGCTGATATTCTTACTCGAGAATTAAGAGCTAACGGCATATTATCATCGATATGTCCAGCCGGAAATCCAAAGATAACAGGATAAGGATAGCCTCTAGTGTGCTCTAGAATGATTTCTTCGTAGGATTTCCCAAAAGGGATTTCATTGTCTTTTATCTCTGTAAAACCACCTATCACCAATGCTTTCAATCCAGCCAATTTACCAGCTAGTTTTAGAGACATCATCATTCGATCTATGTGGTATAAATATTCATCTATCTCTTCGATAAATAAAATTTTTCCATTGGTATTAAATCCAGACTTGGTGCCTAGCAAAGAATACAGAATGGATAAATTTCCACCAATGATTTCACCCTCCGCTACTCCACTATATCTATTACTTAGATGGATTTGCCAATTTATGGAAGGAAAATGACCAGATAGATTCTGCGCTAGTAAATGTTTTGCCTCCTCATTAGCCTTAGGAAAGGTCATAGGCATGATTGCGTGCAGTGTCTGAATGCCATAAAACTGATTTACTTGATTATGCCAAATTGTGATATCACTAAAACCAATAAGCCATTTAGGGTTCTGGATAAATTGATCCCAAAGGATATGCTCCGATACCCGTATAGAACCATAGCCGCCTCTTGCAAACCAAATCGCTTTAACCTTTTCGTCATCCAAAGCCACTTGAAAATCTTCGATCCTTGCCCCATCATTTCCTCCATATTGATGATCTTCGAGACCAATTGTCTTACCAAAACTGACTGCATACCCCAAAGATATAAGCCAGTTCTTAGCTAATTCTAATTCATCTAGACTCACTTTTCTGGCAGTGGTTATGATTCTTATTTGATCACTTGGTAAGAGGGCTGGTGGTCGGAGCATGACGTATTCTTCGTTGCACAAAATTAGGAATATATTCTTAATTACTCCCGTAATAGAAAGCATGCAGATAAAAATCTATCGAACGCTCTTGTTACCTTTTTACATTTACTTCCTATTAGAGGCTTAGAAATAAATAATTAATATCTATTTTAGTGCCGTTCTGATTATTAAAAAATAAAAATGAAAAACTCACTAACTTTTCAGCGAAAAAATTTACTAACCCGCGTTAATGAAAACGAGCTTAGATGTCTTCTTTTCACTAGTTTTCTTATTGGTAACAGAAACAATCACTATACCTGTACCGCCTTTTATAGTTATCTTGTTAGTAATAGGGTCATAAGTAAATTCAAGGCTTAGTTTTTTACCTGTTAAATCGTAGAATTCAATACTATAATCTATTATTATATCATCTCCAGGATTCCCATAAGGATTGATGAAAACCAAATCACTCGGACCTCCATCAGCCTTGAGAAACTGCACACAGCCACAAACTAAAAATAAAAAAACTAACTTTTTCATATATCATTGGTTTAATAAGCTAAAAACCAATTATTAATTATACAAAGGTAGTAAAAAAAAATTATATTTACAAAAGAATAAAATCAAACTATTTAATAAATCTTAACAAATTAGGCAGAGTGAGAGAAAAAAGCAAGAAAATTGAACAATTCTATGAAGAATATAAGTTTTTGAATTTCAAAAATTTAGATATAAAAAAAGTTCTTGAGGTCTATAAGCAATTTCAAGGTTTTGAAGTCTGCGGTGATAAGGAATTAATTATCCAAATTGCATCACTTTTTTACAACATTTTCCGACAGAAAACAGAAACCAAAGAAATTTTTGAAAAATTAATCGAAATAGTTCTCCCTATTCATGAAGAATTGAAAGATTACAATAGGCAAGGAATTTGCTATCAAGACTTAAGTATCATAAAAAGATTACAAGGTAATTATGAATTATCTTTTGACTACATCGTAAAATCAGTTGAATGCTTCACAAAGTTTGGAGAACCAATTAGAATTTCAACAGCACTAAATTCATTAGGAAACTTTTACCTCGATACAGGAGAGTTAAATCATGCTTTGGAAAACTATTATAAAGCCTATGAAAACATTAAAGTATTCAACGAGCATGATGCTTACTTTAAAATTAAAGGTAATCTTGCAAATATATATCAATCCTTAAACTATTTCTCAAAAGCAAAAGAACTATACATTCAAGATCTTGATAGATTAAAGACAAATGAATTATTTGATCGATACGGTAAGGTACTTCTAGGTATTTCTCAAATATACAAGGAAGAAAAACGAACTAAGCTCGCATTCAAGTATGCAAAACAGTCTGTAGATAGCTATGAAAAATCAGATGATCAAGTGGGCTATGCTACTGCTATATCCACGCTAGGCAGTATTTATGGAGATTTTGAGAAGTACGAAGAGGCAATGGCTCATTATAAAAAAGCGAAGGAAATATTGGAGAAAATTCAGTACAAGCTAGAACTTCTCAAACTGCACAATATGATGGGGGAAACCTATCTGAAAATGGGCGATACCAATCAGGCTATCGAGAATCTCGAATTGGCCAAGGCCATGGCATTGGAGATTAAACAGAATTTCGAGCTAAGAAAAATCTATGATAATCTCTACAAAGCCTATGATAGCAATAAGGAGAAACTCAAGGCTTATGAGATTCTGAAAGAGCTGACAGAATTGAATAGTAATTTATTCAATTTCTCTCTTCAAGCTAAGGTCAATGAGGTTCAGGTAAATTTTGAATTAGAGAAAAAAGAACTGGAATACACCAAAGAGCGCGAAATCAATGAGTATAAAAACAATTTATTTTCCTACCTCACCCATGAATTTCGCACGCCACTTACCCTCATCAATACACCGCTAGAAATGCTCAGAAATGAGACGAATATCGATGTCATACGCACCCGTATGACCAATGTGTCCACCCATGTGCAGCATATGCAGCACCTCCTCAATCAACTCCTTGATATCAATAAAATTGAAGAAGGAAAAATGCCCGTCATGAAAAAAGCAGGGACCATTAATCCGCTTTTATGGCACATGATTCATCTTTTCGAACCTGAGATGTATGATAAAGGTATCAATTTCACCTACCATCTACCTAAAAAAACGATTCAAGGCTATTTCGATACGGATAAGATAGAAAAAATCATAAGTAATTTACTTTCCAATGCACTTAAATTTACACAGAATGGTGGAAATATAGAATTTAATGCAGATATAGATCACGATGTGTTGACCATGGTCATCAAAGACAATGGTCTTGGTATAGCTCCAGAGTATCAGGAACATGTTTTTGATAAGTTTTATAGAATACCGACTACCAAAGATGTCAAAGGAAGTGGGTTGGGACTTAGTTTTGTCAAAGAATTAGTATCTCTGCTTCATGGAGAAATCAAACTAGAAAGCGAACAAAACAAAGGATCGAAATTCAAGATTACGCTACCTATCGAGCGTATTGAAAAATTAAAAAAAGGAGAAAAAACTACACAAAAAAGCGATTCTACTGCGAGTACTAAGAAAAATTCCATACTAATAGTAGAGGACAATCTGGAGATTCAGAAACTATTGCGAGAAGTATTACAAGAAACATACAAGGTATATACAGCCGATCATGGACGAGAGGCCATAGCTAAAATAAAAAAACATATACCAGATATAGTTTTGAGTGACATTATGATGCCGCTTATGAATGGGATAGAGCTTTGTAATTTTATCAAACAAGATGAGAATCTAAACCATACACCCGTAATACTTCTTACTGCTAAAACACAGGTCAATGATAAACTGCTAGGGCTAGAATCTGGAGCAGATGCCTATATCACTAAACCGTTTAATATAGAAGAATTATCCAAGACAATCGGCAATATGCTAGAGCAGCGTAAAAAGATTTTAGATAAATTTTCATCGAATATACTCAAACTTTCGGATGAGGATTTAGTATCGTCTGATCATGCTTTTCTGCATCAAGCTAAAGAATTCATTTTAAACCATTTAGAAAATGAAAGTCTATCGGTCAATGACCTAGCCAAACACCTAAATGTAAGTCGATTCACTCTTATTAGAAGGTTCAAAAAAATCAATAACTCAACTCCTAATTTTTATATTCAGAAAATAAGACTTGAAAAAGCAAAGGAACTGATAAAGAATAAAGTAGCCAATGTAACAGAAATAGCATTTAAAGTAGGATTTAGTTCCACGACCTACTTTTCTTACAGCTTTAAAAAGGAGTTTGGATTCACTCCTAAAGAATATTTCAACCAATCAGAAAAATCCTAGTATTTTTGCGGTTTATTATGATAATTTTGAACATAAAACGCGTTTTTTGCACCCTTTTATCTTTGCTTTTTTTGTTAGGTTCTTGCAAAACCTATCAAAATTCAATGTTTCAGGATATCAATACTAAGAAAATGAGTCGCGCTATAGATGAACTTAATAATGATTATCTAATTCAGCCAGGAGATGAAATTAGCATAAAACTATATACACGTCAGGGAGCTCAATTAATAGAGGCCGTTAGAACGAATGTAACAAATTCACAAGAAGCTGGACAGCAAGTATCACAGTCCACCTATATAGTTTCTAATGAGGGTATTCTTAAGCTGCCAATTCTAGGCGCCATAGTCGTTAATAATCATACGGAAAGTAGATTGAAAGAGTTGTTAGAAAAAAGGTTTGAAAGTAATTATATTCAACCATTTGTGCAACTTAGAGTTGAAAATAGACGAGTGTTTCTTTTCAAAGGCAATACAGCTAGTGTTGTTCAACTAAATAGGACCCCAACGAGTATTTTTGAAGTCATAGCAAAATCTGGTGGTCTCGAAAGACATCATAGTAGTGCCGAAATACTAATAATTCGAGGTGATTTGAAACAACCTACCATTTATAAAGCAAACCTTCAAACTTTTCAGGGAATACAAAATTCTGAAATCTATTTACAGTCAAAAGATATAGTCTACATACCAGAAAAACAAAGAAAATTATATAATAGTATGCAAGATATAACACCTATAATCACAACACCGTTAGCAATACTATCTGGTATTTTATCCACTATAGTTTTACTTGTGACTGTTACCAAATAAAATATCGCATTGAATACAACCACAGGAGATCGTATACCAAAAAGAGATTTAATTCAAGATTTTTTTGAAAATTTTGAATTAAATCTCCTACTGTATATAACAAAAAAATCCCTGTTCTTCATAATCCCTCTATTTTTCCTAAGTCTGCTGATACCATTCTTGTACCTCCGCTACACGACACCCATATTTGAAACAAAGGCTGCCTTAATCAAAAAAAAGGAAAATAATAATACTATACTAGGCAATGACAATATTAACTTTATTAAATCTAATGATGAGGATAAATTAAATAGAGACATTCAAATAATAAAATCCGACTTACTCATCAATAAACTGATGGATTCTCTACAACTAAAAGTTCAATATTTTAAGAAAGGGAGAATGTTTTATAAAAGGTTCGAACTAAACCCAGGAAGTGTTTTCGTCCTAGATAATGATTTCAAAATTTATAATAAGTCTGTATATAATACAGAAGTTCTTTTTGACTTTCATGATAAAAATTCGTTTGATTTAACTTATTTGGCAAACGGCAAAAACGTAAAAATCAAAAACTTAAAAACCGAAACGACATATAGAAACCAGGATTTAAAAATAAAGGTAAATGTTACGGAAAATGATATAGAGGGAGAATATACAGTTGTATTTAATTCAAATGAGCAGGTTCTCAATTTCATTTTGTCACAAGTGAATGTAACCAATGCCAGTCCAAACATATACTTTTCTCTAAAGAGCTCCACACCTAGTAAATCTGAAAAACTTCTTTCAGATATCATAACTGGATTTCTCCGTCTAGATGAAATGGAAAATGCTGAGCGTATAGAAAATTCTATACATTATATTAAAGGATTTTTAGATACTATCAATAGACAAGTAAAGGCGAGTGAGAATGAAAAATTAGATTATGTGCGTTCAAACTCTGCCTATAATCCAAGTGCTCAACTAGAGTCTAGTATTTCAGATATAGAGCTCTATAAAAAAGAAATGGACGGATTGGAATTTGAATTATCCACTTTAGAGCGAATTAAGAGAGAAATAGATGCCAATACTAACCATAGTATGGAGAGTCTAAATTTGAATGACGATAAAGAATTAGGAAAGTTAATATTAGAGCGAAGTAAACTTTTAGTAGATTTAAGACCATCCCATCCAACTATAGCTATTCTAGATAGACAAATTCAAGAACAGATAAAAACAATACAGAGAAGTCTTAAAAATGAAATAACTGCATCACAAAGTCGAATAGCAAGATATAGACAGAAAAAGGAATTGACTATATCTGGATTAGCTGGCCTACCAGAGAAAGACATGTACCTCTCTAAAATTCAAAAAGAATTAGATATCAAAGAAAAATATGTTTTCGATCTTATTGAAAAACAGATTCAATATCTAATACTTAAGTCTTCCATTGGAGCAGATTATATCTTAATTCAACCCCCAAAAACCACAGAAAAACAAATTTATCCAAGAAATAACCTCGTATATTTCGGTAGTCTCCTATTATTTATTATAATTTCTTTTGGCATAGTTATCATGCGCTATATCTACCTAGACAAAATCGTCTCGGTAGAAGAAATAAAACGTAAGACCCATGTGCCAATATTGGGTTATATTCCATTTGTGCCTGAAGCTGAAGATTTAAATGTAAAAAACAAGAATTCACCTGAATCAAGACTAGTAGTGCTTTCAAACTTTAAGTCTAGAATTTCAGAAGTATTTAAGAAAATAAGAGCTAGCCTTAAGTATACTTCCGCAGACGACTATCAGACCATTTGTGCTACTAGTACAATACCAGGTGAAGGAAAGACATTTGTGCTTATAAACCTAGCAGCTGTTCATGCTCTGCTGGATAAAAAAGTGTTGATTATAGACCTCGATTTAAGAAAACCTAGAATTTCAAAATCGTTCAAGCTCTCCAATTCTTTAGGGATGAGCAATTTATTGACTGATAAATCTGTAAAAATTGATGACTGCATACATCGAAGTGTGGATATAAAAAACTTAGATATTATTACCTCTGGGCCAATTCCACCTAATCCTTCAGAGCTCATCATTAGCCAGAGGTTCGATGATATATTGACAGAGCTTAAAATGAAGTATGATTATATATTTATCGATACGCCTCCTATAGGCCTAGTGAATGAATCAATTGAAATAGTCAATAAAGTAGATATCCCACTCTATTTGGTTAAATTAAATCATTCTCATAAGAGTTTCGTAAATGTGCTTAATGAAACTGATAATTTAAAGAAAAATTCAAATTTATTTCTTATTGTAAATCATTTTGGAGAAGGACCTTCTAGTTATGTCAACTCAAGCTATGGCTATGGCTATGGCTATGGCTATGGCTATGGCAAATACCAAGAATCCGAAAACGGCTATTATACTGACACAGACGAGCGAAAAAAACTTGGTATATTTAAGCGGTTCTTTAATTATTTAGACTGGAAATTATAAACCATGTTATCCTTCGTTTTAGTTATTTCTATCAGTTTTCTTATTTCCACTTCAGTCAATTGGATTTTATTAAATTACTCTATAAATTTAGGTAATAGAGATATATCTGAAAAGGAGGAAATTCGATGGCAAAAGCTTAAACCTTCCTGTGGAGGCTTATCTTTTTATATTATATTTTTAATTTTCTATGCCATATTCTCGAGTTTAATACTGGCCAATGTATTTCCAAATGATAGTTTCGATTTTTATAGAGATGTCTCACTTTTGTCAGCTGCCTCTATTGGGTTTTTTATTGGGCTTATAGACGATGCTAGAAATACGAATCCACTATTAAAGTTATTAGGACAGATTATTTGCGGAGTTACTCTAGTTTGCTTCAATCAAATCATTCCAATTTCGCCTAGTTTATTCTGGAATAGTTTTTTCACCATTCTATGGGTAGTATTTCTAATGAACTCGATCAACTTGCTCGATAATATGGATGGACTAACCGCTTCTATATCTATCAGTATATTAATAGGTTTTGCGATAATCTTTGTTATTAAAAACTATACGATAAGTAACATAATAACTATCTCTATGATAGGAGCCTTACTGGGTTTTTTAATATTTAATTGGTATCCATCTAGGATGTATATGGGAGATTCTGGTTCTCAGTTTATAGGTATAGTGCTAGCTCATATCTCTATGTTTACTTTGTGGCAGAATAGAACTGCGGACGGTGGTTATTTTCAATTAAATCAGTTTTTTTTACCCCTTCTTTTCTTCACCATACCTATTTTTGATACAACTACAGTAATTATTCATAGACTATTGAGAAAACAATCACCTTTTGTAGGTGGGAAAGATCACATCTCCCATCACCTAGTTTTCTTAGGTTTGAAAGACTGGCAGGCGGTTAGTTTATTATTAATAATAAATATGATAATTATTATTATAGGTCTTAAATGGAATGAACCTCAATTTCATGGATGCATTCTTGTTTTATGGATAGCTAGTTTTTTAATATTTCAATATGTTTATATAAAAGCAAAAGCTTTTATTCCTAAGCATTCATAATGGCACTAATTTGTTTCTGAATACTTGTATCCTTCCATAATTTTGGAACCTTAGCCTGCACGGATACCCGCTTGGTGGCTTCTATCCATTTATCCATTGAATTTCTATCCAATAACTCTATAGTCAATGGTTTTAACACTAAATCATCATATCGCTTGGCATCATAGTCTGAATTTAGTTGACGGATGATTTCATCTAATCGTGTTTGAAAATGAAATAAACTTTGCGGTTCTTTTATAAATTCTATTTGCCAGTGGTGATGTCCTGAATTTCCAGTAATTACAGGCGCTATCGTATAATCTTTAATTAAAAAATTCATTTCCTTATTTAGCTCTGTAATCGCTTTCTCTGTATTATTTACCATAAGTTCCTCTCCGAAAACATTGATACTATTTCTGGTCCGTCCAGCAATCTCAAAACGAATTGGATTTATATTTGTTATTTTTAGTATATCTCCCATGCGATATCGATACAAACCCGATGTATTGGTAATAAGAAGTTCATAAGATTTATCCAATTCTAGCTGCTTTATAGAAAGGATAGATGGATTTTTATTCTCTATCTCAGCATAAGGTATAAACTCATAATAATTATCTGTATTTAGGAGAAAGCCAAGACTATCTGAATTGGGGTCCATTTGTAATCCGAAAAAACCCTCACTTGCATTATAGGTTTGCCACAGAGCCAAATGATCTCCAAATTTCTCCCTATAATAAGACTCAAATGGCTTCACATTAACTCCTCCATAGAAATAAACCTCCATATTTTTCCAAACCTTATAAATATCTTTCTGAGTATAGTCTTCTACTCGATCTATGACCATACTCATCCATGAAGGTATACCCGCTATCCATCTAACGTCACTCTTGGCGAGAATAGGAATCATTTTATCCATTTTATCCTTCCAATCTGGTATCGTGGCTATATCTCTATTTGGAACTCGAAACGGCTTGTATAGAGGCTGAAGGAAATAGGTGAAAAGAGCAGAGACGTCTCCTACTATGAGCTCATTGACCTTAGTATAGCTTCCCGTCAAAGAAAAATTTTTTCCCTCCAGAATTTTAGACTTTGTGTTGTGCGCTATATATTGACTGAGCATGGTCTTACCTGCTGTATAATTAGCGCTTATACCAGATGCAGACAAAGGAATAAACTTGCTGCGGCTCGTTGTACCACTGGACATAGCCAGAGCAACAATTTTTTCAGTTGTTAGTCTATTTGATCTTCCTTCCTTAATTTCTAGAATATAATTTTCAATATCGTCATAGTTGGCGGCAGGACAATGAATTTGAAAACCTTCCATATTCTCTATCCCTATTGATTTTAGATATTCACAAGACTTATTCTTTTTAATTATATCATCTAGAAGATGCCCTTGAGACTCTATATTTAAATGATAGTTTTGAGTCAGCCTTTTTTGCTTCCAAATAAAAAAACTATTTATGAGACTACTATACACGTCTGATTCATCTATATTTTTCAAAACTATCCAATTTTCTTTACATCATTCTAAATATATTTGCAGTATGAGCACTAAAAATAGCATTCACCATATATCTCCAATAGATGGCAGGTATAGCAGTAAAACAGAGAGCCTATCAATATTTTTTTCTGAATTCGCTTTAATTCAAACGAGGGTAGAGGTCGAAATAGAATATCTGATTCAGTTAGCCTCACTAAATTTAAAAGGTTTTAAAAAATTCCAAGATGCAGAGGCCGCCAGTTTACGCAGTATTATAGAGCATTTTTCTGAATCTGATGCCTTAGAGGTTAAGGATATTGAATCTACGACTAATCATGATGTAAAAGCGGTAGAGTATTTTATAAAACAAAGAGCTGATTCCATTGGTGTTAATTTCAATACAGAGTTTATCCACTTCGGATTGACCTCACAGGATATTAATAATACAGCATTTCCGTTAATGCTGAAGCGCTATTTAGAGCAGAATTATCTGCCTCATATGAAGGAAATCATTCATACACTGAACGCCAAATCTAATGAATGGAAGGAAGTGACTCTGCTAGCTAAGACTCATGGTCAACCAGCCTCTCCCACAACCTTAGGTAAGGAAATAAAGGTATTCGCTGATAGATTAGAAAAACAATGTAGGTTATTAGAAAATGTAGAGCATGGAGGTAAATTCGGCGGTGCTACTGGAAATTTTAATGCACACAAAGTAGCTTATCCAGAAGTTGATTGGGTAGAATTTGGCAATCAATTTCTAGCCTCAATCGGTCTGACTAGACAGCAATACACTACGCAGATAGAGCACTACGACGGCATGGCTCATATACTAGATACCACTAAGCGTATTCATACCATACTGATAGATTTAGCTCGCGATATATGGTCCTATGTTTCTTACGAAGTATTTACACAGAAAATCAATAAGAACGAGACTGGCAGTAGTGCAATGCCTCATAAAGTCAATCCTATAGATTTTGAAAATGCTGAAGGAAATCTAATGTTTGCCAATGCTATTTTGGAATTCTTATCATCAAAACTTCCAATTTCTAGATTACAAAGAGATTTGACGGATAGTACGGTTTTGAGAAATATTGGAGTGCCATATGGTCATTTTGAAGTTGCCTACCACTCTTTAGTCAAAGGATTTAGCAAACTCACTATTAACGAAACTGCGATTAATCAAGAACTCGAAAACAACTGGATAGTTATAGCAGAAGCGATTCAAACCATACTAAGACGAGAAGGAATAGCTAAACCTTATGAACTTTTGAAAGATTTTAGCCGAACCAATAAAAAGCCTAGCAAGGAAGACTTTCATCTATTTATAGATAGTTTAGTCGTATCGGATGATGTTAAAATAGAATTAAAGGCTATCAGTCCACAGAATTATATTGGCTACGCATAGTCTACCTGCATACACTATGTCTAATTTTAGATTTCAATTCTACATTCTCATAGCTGGTTTAGGTGTAGCTGCATTTAAATTTTACCTTTACTACACCACGAAATCGAATGCGATATTTTCAGATGCGTTAGAGAGTTTAGTAAATGTTTCAGCGAATACCATTACCTTATACAGTCTCTATCTCTCTGCCAAACCGCGCGACAAAACACATCCTTATGGACATGGGAAAATAGAGTTTTTAGCTGCTGGAATTGAAGGTGGTCTTCTATTCGCAGCAGGAGTTATCACCATGGTAAAGTCTGGAATAGACTATCTGAATCAGAATGAACTAAAGCTATCTAGTATTACCCTAGGAGCATTGTTGGGGCTGGGTTTTGCAAACTATGCACTCGGCATTTATTCAGAACGAAAAGGTAAAAAAAATCAATCCCCTGCCCTGCTTTCAAGTGGCCAACACCTAAAAGGAGATGGCTATACTACGCTTGGGATATTAATCAGTTTAGTGATCGCGTATTTTACAAAATGGCAATGGATTGATACTGTAATTGGTATAGCTGCTGGTATGTATATAATTTATCAAGGTATAAAAGTCATGAAAACATCTATTCTAGATATACTAGGCACAGCAGATGAAGCTATCCTAGATAAGGTCATACGCCACCTGCAAAAGTGTAGAAAAAATGCTTGGATCGACATTCATAATCTTAGAATATTAAAATTTGGAGCGGAGTACCATCTAGATGCCCATGTGACGTTACCTTACTATTATACTAATCAGGAGGTGCATAATGAGATGAAAGAAATGCACCAATTTATCAATCAGCATTTTAACTCTAATGTAGAGTTGTTTATTCATCCAGATCCCTGTGAGCCATTTTGCTGTGAATATTGTCATTTAGAAAATTGCGACATAAGGAGTTCGGTCTTCAAACAAACTATTGAATGGACACTAGATAATGTATTGAAAGATGAAAAGCATGCTCCTACAGAAGATAAATCATTAGGAAAGTGACAGAACAAAATAGAATAATAATTTTAGCTATTGAGAGCTCGTGCGATGACACGTCTGCATCCGTATGTATTGATGGAGAAATTATATCTAATATAGTCTATTCTCAAAGGATACACGAAGAATTTGGGGGAGTGGTCCCAGAACTAGCCTCTCGTAGCCATGAGGTTAAAATAGTGACTGTGGTAGAGACAGCACTAGAAAATGCGGGAGTCACAAAAGACGAATTAGTGGCAATAGCATTTACTAGAGGTCCCGGATTAGTAGGGTCATTATTAGTAGGGGTATGCTTTGCCAAAGCTATGGCTATGGCTTTAGATATTCCACTAATTGATGTGCATCATATTCAAGCTCATGTCTTATCTCATTTCATCGAACATAAAAACACTTCTTTCCCATTCTTAAGTTTTGTGGTATCGGGTGGTCATACCCAGCTCATAATCGTAAGAGATTATTTAGACATGGAAGTGATTGGTACTACTATTGATGACGCTGCTGGAGAAGCTTTTGACAAAGCTGCAAAAATGCTCAAGCTAGATTATCCTGGCGGTCCATGGATTGACAGACTTAGCCAGAAGGGCAATGAGAATGCATTTACCTTTGCAAAACCTAAAATAGAAAAATTCAACTTTAGCTTCAGTGGATTAAAGACATCTATCCTTTATTTTCTTCAAAAAAAGGAAAAGGAAAATCCTCATTTTATCAAAGAAAACATACATAATTTATGTGCTTCTGTGCAAAAAACCATCGTCGATATTTTGATAGATAAATTAGACAAGGCGGCAACTCAATATCCAGTGCAAGCTATATCTATAGCAGGCGGTGTATCTGCCAATTCTAAATTTAGAAGTGCTGTGCTCGATTATGGTCATAGACATAATATAGATGTGGTTATACCTTCATTTGAATATTGTACTGACAATGCAGGCATGATAGCCATTGTAGGTTATTTTAAGTATTTGAAAAAAGATTTTTGTACTTTGGATGTAGAACCCTTGGTAAGAGGTTATCAGTTATAATACTATTTATGTTACGATATTCTTTTCTAATTTTTCTATTTATTTCCAACTCAATCCATAGTCAACAGACTAATCTGGAAGTCTATCCATTATTTGGCACACTCTTTAATCACTCTCCTGCAGCAGCAGCTATTATTACTGAGCCCACTTATGGTTTAAGATTTGCATATACTAAACGACCTAGGAAAGCAAGTCCTTTTTTTGAAAAATTTAATTATCCAGCAATAGGAATTGCTGCTAATGCAGTGCGCTATGGTGATAATGAAATATTTGGCAATTCTCTTGGCGTTAATGCTACTTTGACATTTTTTCTTATTGAAAAAAATAAATTTAATTTTCAAATCACCACTGGCATGGGAGCAGGCTATTTAACTAAAGAATTTGAAACCTCTTTTCAAGGTCTTAACACAGCTATTGGCTCTCATCTGAATTTAACTGCTACTTTACTCGCAGGATTAGAATTTGAACTAATGGATAAGTTATATCTGAAGCCGCAAATTGGAATTCTGCATTACTCAAATGGACGAACCACATTGCCTAATCTTGGAACTAACTTTGTTTTTAGTACTGTAGGAATTAGCTATAGAATCGATGATAAATTTAAAAAGGATTCCTTTATCAATAACAAAAACTATGTCAAACAATTTAAAAATGAAATTTCTCTCTGCCCTGGTCTATCTGATAGAGGGGGCTATATAGGTGGAAGCATCAAAAATATAGTGCTGCCTACCTACTCCATACATTACAATCGACTATTCTATACAAGCAGAATCAATGCACTGAAATTAGGCATAAGTGCAGAGTATAAAAATAATGACTACGATCCGGACTATAATCTGACCGAATTCAAAGATAATGCAGACCTAGCTTTAACTTTTGGCAATGAATTGTTTTTTGGGAGAACGAGTCTGCATGCCTCTATCGGTGCCTATCTCTACTCTTATTATCAGTTTAGAAAATTTTTCTATCAGCGATGGGGGCTTAGTTATAGGATACCCTTAAAATCAGATAAAATAGGAATGAGTGTTGGAGTTCAATTGAAAGTACACTATGGTGCAGCGGAATTGACGGAAGCTAAATTTGCTATTTTATTTTAAATCAAGTCTATCATCTAGTATAAGACATAACGAGATGAAACTTATCAAATCATTCCAGCGACTTATACTAAATCTAGGTGAAGATTATTGGTGGTTCATCATAGTTTTTTTTATATTAAGGTTATATGGAATTACCGACCCGCCTCTTGAGATTCAGCATAGCTGGAGACAATGCACTGGGTTAATGATAGCAAGAAACTTTTTAACTACCGATGCTAATATTTTATATCCTAGAGTGAATGAGTCCTGTGGTATCAGTAATATTATAGCTGGTGAATTTCAACTACTTAGTTATTTGCATTATCTATTATCGCTCCTTTTCGGATATGAACACTGGTATGGTAGATTGATAAACTTAATCTTTAGCTCTATAGGTATAGCATCCTATGGGTACTTAATCACAAATTTATTTAATAAAAAAATTGCTCGAAATAGTGTTTTAGCTCTACTTGCTTCCTGCTGGTTTATATTTTCTAGAAAAATGATGCCTGATACATTTTGTATTTCCCTAGTTTTGATTAGTTTTTATTTCGCATATCAATATTGGAATACTAAGATTTGGTATCACTTGGTCCTCTTTTTTATTTTACTTACTTTAGGAGGATTATCTAAGATCCCAGCTGTAATTTATTACACAATACCATTATATTTACTTGTATTCAAAACAAATGCGACAACGATTAAATTGGCTCTTTTGACTGCTATATCTTCGGCCATTGTTTTTATTTGGTACTTTATGTGGGGACCATATGTTTCACTTACCTATGGTAACTGGACCAATCTCGGGAAACCATTACTTGAAGGAATTATAGACGTTATTTCCCATCCAAGGGAGACCATGTTTAATGTTATTTTTCATTCATTCAGTTCCTATATCCTTTTCACCATAGTGCTATGGGGTATTTATACCTTAATTCGCAAAAATGAAAAACATGTTTGGTTGCCAATAGTTATGATCTCTGCTATATTCAGTTTATACATATTCAAAGCCGGTTACTTTTTTTATCATCATAATTATTATATGATACCATTTATACCTGTATTGGCTTTTATCATCGCCTACGGATTAAATCATTCAAAAAACAAGTTAATACTCTTCTTATTCCTAGCAGGTATAATAGAAAGTATAGCTAACCAGCAGCATGACTTTAGAATCAAAGCTAGCGAATTATACAAACTGACACTTAAATCTAAATTGGATAGTATAGATAAATCAAAAAACATCCCTAAAATTTTAATCAATACGAATTCAAATCCACAACAATTATATTTAGCTAATCGAAACGGATGCTACATAAATGAATCTGAAATGACCGATACAATCAAATTAAATTCTTATAGAAATAAAAAATATAAATGGTTGATAATAGATAAGAACTATAAATATCAGAAGCCGATTTTAAAAATGGCTTTTGAAGATAAAAACTATATAATTTTCGGGCTTTAAATCGGATTAATCTCTACTAGCATAAGTTTTTCTAACTCATTTTCTCGGGAGGATTTTCTGAGAAAATTTAATGAGAGAACCGTGGTTCTGTAATCATAAAAACTATCTAAGATTCTATAGTTTACATTATGCTCCTCAAGATAGGAAACTCCATAATCATTGGTGTATAAAATTTGCTTTTGCTTCATTAACAGCTCATCCATATTTTTCAACTTTGTATTCTTCAAAGGAATTGGACTATAAAAATTTAGCAATGAAATATTTGCATAAAATTCTTCAACAACGCTATACTTAGGATTTTTTTTCAAAAAATCGCTCGCTACTTTTCCCGCTTGATATTTTAATATTTCAGGATACAGGATAGTATTCAAGTATAATCCCAAGAATAAAGATATGGAAGTAAATAAAATAAAAATTCTCTGCTTTATAAGAAATTTACTCATAAAGAAAAGAATGGAAATAATCAAAATAAGTATGGTAATGTGATTGCCTATCGAAATCTCTAAAACAAAATAAGTCAAATACAAACCTGCTATTAAAATCATAAAGAAAAAAACATAGCCTGCGAAATGAAACAATGGATGTTGCAATCGCCATAAGGATACTCTAAATATGACTGCTAAAATTATGCTCAAAAACGGTAATAAAATTAGAACGTGATGAGAAAGTTGCGTCTTGGAAATAGAAATAATCACAAACAAGACCGCAAAACAAGCCGTCGAGATGTATTCTTTAAAAGGATTTTTTTTAAGGAAAAACGTCATCAACAATAGCAAACTCCACGGAGCAAAAGACCATAAAATAGTATGCAGATAGAAAAAAGGATCTCCATTAGACTGCACCTGACCTAAATTGGAGTTAAAACGCCCGAACTGACTATCCCAGAAGAAAAATTGGAGATAATTGCTAACTTTCTGACCCAAGATATGACTATCTGTAAAATGAGTAAACTGAACCATGAGCGCATACAAGGCGGGGAGAATTCCTCCTAGAAAAACGAAGGCCGCTAACAGCCAATGCCACGATAACAGCCATCGAAATTTCTTTTGATGACAAATGGTCACTAAAACCGAAACTCCAATAGGAATGACAACGAATATGCCCTTAGTCATAACCGCCATTGCTGCTAAAAAGGCTCCTATCAATAGCTGGATTATCTGATGAGAGTTCAAGTACTGCTGTAGGTGATAAATAGCTCCCATCATAAATGTGAGGAGAAAAATATCAATGCGCACATCATTCGTAGATATGAAAACATGTAATGATGAACTTAAAACAATGACACTAGTCCAAGCGGTAGATTCATCGTAATGCTTTTTAGAAAAGAGAAAAACGTAACGCAAAAGAACCAATAAGGCTAATAGACTTGGTAGTTTGAATCCCAAGCTGGTATTCCCAAAAACCTTTATAAATACAGCCCATATCCAGAAAGCCAAATGAGGCTTATCTATCCAGTTCTCCTGCATCACGGAGTTTAATATAAGCCAATCTCCTGATTCAGCTATATTTTTCGCTATACTAGCATACAGGGCAGAATCTCCGTTGAAAATATCATTGGTCATGCCCAGCATATGAACTATTAGGATAGCTCCTAGTAATATTTGGAAACGATATGTGTTAATAATTGAAGTCATTAAAGAAGATGCTACCAAAAATAAGTCATCAGGTTTTAGTCAAAGAAAAAACTATAACCTAAATACAAATTATGCCATTGTGATATGGTCATAAATCAAAGCCTATTCCGCAAGTGCGGGAGTATATACCGATGTTATAGATTTTTAGACCACAAAATTGGTCTGTTAAAGATATCCATTCGGTATAAGACCTATATAGAATAATCCTACTTTAGAAATTAAAACAAATTAGTTAATTTCAAATTTAATAATAGGTAACTAAGGCAAGATAATAGATACTACTGCCCTGTATTATTAACAATAATCTGTGCCAAGGCTAATAATGTTTTCTTGTTCTCATCTGGAATGTCTGAAATATTGTAAATATTATGATTACCACTGTAGTGACAATCACTAAAATAAAATGAATTGCCTCCGCCAAAAAAATATTCTGGTTTCCGTTTTAGTTTTTTACAAATCATAAAAAAATGCTTCATAGATAGGTCGGACTCTTTTTTCTCGATTCTGCTGTAGGTTTTATCACTGATTTCCAGATAAGCAGACATCTCGGCAGAGAATATTTTCTGTAGCTCACGCTCTTCCTTTATTTTATCTATTAATTCTGAAATTTCACTTTCTACCATACATATATTTTAATGCAAAACTAAGAATATTTGACAAATATGTCTATTTAATTTCCAAATTAGTCCCTATTTAGACAAAATTGACATTTCCTATTCCTTATTTTTGTATAAAATAATTTAAAAACTAACAATTATGAAAAAAATCAGCTTAAAAAAACACATCATTTTTTGTCTCAGTCTGGCAATTTGCGGGGTATTGACCGCACAATTTGTTGTCAATACACCAACCACCAACCCTATTCAGCTCACTGGTGTGAGTGCGAATATTAAGAACAAAATAGAAATGTGTGGACAATATGTGTCTACTAGCACTTCTAATAGTTTTGTATCCATTATAGCCACTGAGGAGGAGGTGTCACCAGCAGTTTTTGAAGTACACCTATACAGTTCTATTAATCAGCTATGGTCTGGGTTTCCAGCCTCCTATGCCGTTGTTTCTAGCCACATCATTACAAGTGCTAAAAACCCACATGTATGCTATTCTGGAGACAATTCATTCTATCTTGTATATGAGTCTACTGGCTCAGGAAATATAATGATAGACAGATTCGATTATAATACGACAACAGGAGCTATCAATCCAATATCCTTAACGTATCCTGTCGCATTTCCGCAGTCTATTCCAGGCTCTGCTAATGGCATCAATCCAAGAGTTTGTGAAAAAAATTACAAGCATGTACCCTCTATTGTTTATGAAATAGGTGGTGACATTATATATGCCACTTTTCGACAGCCATCCGTTTCTGCACCATTTAGCTGGATAACGCAAAGCATCAAGTCTACTATAGCTAATAATACTACGAATCCTCACATAAGACATGACATGGAGGATCATGCTGATGTGAACTATTACTGTGACCCTGCCCTATATCTCAATGTGGAGACTTTTAGTCATCCTGATATTAGCAATGATTATCATATTTCATACGTAGCGCAGAATTCAAATTCATCTACAGATTATGTGAATGTGATTAAGCTTATTCCGGGAAATAATGACCCCAATGCTGCGGTAAACGCTCAATATCCCAACTCACAGATAAGCTATCATGATATATCGAGTTTTTTCAATGCTCCAAGTTCAAGCACAAATGCGTATCGATATCCTGAAATTTCTTCGAACTATTCGCGTACAGACGATTTTGGCTCTACTAGTTTTAGTCCTGGTGTAAATAATCCATATCATCTATGCTTAGACAGATATGCTGTGGTCTATGAAGAAATATTGACACCTACTGCTAATTATGTAAAGCATTTCGGAAGACAGTCCTATAGTGAATCCATATTCCATGCCCACAGAAATACCTTTGTTTTGACAAATAGCTGCCCACCAGAAGATCCTGACTGCTGGGATATAGACCCGCATATTTTTGCTATCATCAATAACATGGACTGCCAAGTAAAAATTCCAGTCAACCAAATTAATGAAGATCAAGAAACCAATAGTTTCCGTTATGTGGGAGTGGATATAGCTCAGTCTATCTGGACGAATACTGTGAATTTTCCTACGGATGTTACTGTTTCCAATAATTTTATAAATAGCGGTAGAAAACCTATGTTTTTAGGTCCCCTTGCATTACCATTATCCTATTATGGCGCACCAGATTTTTCTTCTATGGTTTCAATGAGTGGAGGACCTGGTGGACCTGGTGGACCTTTCTGGCACCCAACAATAGGATGCAATGCCTTTGTACCCAACACCCATTTTGCTCTCCATAATACGGCAATAATACCTAAAGGAGCAGCTTTGTTAAATTTGTCAGACAACCATCTCGCCGATATTGATGGTTCTGCACATGCCATATTGGAAGATTTTACGGATAATATCTATATCAAAACCAAGGATTTCGACAATTCCAATCCCTTCCTACCTAGACTGAAGCAACTGAGTATGAAAGCTAAGACAGATATTACGATATTCCCCAATCCTGTATCCTCAGGATTTATTCTGAAATCTACTGCCACTATTGGCAGCCCTATGCAGATAGAGATCACAGATATGATGGGACGTGTGGTTTACCACAGAGATTTTATTCATAAAGGTGCCAATGGATTTGAGATAGCAGAACTAGGCAAAGGACTTTACAATGTAAAATTGACCAATGAAGGGAAAATTAGTCATTTGAAATTGGTAAAAGAATAGGCAGGTCTTCTGTCCTAGCTTATAAATTAGCTAATAATGAGGCTGACTGCTCCAGAGAGGTCAGCCTCATTTTTGGATTTATAAACAGTAAAAAATAGGTGTAAAATAAATAAAAACAGTCTATCTTTGTGGAGGAACTGGTCCTAACAAAGCTATTATACCAATGAAGATTAGACTAACTAAAATTAATAAATGGTATTGCACTAGTTTGGATTCTCTATAAAATACTTATATGTAAAACCAACAAGATATGAAACGCCACAGAATTCCAGTTTTATTTATCCTACTCTATACAGGGCTAAATGTGAATTCGGTTTATGCACAATATGCTTTAGTCCAGAGTATGCATAGCGCACTACCTATGCAGATTAAAATGGCAGGACATCACGTATTAATTTCCAGCGAGACTGGCAGAGATAGCCTTGTGAAAATAGATCATCTAGAGGATTTCAGATTTTCAATACCGGGCAACTATAGCATGCGACTCATTCCTGACCCTCGTCATCGCTACTGTGATCATGACCATCATGATTCGGTTTATAGGCTTCGTATAGCGCCATACATATTGACTTATCGGGCAGAGACCATCACATTTTCCAAACCCCTTCGGGCGATGCAGGACCTTAATGATATAGTTATGGAGATTAGCGTCTATTTAGAGGCCTATCATGTAGATAGTCTGGCTATTAGGTACAGAGAAGTATCCACCTCGGGCATCGGTACGAGTATACAGGGTATGCTAGATAGGAACATCACCCATCTCTACCCCGGAGAGAATAGACTGCGCTATCATCTGCACGGTCTATGCTCCTATGAGACCTATATTCAGTTTGACTTCCTAGACCCCATTGGCGTTATCCATGCTATAGGCTATCCCCATTTAATAAAGAGTGATTAATATGCTGAGATACTCAGGCTTAGTGCTCATTTTTTGTCTAGCTACCCAGTGGCTGAGCGCTCAGTGCATCATCTCGTGCAATCAAAATGCCGGAGTATTTACCAATAATGACCCCAACACCATCGCCTATGACAATATGGTTTCGGGTTATCATAGTACAGTTGTATCAGAGGATCAAGGATTTATGGTATGGGGTGAGGCTGTAGATCAGAATGGTTCTCCGGCATTGAGTCCTACTCGCATCGATGCATCTAACTATTCGGTACTTACAGGCACAGTTTATGCAGCCAGTTTAGGCGGTGCAGGGCATTTACAGCTTATAGTGCTCACCTCTACAGGGCTTTTTGTCGGAGGAGATACAGGGGCAGTAGTACACAGAAGTCTGGTGTCCACGCCGAGTTTTCAAAAGCTGACTATCAATGGAAAGGGAGATGGACTGCCTGCGGGTATCACCCCGGATAGTGTGAAAATGCTATTCGCCTCTTGGCAGACGATCATTATCACTACGTGTAGCGGACGAGTCTATGTCTTATCACGGAATGCTAATATACGAGGAGATAGTGGACTAGGCAATACGTCCAACTGGTCTCAGGTTATGACCAACACTGGTTCACCATTGACAGGTATCGTGGCGGCGCGCGGAGGTGGTCGCTTTGCATTTGCCCTTCGCAGCGACAATACCCTATGGACCTGGGGCGATGCGACCCATCTTGGCAATGGCACGGCCGCCGCCAATAGGAGTCTAGCTACCCAGATGACCCTTCCAGCAGGCTGCACCCAAATACGAATGATACAAGGTGCGGCTAATCATTATTATGTATTGGATACCCATAATCAAATCTATTGTTTAGGCTACAACACCTATGGAGAGCTCATGGACAGTCTATTACTGGGCACCCGTACCACCTGGATTCAAGCTAGATATACCAATGGTAACTTGGTCAATAATGCCAAATGGATTTCTGCTAATGAGCACACTGTTTCTGGTTCAGGATTGGCTATCATTAATTCTCTCTGCCAAGTTTTTACAGCAGGTTATAATTCAGGTATGATGTTAGGTCGTCCCGTAAATGCTGGGGTCAATTTTCTAGGAATACCTGCTGGTATATCTGGTACCGATTCTATTTTTTTCTGTGAAGTCGGTGGACATACATCTGCCTATATCCGCAAGAATACGGCCCGCTATGGCTATGTGGGTCATAAGGTCAATGGATCTATGGGGGACGGTTCTGCGGTTAATACAAGTGTGGTTCCTACAAATTTTATACTACCGCCTCTCGTGCGCATCTGTGGTACAAACTGCGATACACCTAAGGTAATGAAGCTACCCTATAACTGCGTAGATAGTACCGCTCGTTTTTTATTTACAGGTCGGTTTAATACCAAGATATTTTTTCTAATCAATGGGGTTTCAGATAGTGTCACTATCGGTGCCGGAAATACAGCCACTTATTCAGTAATAAAACCTAGCACGAATTTAAATATCGTCATACCGGCAGTCAAAGGTCTCTACTGCGATTTTAGCCTCAATCTGCGCGATACTTTGAGATTGTTTGGCTTTAAGGATAGTTTCTTATCCATATGTCGCGGACAGTCGATCAGTTTTAATGGAATAGTCCGCAGCACCACAGGACACTATCGAGACACCCTGACGACCACTCTCGGATGCGATAGTTTTATCAATTTACACTTACTCGTAGCCGATTCTTCTTCACAGACACTCCAGCTGAGTGTATGTAAGAATAAGCCCATCCTCTTCAATGGGGTCTACTTAAATACCGCTGGCTTTTATAGAGATACCTTGGTCAATCGACAGGGCTGTGATAGTTTTTTGTATCTCAATTTATCTATTCTCGATACCAGCGCTAGTAGCATCTATGACACAATATGTTCGAATCAGTTTCGATCATTCAATGGACAGATTCAAACCCTAGCGGGTATCTACCGAGATACCCTTGTCAATAGTCAAGGCTGTGATAGTTTCGTTTATCTTCACCTCAGTGTCAGATCGACATCGACTTATAACTATTTTGATACCATCTGCTCGAATCAGTCCTATTTTTTCAATGGTAAAAGCAGAATATCCCAGGGAACTTATGCGGATACTTTAGTGAATAATCTAGGCTGTGATAGTTTTGTTTACCTTCACCTGACAGTATCGGATACGAGTACCAGCATACAGAATGATACGATCTGTGCGAATCATCCAAAGTTGTTTAATGGCCAGTATCCATCTATCTCTGGCCTATACCGAGACACCCTAATAAATAGACTAGGCTGCGATAGTTTTGTAAATTTGTATCTAACCGTAAAGGATACCTCTTCCTACCTCTATACTCAGACGACCTGTAAGAATCTGCCCATATGGTTCAATGGCAGTCTCTTGAAGACATCTGGTCTTTATAAGGATACCTTGATGAATCATAAGGGATGTGATTCGTTTGTATATCTCAGCCTAACTGTAAACGATACGAGTGCGAGTAATAGATATGATACTATTTGTAGCAATTCTACCCTATTTTTCAATAATCAGCTTCTATCGCTAGCTGGACATTATCTCGATACATTGATCAATTCCAAGGGCTGTGATAGTATCATCCATTTGTATTTAACTGTCAAATCAACATCCTCATTTAGCTATAGCGCAAATATTTGTGCAGATAGTTTCTATAGTTTTAATGGTAAACAACATACACTGTCGGGCATTTACTATGATACCTTGTCGAATAGTGGAGGTTGCGATAGTTTCGTCACTTTATCTCTAAAGGTAAATAGTCTGCCCATAGCCATAGCCGGAGCCGACCAGACTCGAATCCACTGTCCTGGAGATAGTATACGTCTGGGTACGAGTGCACAATCCAATTGTTCCTACACGTGGAATCCTAGTCTAGGATTAGATGCACATACAGTGGCTCAACCTTGGACAAAGACTTCTATATTCACTAAATACTCACTTTATGTTTTGGATTTGGTCACCAAGTGTACAAACAGAGATACCGTAGAGATTAATGTCGTCAATAGCAGCTTGAATGCTATAAAACTGTCTAAACACCTGCGGTGTTATAATGACTCTTCGGGGGAGCTTCTTATCACTGCTATCAATGGCTTCCCTCCATATCAGTATAAAGAAAGTAAAGGCATATGGCAGACTGCTCCCACGATTAAAGGGTTAAAAGCAGTCACTGTAGATTCTTTTTTTATAATAGATAGCAAAGGATGTCTGGTCTCCGATACCTATAGTATGATGCAACCCATGCCGCTTATTATAAAAACGATTAGAGAGCAGCACTTACAATGTTTCAAAGATAACAAAGGTCTCCTAGAAGTAAGCGCAGAAGGCGGCATAGCCCCCTATAACTATGTTTGGGATAGATTGAGTAGTACTGCACCTTTCATAGATAATTTAGAAGCAGGTCAGTATACAGTTACGGTTGCCGATGATAGCCTGTGTAGGGTTAGTGAGCGATACACGCTGAACCAGCCAGATTCGCTGCGGATTCGCTTAGACCTCCTTCGAAATAACGTTTGTAAAGATGATACGAAAGGTGAGATAAAGATAAGTGTCCTCGGGGGCACAATTCCTTACTTCTATAGTTGGAGTCATGGAAATCAATCGAATCATATTTCCAATCTTCTGGATGGAGTATACAAACTCACCGTCGAAGATAAGAACAATTGTAAAAACAATAGCGAGTATAAGATAGAGAATCCGCCGTACTTACAAATAGATACCATTATTGGTTCTGATCTCGATTGTGATGATATAGGTCATATAGATATAAAAGCCAGTCTTGGAGTTTCACCTTTAAGCTATAGTATAGATAATGCCAAGAGTTTTCGAAAAAACAATAACTTTATAGTAACGGATTCCGGATTATACTTGATAGCTGTGATGGGAGATAATGGTTGCCTAGTATATGATAGCATCTACATGAAAGCCAAGGATAAAATTATTTTCAAGGTTCTGCCTGAAGAGCAAACTATAGATCTCGCAGAATCTGCACGCCTTTCCTTTAAGGTTTTAAGTGGGGACTCTTCTAGAATTAAAGATATGCTATGGACACCGAGCACAGGTTTGAGCTGTTCAGATTGCCCTAATCCTATCACTACACCTTTTGCCACGCAGCAGTATAATTTAGAAATTAAAAACTGGAATGGCTGTGTAACCCGTGACAACACCAAGATATATGTGCGGACAAACACAGAGCTTTATATACCCAATAGTTTTTCGCCACTGGCAGATCATGCAGAAAACAAAGTTTTTAAACTTTACTCTAAAAATATTTTACGAGGGAATATGAAAATATTTAACCGATGGGGAGAGAAAGTCTTTGATGGCGATCGTCCAGATATATTGGGATGGGATGGATTATATAAAGGAGAAAGAGCTCCACAAGGTGTATACACATATTTCATATCCATTACCTATCTCGATGGCCGCAAAATAGAGAAGCAAGGTTCTCTGCATTTGTTCTGGTAACCATCTACACTCTTAGCAGTGGTGGTTTAAAAAAGAACTAATAGGTTCTTAGGGAATAATCAAACGAACTAACCTACTACTCGAAGGAATTGGTACGAATTGGAAATACTAAAAAAGCCATCACGACACTGTACCGAACCAAGAAGATGAAATAATCATAATTTTAAGATACTCTGAGCCTAGTATAGAATTAGCGGCTCTATATAGTGCATTGATATACAAGTCTTTTCCATTCAAAAAATTAAATCTGTACGATACAAATCGGAATTTCAAAAAACTATTCCCTAAAATACTTCGGATTTAGACAATTCGGCTGCAAAATGGGTTAAGTAATAAACGATTTATTCATATGGAAATTAATAATTCCTTATTTTTGGAACTTTTTCAACTAAATAGGGGTTTATCCTTTGTTATAACAAAAACTAGTTTCTAGAGCATGCGCCAGTTAAAGATTTCAAAATCCATTACCAACCGAGAAAGTCAGTCGGTAGAAAAGTATCTGCAGGAAATAGGTAGAGTAGAACTAATCACCGCAGAAGAGGAAGTAGAACTAGCCAAGCGCATCAAGAAAGGTGACCAAATGGCTCTTGAGAAATTGGTCAATGCTAATCTTCGTTTCGTGGTATCAGTAGCTAAGCAATATCAGAATCAAGGTTTAACCCTTAATGATTTGATCAATGAAGGGAATGTAGGTCTAGTAAAGGCTGCACAAAAATTTGATGAAACTAGAGGTTTTAAATTTATATCCTATGCCGTCTGGTGGATTCGTCAGTCTATCATGCAGGCATTAGCTGAGCAGTCTAGGCTCGTGCGTTTACCATTAAATAAAGTAGGTTCGCTTTCCAAGATTAGAAAGGCCCTCATACACCTAGAACAGGAATATGACCGTGAACCTAGCGTAGAGGAACTTTCTATTTATTTAGGTATTCCTCAGAGAGAAATCGAACAAACACTTAAGCTTTCTTCGAGACATACTTCACTCGATGCCCCATTGATAGAGGGAGAATCTAGTTCGCTTTCCGATGTATTGCAGAATGACAATGCTGACTTTGCTGATAGTCATATGGAATATATCGATTCATTGAGAAAGGAAACCGAGCGCTCGCTCTCTACCTTGACTTTCCGTCAGCGTGAGATAGTCAAGCTATACTATGGTATAGGTATAGACCATCCTATGAGTTTAGAAGATATTGGCGAAGAATTAGGTATAACCCGCGAGCGTGTGCGCCAAATCAAAGACAAAGCCATCGTAAAGCTAAGAGCCGCCTCTAGAAGTAAATTATTGAAGACCTATTTAGGTTAATTCTATTCTTTTTTTTATTCTATTTTTACGACTTGCTATTGTGAGTGTAAGGATTATTATTTTCGTATTATTTTTTTTCATGGGTAAATATATCAGCGCTCAAGGAGACTGGAAGGCAAAGCATAAAATTGGTTTTTCCTACAACTATGGCAGTCAAGCCTTATTGAGTCTAGATTATCATTACCAGGCTCACCTTATCTACATTGAATACTACAGAAAACTAGTTGCTAAAAAAGGCTGGGGAATTGATCTCATGCTGCAGCCGCAGATTGGTACTTCAGAATTTTTCACCATGGCAGACTCCGTAAATTCAGTTATGGGTCAAGAAATTGGTATCAATGGGGGCATACTAATACATAAAAATATAATCAATGATGTCCTATATCTCTACTGTAAATTAGGAGCAGGGCCACATTTCGTGAGTGGTGTGCCAGATAGGCAGCGAGATGGATTTATATTTGCTGATAATGCCATAGCAGGTTTAATGGTTCGATACAAAAAAGACGGCTATGCCTATTTCGGCATGGGTATACGACATATCAGCAATGCAAAACTAACTTCACCTAATGGAGGTATTAATACTATGATGTTTCAAGCAGGATGGATATTTATGGTAGAATAACTATCCATGACAATTCTTATACTTCTTCCCGCTACCACATGGGCAAGGGTCGTTTCTTCCGACGCGATTTTCTACTCGTATAGGCTCACGCTTGGGAGGATTCATAAGGTCATTTTCATTGGCGCCATAGTCCTCTGACTCAAAAGCACCACTATTCGATTGAATATCCTTGACTTTATTAGAATGCTGAACCTGTGTAGTAGCCTTAAATTCCTTTTGCTCTTCCTTCAGTTTGTATTTAACCAGAAGCTGCGCTAGCATAAAGTTGGAATTCATAATCATCTTCTGAAATAAATCAAAAGCTTCCTTTTTATAAATCACAATAGGGTCTTTCTGCTCCCAAACAGCATTTTGTACAGACTGCTTGAGTTCGTCCATTTCTCTTAGATGCTTGGTCCAGAGGTCGTCTATATTCGAAAGTACGATAGATTTCTCTACGTCTCTAGGGATGGATTGACCTTTAGATTCAATGGCATCCTTTAGTTTACAGTATATGGTAATTTCCTGACCATTGACCTCTATCGGTAGAATCACATTAATAATCTGCGGCTGATTTTTCGCTATATTTTCAAATGCAGGATAAATATTAGTGATAAGTTCTTGAGCATTTTGCTTGCGATGAGCTAAAATGATGGTCATAAGACTATCCGTCAATTCTTGATTCGATTTCTCTTCAAAAGTTTCTGGTGTCAGCGGAGTCTCTACGCCAAAATATTGTAAAATCTCTATATTGAAATTTTCAAAATCTTTTAATTGCTTATTGTGCTGAACGATATCGGCCAATACATTGTATATGATATTTTCAATATCTATCTGCAATCGATCTCCAAAAAGCGCATTGCGACGACGCTTGTAAATTACATCGCGTTGCGAGTTCATAACATCGTCATACTCCAATAGTCTTTTTCGCATACCAAAGTGATTTTCTTCCACCTTGGTTTGTGCCTTTTCTATTTGCTTAGTAATAAGTCCACTTTCTATCACCTCTCCTTCTTTGAGTCCTAGGGTATCCATTACCTTGGATATTCTATCTGAACCGAAAATACGCATCAAATCATCTTCGAGTGACACATAAAAGACAGACTCTCCTGGGTCTCCTTGACGACCTGCACGACCTCTGAGCTGTCGGTCTATCCTTCTAGACTCATGTCTTTCAGAGCCTATAATAGCTAGACCTCCTATGGACTTGATATCATCGCTGATTTTAATATCCGTTCCTCTACCAGCCATGTTAGTGGCTATAGTCACAGCGCCTGGCTTTCCTGCCTCAGCCACAATATCAGCCTCCCTGCTATGTTGCTTCGCATTGAGTACATTGTGCTTTATTTTTCGCACGGTCAGTAATCTACTCAGTAGTTCCGACACCTCCACATTGGTAGTTCCCACTAAGACTGGTCTTCCAGCATCTTGATAGGCTACTATTTGATCTATGATAGCATTGTATTTCTCTCGTTTGGTTTTGTAGATAAGATCATTTCTATCTTTTCTAGATATAGGCTTATTGGTAGGTACTGTCATGACATCTAGTTTATAGATATCCCAGAATTCTTTGGCTTCTGTCTCTGCTGTACCAGTCATCCCAGCCAGTTTATGATACATACGGAAATAATTCTGCAATGTAATGGTAGCCACTGTCTGTGAAGAAGCTTCTACTTTTACATTTTCCTTAGCTTCAATGGCTTGATGAAGACCATCGCTGTATCGTCTCCCGTCCATGATACGTCCTGTATTCTCATCTACTATCTTCACCTTATTATCCATGACCACGTATTGTATATCTTTTTCAAAGAGCGTATAGGCCTTGAGGAGCTGAGTCACTACATGCAGCCTCTCCGACTTTTCGCGAAAATTTTGCATGATTTCATTTTTCTTTTTCAGTTTATCTTGTTGGCTGAGGTCAGACTTATCTATTTTACCAAATTCTGTACCCAAATCTGGAATCACAAAAAAATCTTTTTCTTCACCGCCTGAGGTTATAGTCTCAATACCTTTATCCGTGAGACTTACTGAATTATTTTTCTCATCTATAACGAACAAAAGTGGCTCATCTACCTTTGGCATATCCCTCTGATTGTCCTGTAAATATCTCCCTTCTGTTTTGAGCAAAATTTGCTTACTTCCCTCTTCACTCAGAAAGCGAATCAATGGCGTATAACGTGGTAAACCTCTATGCGCTCTCAATAAAGCCATACCTCCTCCAGTATCTGATAAATCTCCTGCACTGATTAGGGTTTTCGCCTCATTAAAAATTTTATTGACTATCTGCTTTTGCTGATCTATGATGCGAGCAATACGAGGTTTTAATTGATTAAATAATACCTCATCCTTATCCGTCATATCTACCCTACCAGAAATAATCAGTGGAGTACGGGCATCATCTATCAATACAGAATCCGTTTCATCCACTATGGCATAATGATGCTTTTTCTGCACCAATTCTTCGGTAAATTCCACCATATTATCTCTTAGATAATCGAAGCCAAATTCATTGTTGGTGCCATAAGTGATATCTGAGTTATAGGCCTGTTTTCTTCGATCACTATTCGGAGGAGTCTGGTCTATGCAGTCCACTTTTAACCCCAGGAAATTAAAAATAGGAGCATTCCACTCGCTATCTCGTAGGGCTAGATAGTCATTGACTGTAACTATATGCACACCAAGGCCTGTCAGTGCATTGAGATAAACAGGGAGTGTAGCTACTAAAGTTTTTCCTTCTCCAGTGGCCATTTCAGAGATTTTACCCTGATGAAGGGCTATACCACCTATCAACTGCACATCATAGTGAATCATATTCCACACCACGTCATTACCAGCAGCCTTCCAATGATTTTGATAAATAGCTTGATCACCTAGGATAGTCACATGACCCTTGCTAATTGCTAGTTCACGGTCTATGTCATTTGCTGTCAAACTTAGATTTTGATTTTCAGAAAACCGCCTAGCTGTTTCCTTTACTACAGCAAAAGCCTCTGGAAGAATTTCCAACAACACCTCTTCTAGATGCTTATCCTTTTCCTTTATCAGTTCATCTACTTTGTTGAGCAATTTCTCTTTCTGTATCGTACTTTCCTCTTGACTAGCTTGACTTCTTAAGTCTTCTATAGCCCTATCAAGGTCAGCGACATAATCAGCTATTCTAGTTTTAAACTCGGCTGTTTTCCCTCGGAGCTGATCATTGGAAAGTGAGGATAAAGTTTCATATAGTTCGTTAATACGAATAACTAAAGGTGTAGCTGACTTAACGTCCTTGTCTTGCTTATTGCCACCTAGGATTTTAGTGAGAGATTTACTCAGTAGATTTAACATTCTCTTTATTATCTGTTGTTATAAATATATTCTAGTTTAAATCCCTCAAATCTCGTTCTACTCTAAATAGTGGGTCAGATTGTCTTAAAAGAAATAAGGTCTCATACAAAAAAGACAAATTTATCAAATCTCTGCCTTTTTAGTCTTTAAATATTCGTAAAATAGTAATGAATATTTAAACTTTACTAGACGAAGACGCTAAATCAAAATATTCTGATGAGCATAATACTAAAAAAAATGCCTCCCAAATTTGAGAGGCATTGAAATTTAATTTTAGTTTAAATTAGTTTCCTTTTTTACCTTTGGCTGTTTCCATAATCTCTTTAGCCACGTTATTTGGCACTTGAGCAAAATGGTCAAACTCCATAGTAGAGCTGGCTCTACCAGAGGTAATTGTTCTGAGTTGAGTCACATAGCCAAACATTTCAGAAAGTGGAACTTCTGCTTTAATTACCGTACCAGAAAGTTTTGTTTCTTGTCCTTTAGGAAGACCTCTTCTTCTGTTAAGGTCACCTATTACACCACCCACATATTCCTCTGGAGTGATAACTTCTAGTTTCATGATAGGCTCTAGAATGATTGGATTACACTTAGGAGCAGCTTCTCTAAATCCTTCTTTAGCACAAAGCTCAAAGGCGATAGGCTTACTATCAACTGCGTGCATAGATCCGTCAAAAACTCGAACTTTCATTGAATCAATATTGTACCCCGCAAGGATACCATTATTCATCATCTGTGTGAATCCTTCTATGATAGGCTTTTGATAATTTTTATCAATAGATCCTCCTACGATATCCCACTTGAATTGAAGTTTAGTCTTACCAGATTTAAAGTCATCGCTATTCAAGAAATCTTCATCTGCTGGTCCTAATTCAAATTCCATATCGGCAAATAGACCTGAACCACCCGTTTGTTTCTTCAATTTCTCTCTGTGAGTCACTGTAGTCTTAAGAGCTTCTTTGTAATTCACCTGAGGAGCACCTTGATTCAATTCTACCTTAAACTCACGTCTCATTCTATCAATAATGATTTCAAGGTGAAGTTCACCCATACCAGAAATCACTGTCTGGCCGGTCTCATCATCATATTTAGCTCTGAAGGTAGGATCTTCTTCTGACAATTTAGCCAGCGCCATACCCATCTTCTCTAAATCTTTCTGAGATTTCGGCTCTATCGCTAGACCAATAACTGGCTCAGGGAAAACCATTGACTCTAATATAATTGGATTTTTCTCATCACATAGTGTATCACCTGTTTTGATATCTTTAAATCCTACTGCTGCTCCAATATCTCCCGCCTCAATATAATCGATAGCATTTTGCTTATTGGCATGCATTTGATAAATTCTCGAAATACGTTCTTTAGAATCTGATCTGGTATTCAATACATAAGAACCTGCATCCAATCTACCAGAATAAGCTCTGAAGAATGCCAATCTACCTACGAATGGATCTGTAGCTATCTTAAATGCTAAAGCTGCAAAAGGCTCCGTTACAGATGGCTTTCTCAAAATCTCCTCATCATTTTTAGGATTAGTACCCTTGATACCTTCTTTATCCATAGGAGATGGCATATATCTACATACGGCATCTAGCATGAATTGAACACCTTTATTCTTAAATGAAGATCCACATAGCATGGGTATGATAGAAATGTCAATAGCTGCTCTTCTTAGCGCATTATGAATCTCATCTTCACTGATAGTATCAGGATTATCAAAGAATTTTTCCATTAAATTTTCATCATATTCAGAGACAGCTTCAATCAAGAATGCTCTGTACTCTGCTACCTGCTCTTTCATATCTTCTGGGATAGGCACTTCATCAAAGGTAGCTCCTTGCGTATCATCATGCCAAACAATGGCTTGATTTTTTATCAAATCTACTACACCTTTAAAGTTGTCCTCTGCTCCAATAGGTAAAACCAATGGAACGGCCTTTGAACCTAACATTTCCTTAACTTGCTTACAAACATTTAGGAAATCGGCACCTTGTCTGTCCATTTTGTTTACAAAGCCCATTCTAGGAACTTTATAGTTATCCGCTAGTCTCCAGTTAGTTTCAGACTGAGGTTCTACTCCATCTACCGCTGAAAAAAGAAACACTAGACCATCTAGTACTCTCAATGAACGATTTACCTCCACAGTGAAATCCACGTGACCTGGAGTATCAATAATATTAAAGTGATAAGGTAGCGTTTCTGGGAGAGGCTGACCTTGGTTGGTAGGGAAATTCCACTCACAAGTAGTAGCAGCAGAAGTAATGGTAATACCTCTTTCTTGTTCCTGCTCCATCCAGTCCATAGTAGCTGCACCTTCATGCACCTCACCTATTTTGTGTGTTTTACCGGTATAAAACAAGATACGCTCTGTAGTGGTCGTCTTGCCAGCATCGATGTGAGCGGCGATACCTATATTTCTTGTGTATTTTAAGTCTCTAGACATTTTTTCTAAATTATTAGTTTTGAATTTTTAATTTGGAATTAAAAATTAATATTAACGGAAGTGAGCGAATGCTTTATTGGCTTCTGCCATTCTATGCACATCTTCTCTTTTCTTATATGCAGCTCCTTCGCCTTTAGAGGCAGCCAGAATTTCTTGAGCTAACTTATCTGCCATTGATTTTCCATTTCTCTTTCTAGAGAATAAAATCAACCATTTCATACCTAAAGAGATTTTTCTAGAAGGTCTAACTTCCATTGGAATTTGAAAATTCGAACCACCTATTCTCTTACTTTTCACCTCTACACTTGGACTTACATTGGCTAATGCTTTTTTCCAAAGATCATAACCTGTAGTACCTTCTTCTGCCTTAGCATTGACTTGCTCTACAGCATCATAAAAAATCTTGTACGAAACAGATTTTTTACCATCATACATCAAATTGTTTACAAATAGCGATACCATTTCGTCATTAAAGACAGGGTCAGGTTGCAAATACCTCTTTTTTGGTTTACTCTTTCTCATTTCTTGAGTTTTTTTTTCAGTTTGACCGCATACAATATATGATGCGACTTACTTTAGTTAACGATTAATTTAAAAATTTAGTAGAACAAATTGAATAAAGCAGTCCAATTTTATTTGACTACTGATAACTGTTCACTGATTTACTATGCTTTAGGTCTCTTAGTACCGTATTTAGATCTAGACTGCTTTCTGTTATTTACACCTGCAGTATCTAAGGCGCCTCTTACGATATGGTATCTCACACCTGGTAAGTCTTTAACCCTTCCACCTCTGATTAGTACGATTGAGTGCTCCTGAAGATTATGACCTTCTCCTGGTATATACGCGATTACTTCGATACCATTTGTCAGTCTTACTTTCGCTACCTTTCTCAATGCAGAGTTAGGTTTCTTAGGTGTAGTGGTATATACTCTTGTACATACGCCTCGCTTCTGTGGGCAGGAATCTAGGGCTCTTGACTTAGATTTTACTTCTAGAACTTCTCTCCCTTTTCTTACTAATTGTTGAATAGTAGGCATTTATATTTATTTTATGTTACTTTTTTATTTTGAGGGTGCAAATATATAAAAAAAATTGAATTTCAATGTATTAATTTTAAATCAATAAACATATACTCTTAACTTTCAGAGGAATAGATTGTTTTTTAGGCTTTGGGATGTGTTGAATGAGCCGTAATTGTCCTGTACGACAGTTAATTTGGAATCTAAATTGAAGACTTTTTTATTTGTACTTTTATAAATGTTAGTTTATGCCTGTTCTTATAGCAGTCTTGCGAAAATGAAAAATTCCTAAATTATGGAAAATTGTGTCTTTAATTAATATTACAGTTTCCATTTTAAATTTTTTATGCTCGAGAAAATACTCCTTAAATCAAAAATAGTAACTCAGCAATGTCGAATAGTCGATACTTTTGTATCTGAATATGTTTTCACTACTGAAAAAAAAATCTCAGGCGCTTCCTACTATTGACTTCTCTAATATAGCAGTGGATTTTCATGCGCACTGGCTGCCAGCAGTAGACGATGGATGTCAAACCATAGAGGAATCTATAACCATTCTCACTGAATTGAAGCATAGAGGATACAAAAAGGTCTATGTGAGTCCGCATATCATGGGAGAACGATATACCAACACTAAACATGAGCTGACGGCAAGATTCGAGGATTTTAAAAATTCGCAATTGGTAGTAGATTTAAACCTAGAATTAGGTCTTACCGCTGAATATTTGCTAGATGAAAAATTTGAAGATCAAATAAAGTCGAACAATTTCCTGACCCTAGGCAACGACCATTTACTAATTGAGACCTCGATGAATTATGATTTTCCTTTTGTAAATGACTATATCTTTGAACTACAAAAATTGGGGTATAAGCTGATACTAGCTCATCCAGAGCGCTATCGATACATATATCAAGAGAAGAATTGCATAGATTTATATCTAAGATTGATTGATATGGGGGTGGAACTACAGCTAAATCTTTTTTCACTGGTAGGCCTTTTTGGAGCTGAATCTCAAAAAATGGCTGAAAGGCTAATAGAACATGGAGCCTACACTTATGTATCCTCCGATATTCATCATCCGCAGCAGATTAAATATTTCATAGAATTACAGAATTCTGTATTTTTGAATACCTTAATTCTATCTAATAAATTAAGTAATCAACTTTTCTTATAAGTATGCAACAGTTCACAACAAGTATACCCGAGGTCATTTTATTTAAACACAATGTGTTTAAAGATTCTCGTGGTTCTTTTTTTGAGTCCTATAATTTAAATAAAATAAAAGAAGTCGGGATTACAGCAACCTTTGTGCAGGATAATCAATCTGAGTCCTCTAGAGGAGTGCTGCGTGGTCTTCACTATCAAATGGGAGATTATGCTCAGGCTAAACTTGTTCGAGTAATCAAAGGATCCGTCTATGATGTAGCTGTAGATATTCGCAAAGGTTCACCTACATTTGGACAGTATTTTGGAACTATCTTATCAGAAGAAAATCAACTGCAAATGTTTATCCCAAGAGGCTTTGCTCATGGCTTTGTTGTACTAGAAGATCATACTATTTTTGCCTATAAATGTGACAATTTCTATCACAAACCATCCGAAGGTGGATTGGTGTGGAACGATAAGTCAATAAATATAGAGTGGCCTATGGATATTAGTCAAATACTATTATCAGAAAAGGATGAAATCCTTCCAAATTTAGAGAACTGTCTCAATGATTTCGTCTATGGCTAATATACTGATCATTGGTTCTAGCGGACAGTTGGCTAGTGAATTGAAAAAACTTCAAGGAGATTTCCTTTCTCATCAATTCTATTTTGCCTCTCAGGCAGATACAGATGTTTCAGATCCTATTGCAGTTCAAATTGCTTTTCAAAATACAATGCCAAACTTCGTCATCAATTGTGCTGCATACACTGCTGTGGACAAGGCGGAGACTGAACAAAAACGCGCTACAGAAATCAATGAATTTGGTGCTCAAAATATAGCGAAACAAGCACTTAAAATGAAATGCCATCTTATTCATATTTCTACAGATTTCGTATTTGATGGTAATAACTCTAAACCTTATAAGGAAGAAGATTCAACACATCCTATTTCTATCTATGGTAAGAGTAAATGGAAAGGAGAAGAAGCTATAAAAGTCTCAGGCTGCGACTACACCATTATTCGTACCTCTTGGCTCTATAGTAGCTTTGGTCATAATTTCGTCAAGACGATGATCAAGCTAGGAAATGAGCGAGAGTCAATAAATGTAGTAGTTGATCAAATTGGCTCACCAACTTACTGCGGTGATTTAGCCTTTTTTATCCTATCACATCTGGAGCAGCTAACAAGTCACAAAAACAACATCTATCATTACTCCAACGAAGGAGTAGCTAGTTGGTATGATTTTGCCTATGAAATCATGAAACTGAATCACCTAACCTGCCAAGTGCACCCCATACCCGCAGAAAGCTATCCCACACCAGCATTGAGACCCAGCTACAGCGTCATGGATAAATCAAAAATTAAATCTCACTATAATATATCCATACCACATTGGAAGGAAAGTTTAGCCAAATGCATTCAACTATTACACCGATAGAGGTTATTGATTTAGAAGAGCTCCTTCAGATAGCTATCCGAGCAGGAGAAGCTATTATGGAAGTATATAATCAATCCTTTGAGGTTATAAAAAAAATAGACGGATCGCCTCTGACCTTAGCTGACAAGAAAGCGAATCAAATCATTACGGATTATCTTTTTTCTAAATATACCATCCCACTCCTAAGTGAAGAGAACGATGATATTCACTATAACACTAGAAAAGATTGGAAGCAACTTTGGATTATAGATCCGCTAGATGGAACCAAAGAATTTATTAGTAAACGAAGGGAATTTACAGTCAATATAGCTTTGGTAGAGTATGGGAAACCTGTCTTAGGAATAATTTATGCCCCTGTTTTCAAAGAAATGTATTTTGCCATCAAAGGTAAAGGAAGTTTCTTTCAATATGGATCAAAGAGGACAAAACTAAAATCCAAATCTAGTATAGATTTTAGAGATAAAAAATTCGTATCATTAGGTAATTCAAATCTAAAGGTAATTTTATCTAGATCACATAGCGATGGGTTTGTATTAGAAGATTATATTGAGCAAGATGACTTCACTATTCAAGCAATAGATATGGGAAGTTCTCTGAAATTCTGCAGAATAGCACATGGACTAGTCGATGTAAATATACGTATGCAACCTACCTCAGAATGGGATACGGCTGCCGCTCAAATCATATTGGAGGAAGCTGGGAGAAATTTAATGAAATATGAAGATTCTACTCCTTTGGACTATAACAAAGAGAATATTTTAAACCCTTATTTTGTCGCTTTTTAGTAAATAATGGCACTAATCTAAACGAAAAAAAAACTATGGTTAAATACTAGAATTTTTCATCCTATTTTTTAACATATGATTAGATTTGAGAGTTAGACACTATAGACTTATGATGCGATTATTGCTGATTCTTCATTTATTATTCATTGTGAGCATTTCTGGTGCACAGTTAAAATATCCTGTGACGAGAAAAGTGAAGCAAATAGACACCTATGGCACTAAGAAAGTAGAAGATCCATATCGCTGGCTAGAAGACGACCATAGTGAAGAAACGAAAAAATGGGTCGAGGCGCAGAATATGCTTACACAGAAGTATCTTGGTAAAATACCCCATAGAGATGCCTTTTTTAAACGAATAGAAGAAATGTATAATTACCCGAAATATTCCACCCCATTTCAAAAAAAGGAGTGGATTTATTGGTATTACAACAATGGGCTTCAGAATCAATCCAGTATTTATAGAAAAAATAAACTCACAGGGATAGAAGAACTCATTATTGACCCCAACACCTTGAGTGAAGATGGAACTACAGCTATCAAGCAATTTGAAATCAATAAAGAAGGAACCCTAGCCGCTATATCTTTATCAGAAAATGGTAGCGATTGGCAGAATATAAAAGTATTGGATCTCACCACTAAAAAATTTCTATCTGATGAAATACTCTGGGTGAAATTTTCTGGAATAGGATGGAAAGCTGATGGATTTTATTACAGTCGATTTCCAGCAGTGGATAAAAGTGAAAGCAAACTCTCTGTTGAAAATATAAACAATCAAGTATATTTCCATAAAATAGGGACGGCACAGGATAGAGATAAGTTAATTTATGAGGATAAATTGCACCCAAATAAGTCTTTCTACGCTTACACTTCAGATGATGAAGATTTGCTATTTCTATCGATTGGGGATAGAGGTACAAATAAACGCGGAAATGCACTATATGTAAAAGATTTAACTGATTCTTTCTTTTCATTTATTCCTATCAAGGATAGTATTACGGACTATAACTACTGGGTTATTGAAGTATTAGAAAATAAAATCATACTAGGCACCAATGAAAAAGCTCCGAATAATAAAGTCATATCCATACCAAGAGCTAATTTTAATCTAGCAGAAAGTCAGGTTCTCATTCCAGAATCTAAGAATGTCATGTCTAGTATACGTTCGTCTGGCAAAAGACTATTTGTGCAGTATCTAGAAGATGTAGCATCCAAATGCACTATTCATAAATACACTGGAGAGAGAATTGGGGAACTAGCTTACCCAACATGGGGCACAGCCAGCAATGTGAATGAAAATCATGACGATAGTATTCTATATTATAGTTTCAACTCCTTAGGCTTGCCGCCTACTATCTACCAATACAATCTAAAAACTGGAGAAAGCATAGTGTTTAAACAATCAGAATTTAAGGGCCAAACTGATTTCACAACCGAACGAATTTTTTACCCTTCTAAGGATGGGACGAAAATACCTTTATTTATCATTTATAAAAAAGGAATCAAACTAGATGGCAAAAATCCTACCCTTCTCTATGGCTATGGTGGATTTAATGTATCTCTTCAGCCCAACTTTAGCCCTACCCTAATTCCTTTTCTAGAGGCCGGTGGAGTCTATGCACAGGCCTGCTTGAGAGGTGGTGGTGAGTATGGAGAAAAATGGCACGAAGCTGGTATGAAGTATAATAAGCAAAATGTTTTTAATGATTTTATAGCTGCGGCTGAATTTTTAATTCAGAAAAAGTATACCTCCAATAAATATCTAGCCATCCGAGGAGGTAGTAATGGAGGACTACTCGTAGGTGCCGTTACCAATCAGCGGCCAGATTTATTCCGCGTAGCTATACCGCAGGTAGGCGTCATGGATATGTTGCGCTTTCACAAATTCACCATTGGTAAAGCCTGGATAACGGATTATGGTTCCAGTGAGTCTGACTCCCTTAGCTTTGAAAATCTAAGAAGTTATTCTCCCTTGCATAATATAAAAACTGGATTAAATTATCCGAGTATACTAGTAACCACCGCAGACCATGATGACCGGGTAGTTCCTGCACATTCATTTAAATATGCGGCTACTCTCCAAGAAAAATATAAGGGCAAAAATCCAATGCTTATACGCATAGACTCCAAAAGCGGCCATGGATCTAGCAATACCAAAAAGATGCTTGAGTTGACTGCTGATATTTATTCCTATATCTTTTATGAAATGGGGATCAAACCAAAATTATCTGAAATCGAATAAGTTACTGTTCATTTAGAAGAGAATAAAATAACTGCCGAAATCAGATCTTAAGAACTAATATATAAGCACCTAGTAATTATTGAATATATAGCAGTCTAAAAGAATTTTTAAGTTGCAGTAATCAATTTGAATATATAGTTACCCCAAAAGCTCCCTTGCACTCGTCAATGAAGCAGGGGTAATGCTTTCACCGCTGATCATGCGGGCTATTTCTATCTCTCTATCGGCTTGATGCAGTAGTTTGAGATGGGTCGTCGTCACTTTGTTTTCGGTCGATTTATATACGCTAATATGATGGGAACCTCTACTCGCTATCTGCGGTAAATGAGTGATAGCAATTATCTGATGGGCTTTTGACAATTTATCTAAAACTGTAGCCACCTTATTGGCTACTAGACCAGAAACTCCCGTATCTATCTCATCAAATATCATAGTAGCCAAATCTATTTTCTGAGCTATGAGTGACTTGATAGCTAACATAAATCTCGACATCTCTCCTCCTGATACAGCTCTTTTTAACTCACGAAGAGGACTACCCGCATTCGCTGTAAATAAAAATTCAACGGAATCAAATCCCTTTTCTGACAATTTATTGTCATCTGAAATCAGTTCGATTTGAAACTGACTATTCTCCATTTGCAGCTCTTTCAAATTATCTAACAGTTGGGTCTCAATAAGCGATAAGACATCTTGACGACGTGTAGATAACTGAGAAGCTAATTCTAGACATTTCGTTTTTTGTTTCGATAGCGCTAATTCTAACTCCGAAATCTTTTCATTGAGATTTTCTCCGTATTGCAGCGCTGTAGCTAAATCTTGTTTTAAAACTATTAACTCAGATAAATTGGTCACTTGATGTTTGCGAAGCATTTTATGAATGAACTCCACCTTTTCTCGCAGCTCTATTAATTGCTCCTCATCAAATTCAGTATTGTCTGCTAGAGCTTCATAATCTCTTGCGACTTCACTGAGTTGTTCCAGCGAGTTATCCATCTGCTCATTGATGTCTGTCAGTTCTTTCGAAAATTTTTCAAACTTTCTCAATCTGGATAAAATTTCTTTCAATGAGTCTAAAAGATTTATCTCATCCTGAGTCATTGCTCGAACAGAACCGGAAATCAATTGCTTAATCTCCAACGCATTCTCTGACAATAAATGATCAGCTTCTATTTTCGTTTGATCCCATTCTTCGAAATCGTATTGATTAAGCTCTTGTAGTTGATAAGTCTGAAGATCTTTTTCTGCTTGGCTTTTCGACTGAGAATGCACTAGGAGTTGATGCTCTTTTTGCATAGTCTTCAGACTGGAAAAGGACTGGGCCATTTCCAATTTCAAAGAAGAATTATCCGCGAAAGCATCCACCACTTCCAATTGAAATTCTGAAGACTTCAATTCCAAACTATCGTGTTGTGAATGTATTTCTACTAATCTATTCCCTAGGTCTTGTAATAAAGAAACATTACACGCTATATCATTGATAAACGCCTTGGTCTTGCCATCGGCACTGAGCTCTCGTCTCACCGTAGTCAATTTCTGATAGGGAATATTCACCAGCTGAAACCATAATTCCAATCGAGTTTCACTCAAATCAAACACCGCTTCTATGATACATTTTTTATCAGAAGAGCGCACCATTTGTGTCTGGGCTCGTTCGCCTTTGATCAGACCTAGAGCGCCTAATAATATAGATTTACCAGCACCGGTCTCCCCTGTGATGATATTCAGTCGAGGAGAAAAATCAATTTCTACCTCATCTATTATAGCATAGTTCTTTATTAGTAGCCTTTTGAGCATAGTTTAATCTAAGCGAATTTTTTAGAATCTTCGATAAACTGAGCCAAACCTATATTGGTCAGTGGATGATTTAAAAGACCTTTGATAGCACCGAGTGGGCAAGTAGCTATATCTGCTCCAGCTTCTGCACATTTGACTATATGCAGTGGATTGCGGATAGAGGCAGCTAAAACCTCTGTCTCGAAGTCATAATTTCTAAATACTTCTAGGATTTGATAAATCAATTGCACCCCATCCCAGTTGCTATCATCTATTCTACCTATGAAAGGTGAAATCATAGTAGCGCCTGCTTTGGCAGCGAGCAGAGCTTGCCCTGCACTGAACACTAAGGTGCAGTTCGTCTTTATACCTTTAGATTTGAAATGTTTGATCGCCTTGAGACCATCAGCCGTCATTGGTATTTTTACCACAATATTTTTGGCAATCTTGGCCAATTCTTCACCTTCACTGATCATACCTTCAACGTCTGTAGAAAGCACCTCTGCACTGACTTCTCCCGAAGTGATATCACAGATAGCTTTATAGTGCTTATGAATGGCCTCTTTGCCTTGAATGCCTAATTTTGCCATGAGAGAAGGATTCGTGGTTACACCATCTAGAATTCCCATTTCATGTGCCTCTTTTATCTCAGCCAATACAGCGGTGTCTATATAAAATTTCATTTTGATTGATTTAAATTATAAAAAGGTAAAAGTAAGGTAAATTGAATGCCGAAACTTGCATTTTAATCCACAAACTATGGACATATTAGTTCATGAATATAACCCTGAGAACTCACTAAAATCTTATATCATTAGCTATAACAACTTCACCGTCCTATCTAGCTAAATTTCGCTATTTTTGCCCACTTTTAGAGCCATATGTTAGATAAATTAGAGAGTCTTTTTATTAAATTCAAACAATTAGAGGAGAAATTGAGCGATCCTGAGTCCACTTCCGATATGGATAAATTTAAGGCCCTCAATAAGGAGTATAGAAATTTAGAGCCCATAGCAGAGAGCTATTTGAAATATAAAAACCTGCTATCCAATATAGAATCGAATAGAGATATTCTGAAAAATGAAACAGATGCCGAGCTGAAAGATATGGCTAAGATGGAATTGGATGAGCTAACACCCCTGGTAGAACCTATGGAAGAGGCTATCCGATTTATGCTTATACCCAAAGATCCGCAAGACGAGCGTGATGTGATAATGGAAATTCGCGCCGGAACAGGTGGAGATGAGGCTTGTATTTTTGCCGAAGATCTCATGCGCATGTATACTCGCTTCTGTGACCTGCGAAAATGGAAGTGCGAAATCATGGATGAAAGTGAGGGGACGACAGAAGGGTATCGTGAAGTGGTGCTGAGCATCAAAGGCGAGAACGTCTATGGCGATTTGAAATATGAAAGTGGCGTACACCGCGTACAACGAGTGCCTAAGACAGAATCTCAAGGAAGGCTTCACACCTCTGCAGCTACAGTAGCTGTCCTTTTTGAAGTAGAAGAGTTTGATATCGAGATAAATCCTGCCGATATAGAAATGATTACCTCGCGATCTGGTGGCGCTGGTGGTCAGAATGTAAACAAGGTAGAGACTAAAGTCCAACTCACGCACAAGCCTTCTGGGCTCGTGGTCGTGTGCCAGGTAGAGCGATCCCAGCATGGAAACCGAGCCCGCGCCATGGATATGCTCCGAACTAAACTCTATGACCTAGAGCTAGAAAAGAGAGTGGGTGATGTAGCTAGTCATCGTAAATCACTGGTGTCTACGGGTGACCGAAGTGCTAAAATCAGAACCTATAATTATCCTCAAGGCAGAATCACTGATCACCGTATCAATAAATCCATCTATTCTCTCGATGCCTTTATGAATGGAGATATTCAAGAGATGATCGACTCTCTAAAATTTGTAGAGAATGCTGAGAAGTTGAAAGAAAATGCGATGTAATTAAAGTATTGAGTTTATAGTAATAAACTCTTAGTATTTCAGGTGTAATATTTTAGACCTTATGGTCATATTGATATAAGGCTTTACTCCTTTGCGAAAAACTCTGTGTACTTTGCGGTTAAAATACTAAGATTCTAGCTATTTAGAATGACTTCGCCAGCTCTATCTGTAAAGCTAAAATCAACAACCCCTAAACTAGAGTTTTTTCGAAGTTTTATGCGTGTTTTTAATTGCCATTGCCACTTCATAAATTCAGATAGCCAACCTTGCTTCAAATAAGCGTATACGAAAGGATGTACAGTCAAGGTAAGGTTCTTATCTATTTTAAGTGCGGCTTGGAGTCTATTAAAAATATGCTCCGTAATAAATATGACATTAGAGACTTTACCAGAGCCTTTGCAGCTAGGACATACTTCTCTCGTGTTTACTTTTTCCTGCGGCTTAGTCCTGCTGCGGGTGATTTGCATCAGACAAAATTTAGATAAAGGAAGGACCGTATGACTCGCCTTATCTTTTCGCATAAACTCGAGCATAGACTCATAAATAGCCTCCCTAGTTTCTTGCACCTTTGTGTCTATGAAGTCGATGACTATAATACCACCTATATCTCGCAAACGCAGTTGTCTTGCTATTTCTTTAGCTGCTTCTGTATTGGTTTTAAGTATAGAATCATTGCTCTCAACTAGATCTTTTTTAGCTTTATGCACACCGCTATTGACGTCGATGACGCACATAGCTTCTGTCTGCTCTATAATAAGGTAGCCGCCAGAAGGGAGGGGAATAATCTTGTTGAAAGAAGATTTAATCTTAGGCACTAGATTTAGTACCTCAAAGACTGGTTCTTTTTCATAGGTTTTAATAATATCAGATTTTTCAGGCGCTATCTTGTCAACATAGGTTTGAATACTTCTAGATAATTCCGAACCATGAACATGAATTTTAGTAAAACTATCATTCAATAAGTCTCTCAGTAAGGTATTCGATTTTGATTGCTCCTCAAATAATTTGACAATGCCATTGGATGACTTTATTCGATTACAAATCTCCTGCCATTTTTCTAGAAGTTCATTGAAATCTTCATGAAGCTCTTTTACTGTTTTTCCCTCAGCCACCGTTCGAATGATGACACCCATATTATTAATAGTGAGCTTGGAGGTGATTTCTCGCAGTCTGGAGCGCTCTATTGGATTGGATATTTTCTTAGAGATATTAGATTGTGGCATAAAAGGCGTCAAAACAAGATATCTACCAGCAATAGATAAATCCGCTGAAAGTCTTGCTCCTTTGCTACTCATTGGCTCTTTTAAAATCTGAACAGCCAGATAATCATTTACCTTAAGAATTTCTCCTATTTTACCATCTTTTGGATACTCAGATTTGATAATAAATTTTTCTATCTTCAGAGATTCCTTGGCCAGAATACCATTAAAATAGGCTCTAAATGAAGAAAACTTTTCACCCAAGTCTGTGTAATGCAAAAAGGCTTCTTTTCCTTCACCTATATCTATAAATACAGCATTGAGAGGGGGCATGATTTTTTTGACTCTCGCCCAATAAATATCGCCGACAATGAGGGTATTCTGACGAGATTCGCGATGAAATTCAACTAGCTCTTTATTTTCTAGTAGAGCTATATCACAACCTAAATCGGTGGTTTGTATGACTAATTCACGTTCCATGGCTACATTAACTAACAATAATAATAGGAGACAGAGCTTTAAGAAGCTCTGTCCCTATATGATGTTACAGACTAAGTGGGATTTAAAAATTGAGATAAGAAATTAAATCAAGATGCAAAGGCACTCGACTATTTCTTTTTATGCCTATTTTTTCTCAATCTCTTTTTTCTCTTATGAGTAGCTATCTTATGTCTTTTTCTTTTTTTACCGCAAGGCATACTTTATATTTTTATTTGTGATGAATAATTTAATTAGCTTTCGCTCGTGATTTTAAATCCTGAATGGCCACCTCTAGCTGCTCTTTCATAGGTTGAGGGGTTTTAGAATTATTTTTTACAGTAGTCAAATCTTTTGCGGCTAGTTCAAACTGATTGGTTCGAGCATGGACTTCAGCGCGCATTAGAAGAGCCTCTGTATTTAGTGGCTGCAAAGATAGCACGTTTTCAAGTCTTTGATTCACTTTTTCTATTTGGCCAGATACTAGACCAAATTTGGCCAAAAGTAATTGAGCATCTATATTTTTAGGATCTTTTTTTGCGATACCTAATAGCAATTGGACGCCATCCATAGGTTTATTACTCAATTCTAAAAAGCACTGAGCCAATTTCATTTTAGAGCCTACATTATTAGAATCTAGAGAAATACTTTTTTCAAAACTCTGTATCGCATGTTTCGATACATCATTTACTAGGTTAGAGTCTAATCTAGGATCTGATAAAAGACTAAGGAAATTATTTCCTGTTAATTCCCAAGAATTGGTATTCTTAATGTAATCCGCTTTTCTGAATATTAGCAATGCTGCAATCTCTGGAGCTTGCAATCTTGTGTATTCTTCGATACCAGCAGTCAAAGCAGAAACAGCGCTTAGGCTATCATTTGCATCACTTATTTTGGCCTCTATTTGATTTAATAGGAGTTTGATACTGTCGGCCTGCTTATTTATGAAATTATATCTATACTGCTCTATCGTAGACTGAGAAGTCATGTTAGCTGCTTGCGCAACTCGCTTATTCGTCTTCGTAGGGACAAATAAATACATCCCCACTATGACTAATAGGGCTAACCCAAAAATAAGAAATGTTTTGTTTTTCAAGAAATATGGAAATTATTTTTTGCCATTCTTTACTGCCTCTACAAACTCTTTAGCTGGTTTGAAAGCAGGGATCTGATGAGCAGGAATATTAATTGCTGTATTAGACTTAATATTTCTTCCTATTTTAGCGGCACGCTGCTTTACGATAAAGCTACCAAAGCCCCTTACATAAACATTTTCACCTTTTTCCAATGAAGTTTTTACTTCTTTAAAAAATTGCTCTACAGATACGAGCACATCTACTTTAGGAACACCAGTAGTCTCTGCAATTCTTGCTATTACGTCTGCTTTTCTCATTGATTTTGAATTAATTAATTATAATTTATTGGTTGATTTTTTTACAAGGGTGCAAATATATAATGAAAGTCAATTATTTAGGCGATATTTTTTAGTTTTTGAGATTTTTATGACATTTTTAGTCCTAAAAAACAAATTTAGCTCGCTTCATTCAACATATTTTCTATTTTTTACCACTTTTTCATTTCAATTCTTCTAGTTTTGCAAGTGTATTAATTGGATAGTTTTTCAATATAATATAGAAACCTTTTTTCCTAATTTATAGATCATGTTATCAGTTTCCAATCTTAGCTTACAATACGATAAAAAAGTCCTTTTTGACGAGGTAAATCTGACATTTTCTAAGGGGAATTGTTATGGAGTCATTGGGGCAAATGGGGCAGGAAAGTCAACGTTTGTAAAAATACTCAGTGGTGAAATAGAAGCCACTAAAGGACGAATAGAAATAACTCCTGGCGAAAGAATATCTGTACTAAAACAAAATCATCAGGCTTATGATAGCTATCCAGTTATAGATACAGTCATGATGGGTAATGATAAACTATGGTCTAATATGAAGGCCAAGGAAGCACTCTATGCTAAACCCGATTTTAATGACGAAGATGGAATGAAAGTAGCAGAACTGGAAGCTGATTTTGCAGAAATGGATGGCTGGATGGCAGAAAGTAATGCTGCAGAACTCCTCAGCAACCTCGGTGTAGTAGAAGATTATCATCGTGTACTAATGAGTGAAATAGATGCGAATCAAAAAGTAAGAGTGTTATTAGCACAAGCCATTTTTGGCAACCCAGATATCCTTCTTCTTGATGAGCCGACCAATGACTTGGACATAAAAACAATTGCTTGGTTAGAAAACTTTTTGGCAGATTTTGAAAATACCGTTATAGTGGTGTCACATGATAGACACTTTCTAGATATGGTCTGTACACATATATGTGATATCGATTTTAAGAAAATTAACATTTATACTGGAAATTATTCATTTTGGTATCAAGCTAGTCAATTAGCCTCCAGACAGCGTGCTGATAAGAATAAGAAAGCCGAACAGAAAAAAGAAGAACTTCTAGACTTTATAAGACGATTCTCAGCTAATGCCTCAAAATCGAAACAAGCTACTTCGAGAAAAAAGGCTCTCGAAAAATTAGATATATCTGAAATTCAACCATCTTCAAGACGTTACCCAGGTATCATTTTCACTCAAATAAGAGATGCTGGAAATCAAATTTTAGAAGTTGATAGCTTAGAATCTTCCAATGAAAACGGGGTTTTATTTACTAAAATCGACTTTCAAATCAATCGAGGAGATAAAATAGCGATACTTTCAGAAGATAGTCTTGCTACCAAGTATTTTTACGAAATATTAGCAGGAGAGCGCAATGCGGATAAAGGTGAATATAAATGGGGGCAGACCGTAACCACAGCTTATGTGCCATCAATCAATGATAGTTATTTTACAGATACATTAAATTTAGTAGATTGGCTAAGACAATATAGCGAAGACAAAGACGAAAATTATATCCGAGGCTTTTTAGGTAAAATGCTTTTTAGTGGAGATGATGTATTTAAAAAATCGAGTGTATTATCTGGAGGTGAAAAAGTGCGTTGTATGCTTTCTAGATTAATGTTACAGCAGGGAAATGTACTACTCCTTGAAGAACCTACTGGGCATCTTGATCTCGAGGCTATTACAGCTTTAAATGAAAGTTTAATTGATTTTAAAGGTACCGTTCTTTTCACTTCTCAAGATCACGAATTCACTAATACCATAGCTAACCGAATCATTGAATTAACACCTAAGGGCATAATAGATAAATTAATGACTTACGATGAGTATCTAGCCAATGAGGGTGTTCAGAGCCTAAGAGCTCAAATGTACTCCTAGTATAAAGTTAAAGCGGGTGAAAATTTCACTTTTCATCCGCTTCCGAATTTTATTAAGTAATTAAGAAATTATTTCTACAACTAAGAACTAGCCTAAACTTAATCAGTTTAGAATTTCAATTCCGTTAAGATATCTAAATCTATGACTCAGATAAAAACAAAAAGGTTTAAAAGAGAACTATTAAAATTATCTTTAGCTGAATAATTCCGAATTCTAGGTATTAATTATCCATATTAAATTGACGTTGCTTTAAAAGGGATATCCAACAGCAAAATTAATAACTAGATTGTTTCGCAACCACTCATTATTAAGAGGCTTCGCATCTTGTATAACCCAGTCATTTTTGGACAAATAAGGCACTCTAAGAGGAATACCAACATCGAATCTCATGATAAAATAGTTGAAATCACCCCGCAAACCAAATCCACCACCTAAATACATTTGTTTATAGAATTCTGATAGCTTAAATACTCCCAGCTCATCTTGACTAAAATTAGGTGAAGAATTCCAAATATTTCCTCCATCTAAGAATAGAGCACCCTTTAAGAAACTTACTATATGGAATCTAAACTCCGTATTGAATTCCAAAACCATATTTCCAGTTTGATCACGAGGAAATTGCAGGGTATCTAACCCGAAGACGCCTGGATTGTGAGAACCTGCTCCTATTGTTCTAGGTTGAAATGCTCGCAAAGAAAAAGGTCCTCCTATAAAGTATTGCTTGATATACGGAAGTTTACTTGAATTGCCAAATGGAAAGGCAACTCCGAGTTTCACCCTGCTTTGCAGACTAGATAGGTGAGTTAATTTAGTTGATTTTACTAACTCTAACTGCGTCTTGACAAATTGAGACAAATTAATATCGCCAATATTCACCCCATTGTCATCTTTAGATAAACTAAATAATTGATCTAATAGATAGACTGAATTCCCAGCTGTCTCCATATTTAGCATCATATTTATTGAATTAGATTTTCGCTTACCAACTGAAAAAAAATGATTCCACGAAAAATTAGAACCAATAATAAAGGAATTATTAAAAGATGATTTTAAAAATGGATTTTGATTTAGCGTATTTTGAAATTGCTCTGAAACAGATTTTTCAGGGAAGATAATAGCATTGAAAGCTACAGGTGAATAACTAAATGTTGAATTTTTCTTTTTAGCCCACTGAAATTCAAGATTAGTACCTATATTATGAATATCATAGAATCCTAATCGCTTACTATAAGTATAATTCAAATTAATGAATGTGCGATTAAATACATAATCTTGTTTATTCACTATAAACTTGGGCAATAAAAATTTTTCAATATTATAACCTGCGGCTACAGTCAAATCTGTCCTAGATATAAGACCTGAGAAATTTTTATTCTGATTTAAATAAGCATTGAATTCTAGTGCACCAGAAAGGGATAAACTGAATTTATCAGCTTTACGGGTTAGATTTCTATTAACGTATTTCAATGTAGGTTGTGCACCTATAAATCCAAGAGTAGAATTGTAAAAGCTCTGGTCTAATGATATAGTCCTTTTTGAATTAGGGGATAGCGTATAAACAACATCTAAGTTACGAGCAAATTCACTCGGGAATTTTACAGTTGAATTGATGAGTTTAAAATTATTGAGTTCAGACAACCTTTGAATAGTTTTGTTGATATCGCCTTTTGAATAGAAACTATCATGGTTTTGGTAGATAAATTTCTGAATAAAATTTTCATTGTAAGATTTGTCCTTTGATTGAACGAAAATGATATTTCCTCGGCGCTCAATTATTGAAGTATTGACATTGGCTTGTTCTTTATATGTATTGATAAAAACGTATATACTATCTAATCTATATTTCTGAAATAGAGTGGAATCAGTTTCTTCTAATATTTTCACGTGAACATTTACTTCATGATTCTTATGGAAGGTGTCAAAACTATACTTGATATTATCTTTTGTAAAACTATAATAACCTTTATCATTTGCTACGTAGGTCATTCTCCCTATCTCTCTTTCTAACTTTTCTATATTCAATATATCTCCCTTTACTATGAATGAATTGTAATTCTCTGCACTAATATCTTTTTGAATAGGTGTTAACGTATCTGTATAAATAAATTTAATTTTATAGGGAGATTTGGTCTCCACCGCATAGACAACTTTCGTGCGTTTATCTTTAGTTTGATAATTAACTTTCACCTGATTATCTAAATATCCAATATTGAAATAATAGTTTTCAAGAGCTATCCTGCTACGATCAAGTTTGGATGAATCAAAGAAAATAGGAGATTTACCAACTTTTGTTTTCATGAATTGAGAAAACTTGGTTACCTTTCGTTTATTATAAAATGCCCAAATATGCTGAGACAATGGAATCCCAAGAACGCGCTTGTTTGGCTTTTGTAAGGGTATTTTATAAATCTCATCTTTATAGAAAAAATCGTTGATTAGATCTTTCTCCTGACCTATTAGGTCGATCTGGTTGGACAAAAGTATAGAACTTCCTTCCGGCACTTGTTTGTATATATTGCATGAATAATTGCCTAGCAATAGGAATAGGCTAAAGTATTTAAAAAAATTAATTGCTGATTTTATTGTCAATTCCGTTACTTTGTATATCTTTTTATAGAATTCGTGGTTACAAATTTACAAATTAAATTTATTAAGTCCCTACATCTTAAGAAAAATAGACTAGAATATGGTCAATATATATGTGAAGGTGCGAAAATCGTTCAGGAATTAATTAGTTTTAAGCCTGAATATATTGAAATAGTGTATGCTGCGGATGAATGGTCACTGCCAATAACTGCGAAGAATATCCGACTAGAACGTGTTACATGTAAGGATTTAGAAAAAATGAGTCAACATGCAACCGTTCCATCTGTTATAGCTTTAGTTAATTTTCCAAAAAAAATACCATTTCAACCTGTTCTACAGAAATTTCATCTCTTTTTAGACCAAATAGCTGATCCTGGCAATTTAGGAACTATTATCAGAACTGCGGACTGGTATGGGCATAAACAGCTTTTTCTATCGCCTAACTGCGTAGATCTCTACAATTCTAAAGTCATCCAATCAGCTATGGGATCTCATTTCAGAATGGAATGTGTAGAAATCAACTTTAATGACTTAGTAGCAAATCATACTTTTTCAAGTATATACTCGACAGCTATGCGAGGGAATGACCTCAATCAATTGAAGGATATAACCGGAAGCTTAGTGATAATGGGTAGTGAATCGCATGGAGTTAGCAGCGAACTATTAACTGCTAGTGATTCGAAAATAACTATACCTTCCTTTGGCCAAACAGAATCGCTCAATGTAGCAGTAGCCGCAGGTATAATACTTCACCAGTTTACCACGAATACCTAAATTTGCAATCAGAAATAATAACCCATGGTCATAGGAATAGCTGGCGGTTCAGGCTCAGGAAAAACAACCGTAGTAAAAAAAATAATGAGCTTGTTTCCAAAACAAGATGTCATACTTTTATCCCAAGATAATTATTACAAAGATATTAGTCATTTATCAGCAGAAAGTAGAAAGGAAACCAATTTTGATCACCCAGATTCTATTGAATTTTCACTTCTCGAGCAGCAGATAATACAACTACTCAAAGGCCACAGCGTAGTCCAGCCAGCTTATTCTTATATTACCTGTGCTCGATCTGAAGGAAGGGTTATAGAACCTAAAAAAGTTATCGTAGTAGAAGGAATACTTTTATTTACAGATGCTACCCTGAGACAATTATTTGATGTCAAAATATTCGTAGATACACAAGCAGATGAACGCCTAATCAGATTAATAAAACGAGATACTATAGAGCGAGGACGAGATTCCGCAGAAGTATTGAATCGATATGAAAAGACAGTGCGCCCCATGCATGAGCAGTTTATAGAACCTTCAAAAAAATATGCAGATATCATTGTCCCTTTAGGTGGAGATAATCAGGTGGCTATAAAGGTACTAGCTAGTATGATAAAAAACAAACTCAACGAACATTAAATTTCTATGACTAAAAAAGTATCATTCATCACTGGTGCCAATGGCTTCGTAGGTTCTCACTTAGTAGAATATCTCTTAAATCAAGGACATGAAGTGCATTGTCTGATGCGCAAATCAAGCGATGATAAATGGCTCAAAGGATTAGATATTTTCATTCATCGAAATGGTATCGAAGATATTGAATTTTTAAAAAAGGTATTTTCAGAACATAATGTAAATTATATTTTTCATCTCGCTGGCACAGTCAAAGCTTTTGACTATGCAGGATTTGAAGCGGGAAATGTAAAGCCGACAAAATGTATTTTGGAAGCGAGTTTAGGATTAGATAGCTTAGAAAAAATTATAGTGACGTCCAGTTTAGCCGCTTCGAGAGCGACCAAAGTAGGTCAACCTAATGATGAAACATGCGAACGAATTCCCCTAACGGACTATGGCATGAGTAAGGTAGCCGAAGAAGATTTGGCTATTTCCTATATGGATAGATTACCGATTAGTATCATTCGTCCACCGGTGGTCTATGGTGAGCGGGATGTCGAAGTTCTTTTGTTTTTTAAAACAGTCAAAGCACATTTAATCCCATTAATCGGTTTTACACCCAAGTCTGTTTCACTAGTCTATGTGGGCGATTTAGTCAAAGGTTTTTATGAATGCGCCATTTCTGAAAAATCCAAAAATCAAACCTATTTTCTAGGTGGTCATGAGGATGAATATACTTGGCCCCGCTTGGGAGAACTCTCAGCTAAAATTCTCAAAGTCTCCGCTATCAAGCTCCGAGTGCCACATTCGGTTATCTTCGTAGTAGCATATATTTATGAATTTATCGCCAAGCTCTTCGGACAAGCCGTCACCTTCAATACACAAAAAGGACGTGAAATGGTCAGCGAATCCTGGAGCTGCACTAGCCAAAAGGCTAAACATGACTTCGGATATAATCCCTTAATGACGGTCGAGGAAGGCTTTGAAAGAACAATCAATTGGTATAAAACCAATAACTGGTTATAGGTTAAAGCTTAAATAAGTTTTCAGAAATGGAAAAACTAGTAATACTCTCTGGTGCTGGTATATCCCAAGAATCTGGCATTTCTACTTTTCGCGATGCGAATGGTTTATGGGAAAATCATAATATCATGGAAGTAGCTTCTATACAAGGCTGGCAGAATAATCCTGAATTGGTGCTCGATTTTTATAATCAACGAAGAAGGCAGTTATCCGAAGTAAAACCCAATGAAGCTCACAACATCATAGTGCAGCTAGAAGATCAGTTTGAAGTGATAATCATCACCCAAAACGTAGACGACCTCCACGAAAGAGCTGGAAGTAAAAATGTAATTCACTTACACGGAGAACTCTATAAAGCTTGCAGCGAGAGAAATAAAGATAAAGTAATAGAATGGAAAACAGATATAAATCTTGGTGATAAGGCTGAAGATAATTCGCAGTTAAGACCTTTTATCGTCTGGTTTGGAGAAGATGTGCCGCTGCTAGGCCCTGCGACGGATATGGTTTATGATGCCGACATTCTCATAGTTATTGGCACTTCGCTTCAAGTCTATCCTGCTGCCAATTTGATTCACTTTGCTTATAATGCTAAGAAAAAATATCTCATTGATCCACATTTTCGAGACTATTCTGTTCCGTCTGACTTTGTCAAACTGGCTATGAAAGCGACGGAGGGAATGGCGAAGGTAAGAGATGAATTGCTATTTTAATTTTGTTAGTGACGCTGCGCTTAAACACCAACAAAGGCAGCAGCTTTCAACTTTACTTTCTACTTTTCACTTTCAACTTTAAACTACTCTCTACCACGGCAGTTTTTTCTTCAATTCATTCAAAAGTTCATCTTTCTTTTTATTGACCTCTTCCTCTGCTTTTTTCTTAGCTTCGTTTACTTTTTTCTCTGCTTCTTTTTTCACTTCATCTAGCTTTTTATTCGCTTCTTGAATAGCTTTATTCTTCATGCTATCCGCAGTCTTTAACGCTTGATTTTTTAAATCTTCTCCTGCCTTCTTAGCTGCATCGAGCGCAGCACCTTTCGCATCTGTAGGCTTACCCCCAGACAATATTTCTGGCGCACCTAGAGTTATAGTAGGTTTATCGAAAAATCCTTTTACATTGAGATTTAGCCTTATAGTTTCTGGATTAAAAATACCAATAAATGGCAATTTAAATTTTGAAATTAATCCTGTGACCACACTCGATGCATTGCCTAACTGCGAAAATGGCACATCTAAACCCATTTTATAGTCTATGGATTTATCCAGTCCTTGAAAACCTGTCAGATTGATATCGAGATTATTTGCTCTGAACTTGGTGGGTTGAAGTACTATTCTACCGTTGTCAAAAGACATGTTTGCTTTAATATTGGTAGCCTCCAGGTTATTGAGCTGACTCAGTTTCGTCACACCCGCTATCTGCTGTAATATAGGCAAATCTATCACTTTTGCTACGGGAATAGACACCGTAAAATCTCCATTCAATGTATTGAGGTCTGGGCTCATATCAGGTAGGAGATTCATGGTTAGGTTAGAACTAGAAGAAAGTTTACCCGTCATATACTTCATAATCGGCGCAAGCTTAGGCGCACTCTCCATATAGTTATATACCTGATTGATATCAAACGATTCAATATCATAATGAACAACTGTGAAAGGTTTGGTCTGTCTTACAGTACTATAGATTGCATACATTTTTGCTAGTCCTCCTAGCAATTCAGCTCTGACATTGTTCAAAGTAATTTTCTCCTCCTTTACCGTCATAGAACCTGCAATATTTTTTATATTCATTTTTCCATAAAGCATCTCACCGATAGTGGCATTTCCTGTAAAATCAATTTTATTTGGAACCATTATATACTCAGCCTTTTTGTCAGATTTATCATCCGAAGAAAATTCATTCATATCCACTTTCTGACTTGTGAAATTTAAATTTCCTCGCATCACTTCATCTTTTGACAAGTAGTAGGCTATAAAATTTTCCAATCGACCTTTGATATTAAAATCCGTAGAACCGATATTTCCTACACAGGCAGGCATATCTACGAATTGTGGAGAAAAATTGAGAACTAAATCTGAAATTCGCACAGGCTTTTCCACTGTCGAAGATTCATAAGCCAGGCCTTTCACACTAGCCGTTCCAGCTGCTTGAATAGCCGAATAATTTTTTGACTGCAGGTCTGATTTTCTCGCATTTAAATCCAAATCGAGGTGGAACAAACCTTCTAATTTTTTCACTCCTTCCAAAGGGTAAAATTTCAAGACATCACCAAGATTAATCTTACCTTTCGAATAGAGCTCCAAATGAGGATTTGACACAAGCTGACTAACTTTCAATCTTCCTTCAAAAGGGTCGCTTCCAATAATCATCGAAAATTTTGAAACATCTATCGTCATATTATCCATAGAACCGCCTGGACTTTTTATTGCTGATGCTATTTGAATATTGGAAACTTTTTTCGGTATATCGGGATATTGAAATCCTCCGTTATTGACATTGAATACTATATCCATTTTGGGATAAACAGAACCTCTATAGAGCCCTTCTACTTTCCCCTTCAGATCAAATTGTCCTTTAGTTTCAATACTTTTAAAATCATTTTTATAAATAGCAGGAATGAGAGAAAGTACTTTTTTAAAATCGTTATTTTCAGTTTTAAAATCGAGGCTCATACTCATAGCGTCTTTATCCATCTGCTGTAAGAAGCCATTCACGTTTAATTCTAGGTCATTGAGCTGAATTTTATTGTCACTAAATTTATACTTCATTGCGGCTTGGTCTAATTCTATGACAGATTCATTCTTTAGTTTAACACTCTTCAGATAAGGAACTAATCCTTTAAAATAACTCAACTCTTCAATACTAGTCTCACTAGCATAGTTCACTAGATTATTAGAGAAATTACCGCTAGCCTTATGATTCAACCCATATAATTTCGCAGAATTATTCGCTGGTATGTCTTTATAAATGATATTGACATTATCCAACTTGATTTCTTCTATTGCCATTGAAAATTTAGACTCCTCTTTTTTCTCGCCCGTTTCTTTGCTTATATTCCAATTTGTCTGGCTATCTGCAGCCACTATGGCATAGATATCGGCATTGAATAGCTCCAGGCCATTTATTGCCATTGGTTTTTCTGTTTGAAATACTGATTTTATATCTAGTGCTAATTTCAAGGCCTCCATTTTCACCAAAGTATCGCCAGCAAACTGTCCTATCCCTGATATAGAAGGATTATGAACGACTAGTGTAATATCAGGAAAGTTCTTAACATTTTGCAATAATGAAACATCTATAGACTCAAAATTGAGAATAGCATTCAATTCTTGATTAGCCGCATCTTTAGCCGCTTGCACTATTTTATCTTTGAAAATAAATGGAATAGCAACTACTGTGCCTATCAAAACAATTATAATGACGAGGATACCTACTAATATTTTTCTCAATTTGAAAGTACTTTAATTGTTAGACTTAAAAAAGTCGATTACGTTTAATTACAATAAGTACAGACTCATCTCCATCGCCAATTCTCTGGCCTTTTCGCCTGCTTTTATATCAAAATCTATATCATTAGAGGCATAAATAATTTCACGGGAAGAATTGACGAGAATACCTATATCATCATTCATTAGTCTGTTGCACACAGCACCTAGTGAGCCGCCTTGTGCGCCCACACCTGGTATCAACAGAAAATGATGTGGAATAATTTGACGTATTCTAGTGAAATAGGGTGCCTGAGTAGCACCAATGACGAACATCATTGATTCTTCTGAACCCCACTCCGAACAAGTCTTCAACACCTTTTCATAAAGATATTGTTCTCCTATTTTTTCCAATTCAAAATCCTTGGCTCCTTCATTCGATGTCAAACCTAATACTATTGCCCATTTGTCCTTATGATTCAAAAACGGCTTTACGCTATCGCTGCCCATATATGGGTTGACCGTTAAGGCATCACAATTCATTTTTTCAAAGAAAGCCCTTGCATAAAGCTCAGATGTATTACCTATATCACCACGTTTAGCATCAGCTATGATCAGGTGGGTTTTAGGAATCTCCGCGACTATTTCTTCAAACACCTTCATACCTTTCCAGCCCAGTGCTTCAAAAAAAGCCAAATTAAACTTATACGATACGCAGCTATCTATAGTCTGAGCAATTATCTTAAGGCAGAATTCCTTGACACCTTCCGCATCTTTTGACAAATGAGATGGTAGTTTCAAAATATCTGGATCTAGTCCAACACATAGAAACGATTTTTTGCGCTTAATCGCTGTTATTAAATTTGCTCTATTCATTAGGGTTAGGGATTAATCGGGAAAGCATAAGATTTCTTACCTGCTCCTTCAATGCAGGAATTTCGGCCGCTGTTATCTGCGAAGTATCGATAGGCTTTTCAAAATAGCATCTGACAAAACCTGGAGCCATATCTATTTTATAATTCGGATTATTAATGTGACGCATTCCGACTAAAGTGCTGACGATAATAGGAGATTTCATATCTACAGCTAGACGAAATGCTCCGTCAATAAAATCTATCAATGGCTCATCTGTTTTATTTCTGGTTCCTTCAGGGAATATCCAAACGGAAATACCATCATTGAGTATTTCTTTCATCTTCTTCATCGATTTCACTCGAGAGGTCATACTGCTTCTATCTACTAATACTGCTAGATTTTTTGCTACTACACTAAAGACTGGCACTTTCCCCAATTCTGCCTTAGAAAGAAAGAAAAATACATTATCCCAAGGCAATGTAATTGAATTGATAAAGATATCGTAGTTAGAATTATGGTTGCCTATGATAACATAGCCTTTGTTTGGTTCGAAATTTTCCTTACCGATAACTTTTACAAAGATTCCGCTCAAATAACAAATGCCTACACAGGAAATTTTTTGACTTAGCAGAAGGTTTATTCTTCGTGATCTTTTCCCAAAAATAAGATTGGTAGTCAAAATAAATAAAGCAGTGAAAATAACAATAGGAACTAAAACTATAAAGCAATAAACTCCCCAAATAATTCTAAAAATACGCATAAAGCAAATATCGTACTTATTGTCTCGGTATATAAAATTATTTGAGCAACCGTTTATACATCGGTATCACGTTTTGCAATCCATAGTATAAGCAATCACTTATCAGCCAATGACCTATTGAAACCTCCGCCAATTCTGGGAAATTTTGCTTGAAAAAACCCAAATTATCAAGGTTTAAATCATGTCCCGCATTGACCACTAGGTCGCATTCTAGTGCTACTTTATTTGCTGAAATGAATTTTGAAATTGCCGCATGCTTGTCCTTTGGATAATCTTTAAAATATTGGCCCGTATAGAATTCAATTCTGTCAGCTCCTATTTCTTTGGCTTTTCGAATCATGGCTTCATCCGCATCCATAAATAGGGAGACACGAATTCCTACATTTTTAAATTTTTCTATGATAGGTCGTAAAAAATCTTCTTGCTTTATGGTATCCCAACCTGTATCTGAGGTCAAAATATGAGGTGGATCTGGCACCAAAGTAACTTGTGTTGGTTTGTGCTTTAACACCATTTCGATAAAGTGCTTATCTGGATAACCTTCGATATTAAACTCGCATTTTTCAGTAGGAAGAAATTTACTCAAATCTTCCACATCTTGGAACTTGATATGGCGCTGATCTGGTCTAGGATGAATAGTGATGCCATCTACACCGTATTCCATACATTTTTTGGCAAATTCTATAACATTTGGATAGTCTGCTCCTCTAGCATTGCGAAGAGTGGCTACTTTATTAATGTTTACGGATAGTTTAGTCATGAGCTTTTTTTATTAAAAAAAAACACAAAAATTAACCACCCCAATATTATCATACTGCCCCCAAATACAAAAGGAAATGTTGCTAAATTTTTTCCAAAAATAGCTACAACTAATGGAGGAATAATCTGAGCTAAGGACTGCATCGATTGATTGATTCCTAATATTTCTCCTTGCTGCTCAGGCTGGGCTTGACCAGAGACCAAGGTCAAAAGATTCGGAGAGTTTAAACCCTGGGCTAATGCTAGGAAAAAATTTAGAATCAAAATACCAACGATAGTAGATGGAAAAACCATGGCTATAATTCCTAAGCCGAGGACCAGCATGGTTTTAGAAACGATACTAGCTGGTGCTAGGCTCGGGTTTAGTTTTCTGATTAAAAAACCCTGTGTAAATACTAACCAAAACCCAACCCAACCAAATACATAACCCACTTCAGAGGTAGTAGAATGAAACTTTTCATACATAAATACGGAAAAGAATTGCGTATAGAACGAAAATCCTAAGGTATTGAGAAAAGTGATAGTAAACAGCGTTCTCAAATTGAGAGAAGTAAATGCCTTTTTTACATTTTCTATACCCTTTAAAAAGGTAATTTTAGTATATTTCTTAACATCTAGAGTTTCTTGAAATCTCCACCAAACCAACATAAAATTGGTGATAGATAAAGCTGCAGTGAATAAAAAAGGCGTAGTCAAATCGAACCATGAACAATGGCTAGAATCTGATAAAATTCCCCCGAGTAAAGGTCCAAAAATAAATCCTAATCCGAAAGCCATACCTATCAATGCAAAATTTTTCGGCTTATCTTCAGGTTCAGAGACATCGCTAATAGCAGAAAACAATACAGACAAACTTCCTCCAAAAAAACCTGGAATCAATCTAGACAAAAATAAAATGATCAAACTCTGCTGATATAAGGCTAAGGAAAATAAAGAATAGCCCAGCGCGGTACCTATCATAGATACCATAATAACTCGTTTTCTTCCGAATCTATCACTGAGTCCACCTAATATAGGTGCTCCAAAAAACTGCATGAATGGAAAGGCGGCCATAAGCAGGCAAAACGTCCAGCGAATTTTATCTTCTCCTATTAGCCCAGCAAAATGAGCAGCATCATTAGCATAAAAAATAGCAGGTATCACTGGTATAATAATCCCAATACCTAACATATCAATGAAGGCAGTTAGGAAAATACTAAGTAGAAATGATTTGTTGGTCTTTAATGTGGTCAATGATAATTTTTGAATCTATTAAAATTTATAATTCAAAATTACGAAATCAAAATTATTCTTTATCCATAAACATCTCCATCACTTCCTCACTGACACCTGTATAAGAAAAACCTCCATCATGGAAGAGATTCTGCATAGTGACTTTTTTGGTAAGGTCTGAGAACATAGTGATACAGTAGTCTGCACACTCATCTGCCGTGGCATTACCTAATGGGGACATCTTCTGAGCATAGTTATAAAAGGCATTAAAGCCAGCTATGCCGCTTCCCGCTGATGTCTTGGTTGGAGATTGAGAAATAGAATTAACTCTTGTGCCATTTTTCTTACCATAATAATAGCCAAAAGATCGTGTGATAGATTCTAAATAAGATTTATTATCAGCCATATCTCCATAACCAGGGAAGGTTCTTTGCGCCGCAATATAAGATAATGATAGAACAGAACTGCCCGAAGATAAAGCATCTAATTTCCATGCAGCCGCCAAGGTTCTATGCAAAGATAGTGCAGATATATCCATACCTTTGATAAAATCTTCATGCACAGATTCTGCATACGAACGATTCTTTCGTATATTAATACTCATACCAATAGAATGTAATACAAAATCTACTTTACCTCCAAAATGCTCTATGGCTTTTAAGAACAAATTTTCTAAATCTTCATTTTTTGTAGCATCTGCTGGGATTACAGGAGCGTTGCATTCCTCTGCCAATTTATTTATTTCTCCGAGACGCATAGCCACCGGTGCATTGGTTAAGACTATTTGAGCACCTTCCGCATAAGCTCTCTGAGCTACTTTCCATGCGATAGAGTCTACATTCAATGCCCCAAATATGATTCCTTTTTTTCCTTTGAGTAAATTGTACATACCTATATTAGTTTAAAGTTTTAAAGTTGAAAGTCAAAAATCAAATCTTAAGTGACAAAAGTCAAAAAGACTTTGAACTTTCCACTCAATTTATTTTTCATTTTTTTTAATCTCCGCTACGTAGTCCCAGTTATTCAAAAATCCAGTATCAAAATTACCATTGATAAAGTCTTCGTTATTCATAAGAACTTTATGGAATGGAATAGTGGTATTGATACCTTCTACGACAAACTCTTCCAAGGCTCGCTTCATTTTTTGAATAGCTTCACCTCTCGAATGGGAGCGGCATATCAACTTAGCTATCATACTATCATAGTATGGCTGTACCGTATATCCTGAATAAGCCAGTGTATCTACTCGCACTCCAAAACCTTTAGGAGTATGGAAAGCGCCTATTTTTCCTGGATTCGGGGCGAAATCTTTCAATACATTCTCCGCATTAATTCTTACTTCAATAGCGTGGACGCCTCTTTCAGGCGGAAAATATTCTGAACGAGTAATTTTCTCACCCGCAGCAATCATTATTTGTTCTTTAATGAGGTCAAAGTCCATAACCTCTTCAGTCACAGTATGCTCTACTTGAATTCTTGTATTCATTTCCATGAAATAAAAATTCTTGTATTTATCGACAAGAAATTCTATGGTACCCATTCCTTCATAATTTATAGAAGCCGCCGCTTTTTTAGCAGCTTCGCCCATTTTTACTCTCAGTTCATGATTTACGAATGGCGAAGGACACTCCTCTACGAGTTTCTGGTGTCTACGTTGTATAGAACAATCTCTTTCTGAAAGATGACAGACGTTGCCATGCTGATCACCTGCTACCTGAATTTCAATATGTCTCGGTTCTTCAATAAATTTCTCGATATAACATCTACCATTTCCAAATGCAGCAGCAGCCTCTTGAGAAGCATTTTCAAAATTCTTTTCAAAATCTTCTTCTTTCCATACTACGCGCATACCTTTTCCGCCTCCACCAGCTGTGGCTTTAATCATCACTGGATAGCCCACTTCTAGTGCTACTTTTAGTCCATCTGCTAAATCCTCTATTAGACCATCGGATCCAGGCACTACAGGTACGCCAGCTTTTTTCATAGTATCGCGAGCAGTTACTTTATCACCCATTAGATTCATCATCTCTGGTGTAGGGCCAATAAATTTCACCTTATATTGACTACAGATTTCAGCAAAACCTGCATTCTCAGCTAAGAATCCATATCCTGGGTGGACAGCATCTGCTCCTGTGAGCTCAATAGCTGCAATTATATTCGGTATATTCAAATAAGATTTAGAACTCTCCGGTGGACCAATACAAACGGCTTCGTCTGCAAATTTCACATGCAAACTATCCTTATCCGCCGACGAATAAATAGCCACAGTTTTGATACCCATTTCTCTTGCTGTTCGAATGACTCGAAGGGCTATTTCACCTCGATTGGCAATCAGTATTTTCTTAAACATAAATTTAATTAATAATTGATAATTAACAATTAATAACTAATAATTAATGGCGCACTCTAAAATTCTTAGAGAATGGTATTAATTATTATTCAATAACGAAAAGTGGTTGATCGTATTCAACAGGACTTGCATCGTTTAAAAGAACTTTAGTTATAGTTCCTGCTTGATCACTTTCAATCTCGTTGAATAGCTTCATCGCTTCGATAATACAAATTACTTGGCCCACTTCTACTCTGTCTCCTACTTTCACGAATGCATCCTTGTCTGGACCGCCCGAACGATAGAAAGTACCAATCATTGGAGCTTTAATTGTTTTTTCATTACCCCCAGATTTTACTACAAGCGCTTTTTCTTCGCCGCTATTCGATACTGGAGCAGGTGCCATTACTGCCGGAGCAGCGTTCATTTGCATAGGCAAGGAGGGCATCATCCCGCTAGATACTATCTGGGTGAAACTCTCATTGCTTTTTAGTTTTATTGCAAAATTTTCTTGCTCTATTTTTAACTCACCAATTCCTGATTTGCTAAACATTTTCACTAGCTCTTGGATTTCTTTAAAGTCCATATTCTAAAATTTTAGATTCAAATATATAAATAAATAGTTATTCTTGATTTAATTATTAGGATTTTACACGCTCCACATAAGCACAAGACTCCGTATTGATTTTTACCATATCTCCTTCGTTTACAAAGAGTGGCACCTGAATTTTAGCTCCTGTTTCTACCGTAGCCTCTTTAGTAGCATTCGTAGCTGTATTACCCGCTACTGCGTCATAAGTCTCTGTGATTTTTAGCACTATAGATACAGGTAACTCTATAGTGAGAGTTTCTTCTGTCTCTGCATGCAAAAGCATTTCCACAGATTGTCCTTCTTTCAGAAGCTGAGGATTATTGATCATATCAGCATCGATAGATACCTGATCATAAGTCTCGGTATTCATGAAGTGATATCCAGTTTCATCGTTATATAGGTATTGAAACGTCCTGCGCTCCACTCTGGCAGTTTCTATCGAATGGCCGGCAGGAATCGTTTGATCTATAACCTTCTTAGATTTCACATTCTTTATTTTAGTTCGCACGAAGGCAGGGCCTTTTCCGGGCTTTACATGCAGAAAGTCTACAACTATCCACAATTGCCCATCGATTACCATACATAGCCCTTTCTTAATTTCTGAAGTACTAGCCATTTTAATTTTGAGTTTATTTTGATGCAAACCTAAGGATTTTAGACTAAACCTATATTTTAAAACGATATTTTACAGCTTTATAATTGATATTCAGATAAATGAGACCTATTTCACTATCTAGACCTAAACTACTACAAACTGTCTTGTGATATCGATAACATTTTACGTTTTTTTATAGGTGCAATGGTAAAATAAATTTGAAATATCCGTCTAAAAGTATAGAGATTTGCATTCTTAAAAATAATTAACCCTCTAAAAATAAATTAAATGAAAATTACAGTAGTAGGAGCTGGTGCCGTAGGGGCCACATGTGCTGACAATATCATGAGAAAAGAACTGTGCGAGGAATTGGTGCTACTCGATATCAAAGAAGGATTCGCTGAGGGTAAGGCCTTAGATATGTTACAAACTGCATCTTTATTAGGATTTGACACCAAGGTAACAGGTAGCACGAATGATTACAGTAAAACAAGTGGCAGTCATGTAGCGGTTATTACATCAGGTATTCCTAGAAAACCAGGTATGACACGTGAAGAGCTCATTGGTATCAACGCTGGTATAGTGAAAACTGTCACGGAAAATTTATTAAAATATTCTCCTGAGTGCATCATAGTTGTCATTTCCAATCCTATGGATACCATGACTTATCTTGCTTTGACTAGCTCCGGCTTACCAAAACATAGAATCATAGGTATGGGTGGCATTCTAGATAGTAGTAGATTCAAGACCTATTTGCAACAAGCAATAGGCTGCTCGCAGCATGACCTTCAAGCAACAGTTATCGGTGGTCATGGTGATACTACGATGATACCATTAACTAGATTAGCTACTTACCAAGGCGTTCCTTTATCCAATGTACTTACAACTGAGACAGCGGCTAAAGTTGCAGCAGATACTATGGTTGGCGGAGCTACATTGACTGCTATGCTAGGTACATCTGCCTGGTATGCGCCAGGTGCAGCTGGTGCCGCACTGGTAGAATCTATCGTGAGAGATGAGAAGAGAGTCTATCCTTGTTGTGTGAAATTGGATGGAGAATATGGCCAAAATGATATATGTCTAGGAGTACCAGTAGTGATAGGAAAAAATGGTTGGGAGCGAATCATAGAGCTAGATCTAAATGAAGAAGAGAAAGGATTATTTGCTAAATCTGCCGATGCGGTAAGAAGTATGAATAGTGTATTAGCTACACTATCTTTATAGTTTTCACCTGATAGAAATTAACACGTTAAAGATAATTTATTATCTTTGTTTTCCAATTTCATAAACTTGGAATGGTTGCGTAGCTTAACTGGATAGAGCACCTCACTACGAATGAGGAGGTTAGGGGTTCGAATCCCTTCGCGATCACATATTATAAAAAGCCCCTTAAGAGATTGAGAGGCTTTTTTTATATGTGATGAAGGTTTTTTTAGGGTCCCTGTCTACAAGATGCAGTCAGGTAGGGAATCCCTTAGCGAACGCTCTCTATTAAAATTAAAAACTAAAAAGACCATATTTAGTTTTATCAGTGAAATCGCCATTCACAACTATATTATTTCCAAAAAATAAAATCTTATTTTGAACCGGTTTGGAAAAAGCAAAAGGCTTGAAATTACAAGCTTTGATAGCTGGTTCATACAGAAGCTTCGGCTCTATATATTTTCCATCAGATACGGAAAAATAAAGAGAATATCTATTTCTTTCAAATAGAGCTAAATATCCCGAAGTTCTCTTTTCATTAAGTATATTATATAATAATCCTAATTTATTTCCTGTTAAAAATGCCAGAGTTCCTCCATAATTGGAGCTTGCCGGAGAACCAAAATCATTCGCCTTATCAAAATAAATCTTACTCTCTAAATTTAATTTATTGTCTAGCTTACAAATAAATATATCTCCATAGAACTTAACATACCCTAAAAAGTACATTTTTGAACCATTCATTTCACTAAAACTTTCTATTTGATCGTACTCCTCCAATAGAAAATAATATGACCCATCGCTTAATCTATGCAAGCTATGTGGTTTAAATTTTTGAAAATCACATTTTCTATTGTCTAAATTATCCTCAATTTCAAATTCCGAAGCATTGATTTCATTAATAAAATCAGCCTCTCCAGACCTATTAAGTGAATAAAATTCAAGGCTAGTCATTTTTTCTCCATACCTGGGTTCATTTGCTAAAACATAAATTAATCTTACCTCATTTTCAAACACATTAACTATAGAAGCGCTTTGAATATATTTATTTTTATGTTTTAACTCAAACTGAGATGATTTGTCATGATCTCCTATATATAACTTTCTCGTTGATTTTATTTTTTTACCAAACATAGCAGCCCCTTCTTTACAGTTAAAGCTAATGAAAGCAACCCCTTCATTTGAAACTAAAAAAGATTCAATCAAAAACTCCCACTCTGAATTACGATATTCTTGTTTGGAAAAATGGACTAATTCAAGGTTTTTATTTAGGACTAATAAATAAAATCTATGATTATTAAAATTATGATATCCTTTCTTAAATTCATGTGCTAAATAAAGATTATACTCTCCATTTTGCGAGGTACACTGCTTAAATGCCGTATACTTTAACTTTGAAACGTCTTTAAAAAAGTCTAGATAAGGTTCACTTGATTTATCAAATTGACCACTACTAATTTCAATAGTACTATTCGCATCTACAGAACAATTGTCTGATACAGGAATAGCTTGTAATTCATTGGTTGGTCCTAAATTGATAGAAATTAAATAAGGAATTTGATTTTGATATGCAAAGCCCAATACCCTTCGTGATTTAAAAAATTCCTTGTTTTTCTTATTAAGATTATAACTGCATTTTCTGGTTAGATTTGAATCAAGAACTGTAATCTCAACAGAATGATATTCATCTTCTTGTCTCATTGTTAGTATAGACGAATCATTTCTTAAAATACAGCTAAACGAATTGTGCGGATAGTAGCAGGATGTTTCATTTAATTCGGATGACCATTTCATCCTTGCCAAATTATCTTCAGTCAAGCTATCTATATCGGATTGAGCAAAGAGAACCAAAGGAAAAAAACAAAATAGTCTCCAGCAATATTTTATTGAAGTCATAATATATTTTTAATAATTTAAAATACCTTTAAGCCTGCGCCACCTTTATTGGTCTCGCATCCGCATACGTGTGCATTCCAAAATTCTGCGACATACAAAGTTGTGGATTTTTGACATGCCATTCAAATTCGTCTCGGAAATGTCGAAGCGCAGCCGCTACAGGCCATGCAGCAGCTTCACCGAGTGGACAAATTGTATTTCCATCGATAGATTTTTGAATATCCCATAACAGGTCTATGTCTGACATGGTTCCATGTCCGTTTTCTATTTTATGAAGCACTTTTTCTAACCAACCAGTACCTTCACGGCATGGGCTGCACTGTCCACAACTCTCATGGTGATAGAAGCGGGAGAAATTCCATGTATTTCGTACGATACATTGATCTTCATCATAAAGCATAAAGCCGCCAGATCCTAGCATAGTCCCCGATTCAAAGCCTCCATCATTCAGGCCTTCGTAGCTAAACAATCTATCCTCTCCATTGGCAGTCTTAGTCACCAAATAATTAGGAAGAATAGGCATAGAACTCCCTCCAGGAATGCAAGCTTTCATTCTTTTTCCCTTAGGTATTCCACCTAGCCATTCATCGGAGTATATAAACTCTTCCATCTTCATACCTAGCTCTATTTCATAGATACCTGGTTTATTGATATTTCCTGATGCCGAAATTAATTTAGTTCCTGTTGATTTACCGATACCAATTTTAGCATACTCCTCTCCACCTAACTCTATAATTGGAACTACGGCTGCTATTGTCTCCACATTATTCACTACCGTTGGGCACTGATATAGTCCTTTGACGGCAGGGAAAGGCGGTTTATTTCTAGGATTCCCACGCTTTCCTTCCAATGCTTCTAATAATGCTGTTTCTTCTCCACAGATATAGGCTCCCGCACCTGGAGTCACATAGATTTCACAATCGTAACCAGACTTCAATATATTTTTTCCTAACCATCCATTGGACTTTGCTTCGGCTATAGCCTTTTCCAATATATCTACTATCCACATATATTCACCTCTGATAAATATATGACCAACATTGGCTCCTAGTGCAAAGCAAGAATTGATCATTCCTTCTATCAGCAGATGGGGGATTTTCTCCATTAGGAATCTATCTTTAAACGTACCAGGTTCTGACTCATCTGCATTGACGACTAAATACCTAGGAATACCATCTGGCTTGGCTAGAAATGACCATTTCATGCCTGTAGGGAAGCCTGCGCCACCGCGGCCACGAAGACCAGATTTCTGAACCTCTTCCACGATTTTCTCAGGAGTCATTTTCAATGCCTTCTCTGTAGAAGCATAGCCTCCATTTTTTCTATACACTTCGTAGGTCTCTATGCCTTCGATGTGTGCATTTTTAAGTAGTAGTTTACGTGACATATTCTTATCCTTTTGCTTTTAATTCATCTATTAATGCATCTATTTTCTCGGGTGTCAAATGCTCTCTGTAGGACTTACCCAACTGCAACATAGGCGCGTAGCCGCAGGCTCCGAGACATTCTACCTCTTTAATGGTGAATAATCCATCAGCAGTCGTTTCTCCGGTCTTGATTCCTAATTTTTTACATGTATAATCTATCAAACTTTCTACACCCATGGTAGCGCAGGTAGCAGTATGACAAAATTCTAGCATATATTTTCCTACAGGTTTTAAGTTATACATAGAATAGAAACTAGCTACCTCATAGACTTCTATTGGTCTTAGATTCAATATTTCTGCTACATAATTCATTGTATTGACACTGAGCCAACCCCCAAATTCCGCTTGCGCTAAATGCAATACTCTCAAAATAGCACTCTTTTGTTTGCCCTCTGGATACTGCGCTGTAATGCGCTGCACCTCTTGCATGGTTTCTGACTTAAATTTTGGTTTTTCTGGTGATTCGGTTACTTTTACCATACGTATTTCTATTTGATATTCTGTAAGTTGAGTTCAATTATATATTGCATACTAATATCTTTAATTTTTCTAAAGACAAAGGTAAAGATCATAATATATAAGAGGTTTGATAGGATTGTTTTAAGATTTAGGAGATTTTCAGCCGCTGATTCTTTTATATAAAACAAGACTGCGAAAGTAAATATAGATGCCGCCATATACTCGCTATTCCAGAGGAGTAAAAACAATATAGCTACTAAAAAATTAGAATAACTGAGTCTTTCTTTAACTATTAAAGGAAGCATAAGCCATGAAAGGACTAATCCAATAAGAAAAAATAATATGCTAATTAATTCTGACATTGTTTTATTTAGGCATCTAATTCTCCAGCTATTACATTCATACTGCTCATAGTCAAAATGGCATCACTTAATACCGAGCCTTTGATCATCTCTGGATATGCCTGATAATATATAAAGCATGGCCTTCTGAAATGCAATCTATATGGACTGCGCCCCCCATCACTTTGAATATAGAAACCTAGTTCTCCATTTCCACCTTCTACAGCAAAGTATACCTCGCCTTTTGGCATTGGTACTTCACCCATAATGATTTTAAATTGATAAATCAGTTGCTCCATTTTTGAATAAACATCCTGCTTTGGAGGCAAGAAAAAGTCAGGTACATCTGCATGCGTTTTACCTTCTGGCAGATTCTCGTATGCATCTTTCATCAATTTAAAACTCTGACGAATCTCTTCCTGGCGCACGGTAAATCTATCATAGGTATCTCCGTTGACACCAACCGGCACAGTAAAATCAAAATCTTCATAACTAGAATAAGGCTGAGCTATACGAATATCATAATCTACACCTGTAGCGCGCAAATTAGGTCCTGTGAATCCATAGGCCAAGGCTTGCTCTGCTGAAATAGGTCCTGCACCAATACAGCGATCCATAAAAATTCTATTTCGCTCTAAGAGAGAATTAAACTCTTCAAAAGCTGCAGGGAAGTCACGAATAAATTCTTTAAACAATACATGAAAGCGAGGAGAAAAGTCTCGCTCAAAACCTCCAATTCGACCCATGTTAGTAGTCAAGCGCGCGCCTGCTACCTCCTCATACATGTCATAAATTTTCTCTCTCCATTGCCATATATAGGTAAAACCAGTTAGGGCTCCTGTATCTACGCCTATCACACTATCACAGATGATATGATCTGCTATACGCGCCATCTCCATCATAATTATGCGCATGTAATCTACCTTCTTAGGCACTTTTATTTTAGCCAATTTTTCTACTGCCATGAGGTAACCTATATTATTAATAGGAGATGAGCAGTAGTTCAATCTATCCGTCAAAGTGGTTATCTGATAATAGGCTCTATGCTCAGCAATTTTTTCGAATGCTCTGTGTATATAACCGATTGTAGGTTCGGAACTTAGTATTCGCTCACCGTCTACCTTGAGTACATTCTGAAATATACCATGCGTAGCTGGATGCGTTGGACCTAGATTCAGTGTGGCTATTTCGCCATCAAAATTGTCGGAAATTTCTACTTGTGATTTATTCATAATCAATTCTTCTAATCTAATTTCTATCTACCAAAATATTTATCCTCTTTATCATCTCTCGTAGCATCTTCCAGCCTATACTCCTTTCTCATAGGGAAATAATCCATATCGTCTACATTCAATATTCTCCTTAAATCTGGATGACCTTCAAATTCGATACCGAAGAAATCATATTCTTGCCTTTCCATCCAATTTGCAGAAGGGAATAGACTCGTCACTGATTTTATTTTTGGATGGGCTATTGGGAAATATGATTTTAGTCGCAAACTATAACCCGTGACTAAGTTTTTAACTTGATACATAACTCCTAGCTCAGCACCTGAATGATCTGGGAAATGAAGCCCACAGAGTGTAGTCAAAAAATTTAGCTTCAATATTGAGTCATTCTGTAAATAATTCAAAACATTATAAGCATGATCTCCGGATTCTAGATCTATGATAAGTGTATCATTATCCACCTTGTAACATTGAATTTTATCTCCAAATTGAGCATTAAGCTCTTTTAAAACTTCTTCGTGATTTGGCATGGAATTAATCTATATTATAGGATTCAAGTAATTTTTGATATTCTGGCATCTCTCTTCTTCGCACAGATTCAGACCTTGCAAACTCTTGTATTTTAATCACACCTTCAATAATCTGTTCTGGTCTCGGTGGACAGCCCGGCACGTAGACGTCTACGGGTATTACTCGATCGATACCTTGAAGCACAGAATAGGTGTCGAAAATTCCTCCACTACTAGCGCATGCTCCTACAGCGATTACCCACCTTGGTTCAGCCATTTGCTCATATACTTTGCGAAGTATTGGTCCCATTTTTTTAGCTATAGTCCCCATTACCATGAGCATGTCTGCCTGACGAGGAGAGAAACTTAATCGTTCGGATCCAAAACGAGCCAAGTCATAATTAGGACCCATAGTACTCATAAATTCGATACCACAACATGAGGTAGCAAAAGGCAATGGCCATAAAGAATTAGCGCGAGCCAATCCGATAGCTTCACTAAACTTAGTTAGCATAAACCCTTCTCCTTGATGAGATTCGATTTGCTCTATTTTTATTTTATCTAGTTGGTTCATTTTATAATTGTATTAGGTACAAAGTATGATGTATTATGATTTCTTTAATGTTAACTGTAATTTGTATATCATATTCTGAATTAACTTTATATTTTCAATTTTCATGCTTGGATCGAACCCATTTATTAGACCCAGTTCCTTTATTAATATTTATTGTGTCATTAACTCATTAGCAGAAGCATTCGCAATTCCCACAAAATGATAAAACTCCCCATTATTATTTCTTCCAGCACCTTCTGCAATATTTGAAGGAATGGAAACTGCACTTCGTCTTATTTGTTCACTAATCGCATACTTTTCTTCTTTAGGCATATTCGGTAAAATTAAATAAACCTCCTTAACTAATTGAATTGCATTTTGCCATACTTTCAAATCTTCAAACCGATGCATCTTTAATCCTTAATACCTTGTACCTAATACCTAAACTACTTATTCCAATCTAAAACTCCTTTCTTCAGCACGTAGTAAAATCCGCAAAGGAAAAAGGCTACGAATATTAGAACCGCATAGAATCCTTGCCAGCCCATATCCAAAAAATTGACTGCATAAGGGTAAAAAAACACCACTTCCACATCAAAAAGCACGAATAATATAGCTACAAGAAAATATTTAACTGAAATAGGAAAGCGCGCATCCCCTTGACTATCTATACCACACTCAAATGATTCATTCTTTGCTTTTGAATTTCTCTTAGGGCCTAGAAAGTGGGTACCTACTAGTGTAAGAAGAACAAAACCAATGGATACTATGGATGCTAAAATTATAGGAATATAAGAGTTCATTCTATCTAAAATTGTAACTGCAAATCTAAGAAAATAGGTCTAATTGAACTTATTTAATTTAGGATAAAAATAAGAAGCTCAAAACTAGGAGAAACCAATCCAATTTTAACCAACCTAAATCTCTTAAAATACAATTTCACTCAATTTGAGGTTCAATTTAAATTATTAAGCTTTATTTCTTTAAGGTTAATGTAGCTTTGCCTTGTAACTAAGTATGAGATTTGAGTGAAAAAGTTCAGGCATGTATGGATCTATATTTGTTTAATTGGAATGATTTTTCTACCTATTTTATTAATTATATTCCCAAAAACCTTTTTTGATAACGGACCAACCATCTGCATTTATACCTTGCTGACTGGAATGAACTGTTATGGATGTGGCATGACCCGAGCCTGCATGCGACTAATTGATCTTGACTTTGCAGGTGCCTGGGAATTTAACAAACTATCATTCATAGTATTTCCTACCTTAGTCTTTTATTATGCTAGATATTTCATCTATTTAATGCGCAATGCAAAGGCTCAGCTATCCACTAAAAAAGACACTAGTATTTCCTAAAAAGATAAAAAAAATAGATATGTCAGAAATTAGTTTTATATTTGCATTAAGATCAAGTATAAAATGAAGAAACTATTTGTTTTTTTTGGTTTAATTTGCGTTTTAATGTCCTTTACATTTCTAGATAAAGAGGGTATTAACAGCTTGAGCGTATATCCTCACCCTATCGTGAGAAAAGCGAAGATCAACTGCGATGTAGAACTGAGACGACTAGAAGTTTATAATCTACTGGGCAATAAAGTCATGGAAAAAGATGGTCAAGGTGAATTAGACTTCACAGACTTACCTAGTGGCTACTATCTTATCAAAGCTTATTCTGATAAAGGGGATATCGTCAAAAGAGTTCAGAAGAACTAAATATTCATGTCAGTTTTTAAACGTCTAACTCTTCCGGGATTTGAGAGAGTGCCTATTCATAAGGTCTTTGGGCTATTGATTCGTGAGATTCGCTCTCCCATTATGATATTGCGAGCCAAAGCGATAGCTTACAGTTTTTTCTTGGCTATCTTTCCTTCTATAGTTTTTTTATTCAGCCTTCTATCCTATTTGCCTAAAAGTAGAGAGCTCACAGAGAATATACTAGGCTATCTCAATAGAATGTCGCCAAATCAGCAAATGATAGAAATGTTCAAACCTATCATAAACGAAGTGATGAATGGTCCTAAAGGAGGCGTTTTATCGCTGGGGTTTTTATTGATTATTTTCTTTATGAAAAACGGGGTAGTCACCATGATGCAATCTTTTAATGTACACTTTGATGTTCGCTCTGGCAAGCTATTCTTGAAAAATCAGCTCATTTCTATCGTCATAACCATTGTAGTCCTTTTTTTATTTGTATTGACTATCATACTTCTCGTCATGGGTAAGTTTCTTATGCAGAAAATATTTGACTTTTTTAGTTACGATGGGCAAGTCTTAGTTATACTTATCGATTTACTGCGTTATGCTATCAGTATTAGTCTTAATTTTTTAGTGATCTCTATCCTCTATTACCTAGGTCCAATTCAGAGACCAGAGCGATTTAAGATTTTCACGCCAGGATCTATTGTAGCTACCACTATGATTGTTGTTGTTTCCTATTTATTCTCCTATTACATAAAGAATTTTGGAAACTATAATAAGGTCTATGGTTCACTCGGAGTGCTTATCTTTATGCTTATTTGGCTCTATTGGAATTCATTGGCTATTCTCATAGGCTATGAGATGAATCGCAGTATAGATGTCCTGCGCAAGAAGACCAAGAGGAAATAATGTTTTTTTCTTTTTTCATTATACTTTCTTCCAACTAAAAATTCCTTCTTTTATTGCAAGGTTGTAGAGCTCTCTGTAGCAGAGTACAATAGTGAGGAAGAAAAGGGCAGCTACAAACTTAGAATCATAAATAATAACGCCATAATATTGAAACTTTAAACTTCGCAATACGCCATCAATATTGAGAAGGTAGGCTAGACTCCCCAGAAGACCAATATACCACTTTCTACTGAGAATAGAATAAAGCACCAGAAAAAAAATAGCCGGATGACTATAGCGCTCATGCATTTGGGTGCAGAAAAAGAAAAATAAAAGAGGCACCATGCCAAATGTGAGGACCGTGATAGGCGCAAATAGCTCTTGACTAGAATGAAGAAGCCACCGTTTCATCACTTGAATAAAAAGAGGCAAAAGAGCGAAAAAGCTCATGAGGAAAAACAAAAACAAGCCCCATTGCTTATAGGTAAAGACGATAAACCTCTCCGTATCGTGCGTACCTCTGGCGTCTATGCCTACTATAGCAAACCATAGATTAAAAGCATTAGCAGAAATTAAAGGCTGACTATCGACCAGACGAAAAAGGGTATTCCAGACCATATGGAGATTATCAGTCAGTATAAACGGCAAAAAAATCAAATACTGAAGTGATACTAATATGAAAAGATCTAATAAGAAGGTCTTGATATTTTTTCCAAGGTAAATAAAGAAGACAATAAGCAGGATTAATGGTAAAAAAACGATAGACTGTAATTTCAGATTGATGGCTAATAGATAAGAAATCATAGCCCAGCGAGGCTGCTCCCGTGTGAGGAAATAAAGACTCAAGGCTACAAAAAATGTCATAATCTCATCTACCTGACCCCAGACCAATGTATTGTATAGCACGGCTATATTGAGCAGGTAGAAAATACCTTGTGGCAATTTCTCCTTAGTATCTAGCAAGCGAATAAATAACAACATGATATAGCTACTTCCTAGATGAAATAGAAATACAACCATCTTAAAATAGTTTATATCGGTATAGATTCTATCGATACTTTCTCTGCTATGACCGTATAGGTATAATATATAGTGGTAGGCAGGCAGATAGTCTGTATCGGAGTAGTAAATATTAGTCAATCCATGCATACGGATAAAGGCCGACCAATCCGCCCAGCAACTTATATCCCCTTTATGACCATGGTCTGGGAGGATAAATAGTACCACCAAAAAAAGAAGACCAGCTAAAACAAAAAATTGTTTCTGCCAGTCTTCCATTTGAAATTTAAACTGCATTTATTTCGTTTTCTCTGCCCTAGTTTCAGAGGTCTCCTCTTCTACGGCCGGTGATGCACCGCCTATTTGCAATTTGATTTTAGCTTCCATTTCCTTAGCTACCTCTGGGTTATCTGCAAGAAATTGTAAGACGGCATCCCTGCCCTGGCCTATCTTAGTGCCTTCATAGCTATACCATGAACCACTTTTTTCTAATACGTTGAGCTCTATACCGAAGTCTATAATTTCACCGACTTTAGATATACCTAGTCCATACATAATGTCAAACTCACAGACCTTGAATGGAGGAGCGACTTTATTTTTTACTACCTTGACCTTGGTTCTGTTTCCAATGATCTCTCCTTCCTTATCTTTTATCTGCGCTATTCTACGGATATCTAATCGCACCGAAGCATAATATTTTAGAGCATTACCACCTGTAGTGGTCTCAGGATTTCCAAACATAACTCCAATTTTTTCTCTCAATTGATTGATAAATATACAACAACTATTCGTCTTACTAATTGTTCCTGTCAGTTTCCTCAGTGCCTGAGACATGAGTCTCGCATGCAGTCCCATTTTGCTGTCTCCCATTTCTCCTTCAAGTTCACTCTTAGGGACCAAGGCTGCTACCGAGTCTATCACGCACACATCTATCGCGCCACTTCGTATCAAATGATCGGCTATTTCTAGTGCCTGCTCACCATTATCTGGCTGAGAGATAAATAAATTATTGGTATCCACTCCTAATGCTGCGGCATAGGTTCTATCAAAGGCATGCTCTGCATCTATGATCGCACAGATACCCCCTTTTCTCTGCGCTTCGGCTATAGCATGAATAGCCAGCGTAGTCTTACCTGAAGACTCTGGTCCATATATCTCTATGATACGGCCTTTAGGAAATCCTCCTATACCTAGTGATAAATCTAAGCCGATAGAACCCGAAGGTATGGTATCTACCGCTATGACTCTGGAATCGCCCAAGCGCATGACTGTGCCCTTTCCATAAGATTTTTCTAGAACACCTATGGTGCTCTCTAAGGCTTTCATTTTCTGTGTTAAATCTGACATACTGATTGTTTTTATATCTTTAAAATTAAAATTCTACTGAGTTAATACAAAATTAATTCAATTCAAATGAATGATTCCTTTATTTTTGTTTAAATCAATACTGCAAATATAGAACAACAAAATGACATAAAATGACGTTTAAGAATTATTAGTGGAGATATTTTATACCGTAAATGAATTAAGAGCATATACTCAAAATCAAAAAGCGTTAGGCATGGTCATAGGATTTGTGCCGACTATGGGCGCGCTGCATCAGGGGCATCTCTCACTCATAGCACGCTCGAAGGCTGAGTGCAATCTAACCTTAGCCAGTATTTTCGTGAATCCTACCCAGTTTAATGATCCTAAAGACTATTACAAATATCCGCGCATGACGGAAACCGATGGTCAAATGCTAAGAGAACATGGCTGCGATATCCTCTTTCTACCCAGCGTAGATGAGATGTATCAGCATCTTCTGCTAGAGATATCTCCTTTAAATATCGGATACCTCGATACGATATTGGAAGGAGCCAAGCGTCCGGGGCATTATCAGGGCGTAGCTACAATAGTAGAAAAACTATTCCTTTCTGTGCAACCAGACAAGGTCTATTTGGGCCTCAAAGATTTTCAGCAAATCAAGGTCATAGAAAAACTAATTCGAGATAAATACATGCCCATAAAAATAGTAAGCTGCCCTACGCTACGCGAGCCCAATGGACTGGCTATGAGTAGCCGCAATATGAGACTATCAGAGGATGGCAAACAAAAAGCGGGTGATATCTATCAGGTCTTAGATTTTATACAAAAACATCGTGCCATAGACACTCCAGAAATAGTGCTAGCGAAGGCTAAGGACATGATAGCCTCTAAAGACTACTGGGATCTAGAGTATCTAGAATTGCGCCATGCACAGGACCTATCTGAGATTGACCTAAAGCATTGGCAGGAAGGTGTGGATTATGTAGCCCTCTATGCCGGTTGGCTTGAAGGAGTGCGGCTGATAGATAATCTCTGTCTGTAAAAGCCTGTCATCGCGGCTCATCTTTTCGTCATCACGGGTCAGGTAAACACTATAGTGGCTATATTATAGGATAGGTAGGGTGATATGGGTTCTGTGGTATAAATCATAAATTTACTAACACTCGAACTTAGTCGGAGACAATCATCAGCAGGGTAATCTACTATGCACTTCAAAAAATAATACAAAAGAATCAATGAGTTCAACTATTTTGATGGAAATTTTCAATTTTCCGATTAGTTCTCGCTTTCTGTTTAAATTTGTGGTTGTTACTTCATTAAATATACAGATATGAAACTAAAATTATCCCTACTACTTCTGCTCATCACTGCGGCTAGCTATGCGCAGACCTTTACACTTCAGAGCAGAGATCTCGGTGGTCAGGCTACGATGAGGCAAGTTTTCAAAGGCTTTGGCTGTGAGGGAGAGAATATATCTCCGCAACTTTCCTGGTCGAATGCTCCTAAAGGCACTAAAAGTTATGCAATCACTATTCATGACGAAAGCGCGCCGACTGGCAGTGGGTGGTGGCATTGGTTGGTCTTTAATCTACCAGCCACTACCACAGAACTAGTAGCCAATGCGGGCGATGTAACCAAAAAGCTGCTGCCTGCGATGGCTATACAGAGCAAAACGGATTATGGCAGCTATGGCTATGGAGGTCCATGTCCGCCAGTGGGCCATGGTATTCATAAATATACGATGACTATTTATGCCCTAGACATAGAAAAACTAGACTTAAATCAAGACACCAATGCCGCTATTGTAGGATTTAATATAAACGCTCATACGATAGAAAAAGCGAGTTTGGTTTTTTACTATAAAAGATAGTCGATTATTCCTATCTTTGTGATAATCAATTTACTTAAAAAAACTTCACTAAAAACTTAATGAAGCTCATTTTTACCACACTTGTTCTATTCCTATGCTGCGAATTAGTGGCATCGCAGCCGAATGAAGGTAAAGTTAGCTTTGGTCAGCAATCCACCTTGGGCTTTGAAAAGAATCTAGGACAGGTACAAGGGGAAGACAAAGAGCTCGTCCAGTATTTCTATACATCTGGGAATCTCACTGTGTTCTTAACTAAAAAAGGACTGACGTATCAGTTTGATCAATGGGAACCTATAAGCCAGACAACAGATAAAAAAACAAACTCCAAACATGAGTCCTATAGAATGGATATGGAGCTCATAAATACAAATCCGAACGCAGAGATTATCGAAGAAGATAAGCTCTCTAGTTTCACCAATTATTATAACTACAATATATTGAATGTAGGTTCTTATAGAAAAATTACGTATAAGAATATCTATGCAAACATCGACTGGGTGATTTACCTCACCCCAGCCCTCTCCAAAGGAGAGGGAGTTTTAAAATACGATTTTATCGTCCATCCTGGGGGGAATCCTGATCTTATTAAATTGAAAGTAAAATGGGCAGAACAACTGAATATAGATGAACAGGGAAATTTGCAATTGGTTAATTCTCTTGGAAAAATTACGGAAGCCAAGCCTATAAGTTTTCAAGATCAGACGATTCCGATAGTATCTTCATTTGAATTAAACCAAGACATTTTAAGTTTTCGACTAGGGAGCTACGACACATCAAAAACCTTGACAATAGACCCGCTGCTGCAGTGGGCGACCTACTATGGAGGTGGTGCACTAGAGAGGGGCGGATTCACGACTATAGATGGATCTGGCTTTGTTTACTTATGTGGCCACACAGCTTCTACTACTGCGATAGCTTCTGGAGGTCATCAGACTTCCTATGGGGGTGGTTTAAATGATGCCTTTTTAGTCAAGTTTAATTCCTCTGGAGTACGTCAATGGGCGACCTATTATGGAGGTACAGATGATGATAGAGGCACCTTCTGCCATGTAGATAAAAACAATAATGTATATCTCTGTGGGACAACACTCTCGACAGCGAGTATGGCCTCGGGGGGTCATCAGAATACTCATGGTGGTGACCGAGACGGTTTTCTAGTCAAGTTTAATGCTGCAGGCACCCGCCAATGGGCTACCTACTATGGTGGTAGCAATCACGAAGATCATACGACCTGCGCTACGGATACTGGGCTCAACGTGTATATGGCTGGAACAACGGAATCTAACAATAATATCTTTGCGACAGGAGGATTTCAAAATACATTTGGTAACCTGACCGATGCTTATTTGGTCAAATTTAATGCAAGTGGAACCCGCCAATGGGGAACCTACTATGGCGGGACTAACTTCGATGAGGGCGCGCAATGCGCAATAGATAAGCAAGGTAGCGTCTTTCTTTGCGGCACAACTCAGTCTACTACCAATATCTCTGGCTCAGGATTTCAAAATACAAAAAATAGTGGACGGGATGGTTTTCTAGCGAAGTTCAATCCGAATGGCACTAGACAATGGGGAACCTATTATGGAGGTTCGTCTGCTGACTTTGGCAATTCAGTGTGTGTAGACACCTTACTCAATGTTTATTTATCTGGCTTCACTTATTCTACCAGTTCGATAGCTAGTGGAGGATTTCAAAATTCCTTTGGAGGCGTGAATGACGCCTATTTAGTAAAATTCAACACGAGTGGCTCAAGACTATGGAGCACCTACTATGGCGGAACTAACGGTGATTATGGGCCACACTGCATTACAGATAAGTTTAACAATGTCTATCTCACAGGCTATACGCTCTCTAACAATGCCATCGCATTTGCAGGCATTAAAAATGTATTCGGTGGCAATATAGAGGGGTTTATTGCCAAATTTAACCCTAGTGGCAGCAGATTCTGGGGAACCTACTATGGTGGCACCAATGATGATTATCTCTTTTCGAGTGTGCCTGATGGATTTGGGAATATATATTACTCAGGCGTCACCCTTTCCAGTGCGCTCATATCATCTGGAGGACATCAGAATACCTATGGTGGTGCAGAAGATGTCTATCTAGTCAAAATGTCGGAAGACCCTATTCCATATGTAGAAATATTTAGCAATAAAGGAGATACGATATGCCAAGGAGATAGTATCATATTTACCAGAACAGATGTCAATGGAGGTGCGAACCCGAAATATAGATGGTTTAGAAATAACATACTAGTGGATACTACAATTAGTTATAAAGGCGGAGGTTTTTCAACAGGAGATAGTATAAAGTGCCTAATGATCAGTAATGCTGTAGGATTACTTTACGACTCCGCTTGGAGTTTGGCTATCCGATTTTTCGTGCATCCTAAAAAGTTCACTACACTCAATATTCAGCTCTGTCGACCGCAGACTTATTTTTTCAAAAGTCAAGCGAGAAGTACCACCGGTACAATAATAGATACTCTATTAAGCAGTAAAGGCTGCGATAGTATTATTACCCTCAATCTGAACATGAAAGATACGAGTAGTTTCAATCGGTACGATACTATCTGCTCCAATCAATCATTATTTTTTAATGGGCTACCTAGAAGCACCGCAGGTATTTATAAAGACACTCTGTTAGCTTCAAATAATTGTGACAGCTTTGTCTATTTACATTTATCAATAAAACCTACCACTTCTAAGACGATTGACTCCTCCATCTGTCCAAAAAATCCATACTTCTTCAACGGATTCTGGCGGACTACCTCGGGCACGTATTTGGATACATTAGTAAATGCGAGGGGCTGTGATAGTTTTATCACGTTAAACCTGACTGTAAAAGCGAATAGCACCAAAACGATTGATACCGCTATATGCAGCGGGCTATCCTATTGGTTCAAAGGACAGAATCGAACGACCACTGGTACATATAGAGACACCTTAGTCAATAGTGTAGGTTGCGATAGTTTTGTTATTTTAAATCTAACAATCAAAGCCTTATCATTTACGAATCTCCCTGTTACTTTATGTGACAATCAATCTTATGTATTTAAAGGAATACCAAGGACGACAGCAGGAATATATCGAGACACGCTTATAAACAGTTTAGGATGTGATTCAATAGTAACTCTCAATCTGACAGTAAATTCTAGAACCTATAGAAGTATTTCTGACACCATCTGCTTTAATCAAGTTTATTCTTTCGATGGAAAAAATCTGAATGTAAGTGGCATCTATTACGATACATTGCTCAACAGCAAAAACTGTGATAGTATAATAACGCTAAACCTATTTGTAAAGGCTATTTCGACATTCAGCTTCAATCAATCCATTTGTTCAAACTCGAGTTATTTTTTCAATGGATTGAATCGCACCACTGCTGGAACGTATCTAGACACTCTAGTAAATAGTAAAGGCTGTGATAGCTTTCTCACGCTGAATCTAACTGTAAATACTACGAGCTCGTATAGTTATAATCAAGAAATCTGCTTGGGTGATTCTATTCTATTTAATGGGTTCTTTAGAAAACTCAGTGGCACATTTCTGGATACCTTAATCAATAGCCAAGGCTGTGATAGCTTTATTACGTTAAATCTTGTCGTTCGCAATCCATCATTTTATAGTTTTAGCCTATCTCAGTGCAAAAATAATCCATACTTTTTCAATGGTTCTTTTCGCAATATCAGTGGTATATACAGAGATACATTGACTAATCAATACGGCTGTGATAGTTTTATTACATTAAATTATACCTCTAGAGATACTTCTAGTTTTAGCTTTTCTGCATCGATATGTCAAGGGGGCGCCTACTTATTCGGCAGCATACTCCGCACCGTTTCTGGCATCTATAAATTTACAACCTTAAATACTAATGGATGCGATAGTGTTGTCACTTTAAATCTAACTGTTTACCCTACCTATTTTAGAACTATAGATACCAGTGTCTGCATAGGGAATTCTGTATATTTCAAAGGCGGATTTATCTCCCTACCAGGCACCTATACAGACAGTTTAAAATCCATAAATAATTGCGACAGTTTGATTATTCTTAAACTCAGATACAGTCCTCCATCCTCTGCGACGCTATACAAAAAATTCTGCCACAATTCAGGCGTTTGGTTTAATGGGATCTTTCAAACTCAAAGTGGTACCTATAATGATACACTAGTCAATGCTAAAGGATGTGATAGTTTTTTAACTATGGTCTTATTTAAAGATACGGTGTATGTGAAAAATATTTCAGACTCCATCTGCGCATATGATAGTTTTAACTTCAATGGAAAGTTCTTAAAAGTAGCTGGAGTTTATACTAATACGTTGAAAAATGCTGGAGGATGTGATAGTATAATCACGCTCAATTTAGTTAAATTTAGTCCGAGTACAATTACACTATCCAAATACATCGCTAATGTCCTAACTACACAGACTGGATTTCTCTCCTACCAATGGTATTGGAACAATGCATTACTACCGAATGAGAAAAGATACTATGCAGAGGTAAATAAAACTGGTAATTACAAAGTAATAGCATTAGATTCTAATAAATGCTTCGCCAGTTCTAATGAATATAATTTTGTAACAAGCCGAATTTCTAATTTTCATAATGAGCATTTAGTCTTATTTCCTAACCCGGTAAAGGATAAATTGAATATTAAATTTATCAATAGAAGTAAACCAATATCTGGAAGAATTGTTATTTATAATCTAGAAGGCAGAGCCATACTGGAAAAAATATTTATACAAAGTACGAATCCAGTAGAAATAATGATAGAAGAACTTCCTAATGGAAACTATATCTTAGAATGTGGGATTGATGCTGAAACAATTTACGAAAAAATATCGATAGAAAGATAAGGAATGTGTATGGGTTTTTATACATCATTGTATGATTATTTATTTTTCAAATTGATATAAACTGTCGTAATTTTGTACAATAAAAATGTTATAGCTGATATTTCAAATTATCTCAGAGTTTAAAAACTTAAATATATGAAAAAAATAAGTCCGTTAATTCTAATCTACATTTTCGTAATTAATCTTTCTGCTCAAGATAGTAAAGTTAATTCAATAAATGCTTTAAGAAACGAGTTAAATAGTTTAAAAAAAGTAAATGAAGAACTACGAGAAGAAGTCAACAGGTTGAGATTTGTCATAATTGAGAAAGAAGAATCTTCAAAAGCAACCTCCAAATATGATAATAAGGGTGAAGAATATCGAATTCAGCTCGGTGTCCAAAATAAGTCTATTCAAGCATTAACAATCCCTAAAATGCTTACGGGGAGTATGATTAATAAAAAAATGGTGTATGATATTACTGGATTTCAAGATGCGAATGATGCATTTTTATTATCACAAGAATTGCGAAAACTTAATTTAGCTGGTTCTTTTGTTACAAGATATGTAAATGGTGTAAGAGATTATAACTATAGATTTGACCCAGATCAGACGCCTACTAGTTATTCTCCGCCACAACATAGCTACTATCCGAATGAAAAAAAATCAAGACCTTCTAACGTATCAGAATCTGATCCTGAATTAGTTGAATTTAAAAAAAATCCCACTGTAACAAAGAGTAAAATGATGATTATCGAAGATTAATTAAAGAACTGTGTATACTATAAAATTTGGAGAGAATACACTGCGAATATTAAGTGATTTAGATGCTTTTTCCTTTAAGAAAATAGGTAAAAATAAGGCGGTAGTTTATAATTATACTAAACCTAGGAAGTTACTGGATTTGATAAGTGAAATTATGGATTCATCCATAAAAAATCATATCATATTTAATAGCGATACTAATTTGGTTTTTAAAGAATTGACGAAGAATTTTACTTGCATCAATGCTGGTGGAGGACTAGTCATAAATGAAAAGAATCAAATACTTTTTATTTTTCGAAATGGAAAATGGGATTTACCTAAAGGTAAGATAGAAGCTAATGAAACCAATGAACTAGGAGCCATACGCGAAGTAGAAGAAGAATGTGGAGTCAAGATATCCAAGCTTGAAAAAAAAATAGCCGTTACCTATCACACTTATTTACTTGAGGATAAACATATCCTCAAATCCAATCATTGGTTCCTTATGTATGCAGACTCTAATCAGAAACTCCAGCCACAGGCAGAAGAAAATATAGAAAAAGTAGAGTGGAAAAATATTGAAGAAATAGATAAACTTTTAGAAAATAGCTACGATTCTATAGCAGAGCTTATAGAAGTTCATAGGAAAGGAAACTAGCAATACTTAAAGAGTAAAGCTATCTTAATGCTTTTTACTTCTCAGAAATAAAAAAAGGCTAAAGAAAAGTACAAAACCTAAAGCTAAAAAAAATAGCCATTTTTTATCAAAAACTGTCCGCTCAGCCAGATTCTTCTGCGCCATTGCATTATAAGGATCAATAGATAGGGCTTGTTTCAAATCATCTTGAGCATCCTCTTTATTTCCCAGCTTAGCACGAATTTCTGCTCTATTTACATAATATTGTGCCTGCTTTTCATCTAGAAGAATTGCTGTGCCATAGAGCTGGTCAGCATGCTCTAAGTTGCCACGTAGAAACTCACTATTTCCCCAATTGGCGTAGAACTCCGATCGTCTAGAGTCCAATCTTACAGCGTTTTTGAAACAAAACTCTGCAGAATCATAATGCTTTAAACTAGTAAAGCATAATCCTAGCATATGCCAACTACTCGCATCATTTTCTTGAAGTGCTAGCACATTTTTAAACATAATTGAGGCCTTTCGGTATGACTTCATATCATACTCTATCTTGGCTCTATAGTATTTACATTCATCATTTCTAAGGTTTAATAAAATACAACTATCTAGCTTTTCTTTAGCTAGTATGAGATCCTTAGCCTGATACAATTGAGAACCATAAAACATAAGCGTATCAGAGTAGGTAAGTGTTTGTGACTTTAGAATTAGAGTGCTAAATAATATTTGGAAAACAAGCGATAATTTATTCTTCATATTCTAGTTTTTTTTAAACATCTACATTTGAATCAGAATCCTCTATATCTGCTCTTCGTAAAATACTCTCTGGAAGTGCCTTCTTAGCCTTAGCTCCCATTTTCTTTAATTTTTCAATACTATGAATAATATTTCCACGACCATCAACGAGCTTATTCATAGCCTCTGTATACTCCTTTTTAGAGTCATCTATTCGCTTTCCAATTTGTATCAAGTCTGTAACGAATCCTTCAAACTTATCATAAAGTGCGCCAGCTTGTCGTGCAATTTCCAGAGCATTTTCTTGCTGCTTTTGATTGGTCCACATAGAATCTATTGTGCGCAAGGTGGCTAAAAGCGTAGAAGGAGTTACGATGACAATATTCTTTTCAAACGCTTTATTATATAGAGATGTATCGGAATTAATAGCGAGAGAGAATGCCGTCTCTATCGGAATAAACATGAGCACGAAATCTGGAGACTCCATTTGATAGAGATCTTGATAATTTTTTTCACTCAGCTGGTCTATATGTCTTTTAATTGACTGAATATGAATAGAAAGTATTTCTTCTTTGGCAGCATCTTCTTCTTCATTGGTATAGCGCTCATAACTAACTAGGGATACCTTAGAATCAACTATCATCTTTTTCCCATCAGGTAGATTGATCACTATATCTGGAAATACCTTGGCTCCATCTGCTGTATCAAAACTCTTCTGGACGAAGTATTCTCGATCTTTTTCGAGGCCAGATTTTTCAAGTACTTTTTCTAAAATCAATTCACCCCAGTTTCCTTGCATTTTAGCATCTCCTTTCAGTGCTTTCGTGAGATTCAGAGTCTCACGACTCATCTGTTCGTGAACCTCTCTTAGACCTCTTATCTGCTGATGGAGTGCCGCATTAAAACCTATACTCTCCTTATGGGTATCTTCCACTTTCTTCTCAAAAAGCAGAATCTTCTCTTGTAATGGTGATAATATTGTTTTTAGATTCTCTTTATTCTGCTCGGCAAATTTATTAGATTTCTCCTCAAGAATCTTATTCGCTAAGAGTTCGAAATCTTTTGTGAAACGCTCTTGTAATTTTTCTACCTCTTGTTTTTGTTCAGCCAACTTGATCATTAACCCATCCCCTTCTGTCTGCTTATGGGCTAGCGCAATCGAAATCTGATCCTTTTCACTTCTTAACTTATCTACTAGTTGTTTAGATTGGTTTAACTCAGATTTTAAGTGCTCTAATTCTGAATTTAAAATAAGAATATTCGACTCCATCTGGTTAGAACTCTTACTTGTTTTCAGCTGAGTATAAAAATAACCTAGAAACAAACCAATAATAAGGGAAGCAAGTGGAAGAATAAAATAAATAACAGTATCTGACATTAAAACATATTTAGAGAACAAGAATACTAAAATGGAACGTCAAATCTTGTCATATATAAAATTAAATTCCTAATAATTTATACCGCATGGTCATTGCCACAGTATTGGCCCTAGAAATTGCTTCATCAGTTTTATCTCCTTCAAAATTTTCTCGCAGGGTAGATTCAAAATGTTTCAACCATACAGGAAAATCTTCTTTCTTCAAGAATAAATGCTGATGAGCTTCCATCATATTTCTCTTATAACTCATAGTTCCCAACAAAATCGTAGACCAAAAGCTATAGATTCTTGGCATGTGCTCTTCTAGATTCAAATCTAAAAAGAGATGATTGATACTTTCATCTGCCAGTAATTTCTTATAAAATATGTCTGAAAACAACTTGACGTCGTCTTCTGTCTTGATATCATTTAACATCAACTTATGAAGCTTGGCTCATTTTTCTTTTTATATCTTCTAACTCTCCTTTTGGTATAGCACTGATTAGACCTTTCGTATATTCTTTTGTAGGATTATTATAAATATCATCTGCATACCCTATCTCTTCTATTTCACCTTTATTCATAACGACGATTCGATCACTTATAAACTTGACAACAGAAAGGTCATGGGATATGAAAATGTAAGAGAATTTAAACTCCTCTCTCAGCTTAATCAATAAATTCAATACTTGTGCCTGCACTGAGACATCCAATGCTGATACGGATTCATCACAAATAATAAAACTAGGATTTAATGCCAAGGCTCTGGCGATGCATATACGCTGACGCTGACCACCTGAAAATTCATGCGGATAGCGGTTAAACTGTTCCGGATTTAGATTGACCTTATCCAACAATTCATAGACCTTATCTTTTCTCTCTTTAGGATTATTATATATACCATGCACAGACATTGGCTCCAAAATAGCGTCTCCTACTGTCATTCTAGGATTGAGAGAGGAGTAAGGATCTTGGAAAATTATTTGCATTTCTTTTCGCAATTCCTTCAAATCGGATTTTGATAAATCAAGAATATTTCTGCCTTTATAGATAATCTCTCCACCATACGCTGGATTTAGTCTGAGGATAGTTTTTCCTAAGGTCGTTTTTCCACAACCACTCTCCCCTACTAGTCCCAAAGTTTCACCTTCATTCATTTTGAAGCTCACATTATTCACGGCTTTCACATAGCCTGTTGGATTGCCAAAAAAGTCTAATTTATTAGGGAACCATACTTTTAAATCTTTAACTTCTAAAAGCTTAGGAGCTGCTTCCAGTTCTTTTCTTCTCAGTTTAGTTTCTTCTTCGGTTACTGCTACTCGCTCTATGGCCTTAGTTAAATCAGATTCGATTTCAATTAGCTTTCCATTCTCATCCTTACGCATGAAGTCATTGATAGTAGGGAGAACTTTAAGACGCTTGGTCAATGGTGGTCTGCATGCTAATAAACCCTTAGTGTATGGATGCTGTGGATTTTCAAAAATAGATAAAATAGTGCCTTCCTCTACTATTTTACCTTTATACATAACTATCACACGGTCTGCTATTTCCGCTATGACACCTAAATCGTGCGTAATAAAAATAATAGAAGCTTCAATCTCTCTCTTCAAATCATTCATCAGATTGAGTATAGTCTTCTGAACAGTCACATCAAGAGCTGTAGTGGGCTCATCGGCTATCAAAATACCTGGTTTACAGCTCATAGCCATTGCTATCATGACACGCTGCTTCTGTCCCCCAGATAACTGATGTGGGTATGATGATAAAATGCGACTTGGGTCAGGAAGTTTAACCTGCTCAAATAATTTTAACGTGAGATCTTCTGCTTCTTTCTTGGTTTTATTCTGATGCAGAATAATGGCCTCTGCAACTTGGTCACCACATGTATAGACAGGATTCAAAGAAGTCATAGGCTCTTGGAAAATCATCGATATTTCATTGCCCCGAATTCTTCTTAAATCTTTATCTTCCAATTTTGTAATATCAATGACATCGCCATCACCCGTATAATATAAAATTTCACCAGACTCTATTCTTCCTGGAGGATTAGGAATAAGACGCATAATCGATAGAGATGTTACAGACTTTCCGCTCCCTGATTCCCCAACAATACCAATCGTTTCTCCACGATATAAAGTAAAGCTTATATCATTCACCGCACGAACTTCACCATCATCTGTCTTAAAAGTTGTCACTAGATTTTTAACTTCTAATAATTTTTTCTTCTCCATTATTCTATCTATATTAAATCTGCGAATGTATACAATTAGGTAAAAATAAATAATTGCAATTAATTCAATGTAATTTACTTTATGATATACATTCCTGTATCACTAAACTTGAAGTACCTACGATTTAAACTATCATAACAAATTGTTTCCCAAATTGTTATCCATTTATTAGTTTTCCCTAAGTCTTTATTATATTTACCAACATCATCGACTATAATGATTGAACTAGATTTTCCATTTATAATAGTAGAAATCAGCCATGTTTCAAAAGAAGAACTCCAAAATAATTTGAGATTTTTATAGTCATTTTGATTGGCTATCTTAATAACCTTTTGCCCGTGATATTCCTTGATTAATTCTTTTAAGTAGTTTACTCTTGCGGCATACTGATGCGAGAGATCTATAACCCTATAGTTGAAAGCCAGAAACATGAGAATCAGAAAACTTATATGATAATTTTTATTCAAGTTAAATGAAAGACAGAAAACGAATATGCAACCTATAAAAAAAACAATTAGATTATACTGGATCTCCGAATAGAATAAATCCATATTCATACCGTATCCGATGTATATTAGTAGAATCAAGCTAACAGAATAAACAACTAAGATAGCAGATAGAATAAATCTTTTGGAGTAGATTAAATATCCTATTGTCAGGATAAAAGCGCATACTAGAAATTTGAAATTTAGAATAAACTTATTATAAATAACTGAGATTTTTAAACCTTTTCTCGCTTGAGAAAAGTCATTGAAAAAATGAATTAACTTATCGTTAAACATATTATCATATCCATTTTCAAAGAATATCTTTTTTAACAGTGAGATAAATATGAAGAGAGCAATCTGTAAAATATATTGTCCTCTATATTCTGATTTTTCAATAATTAAAATGAAAAAATAAAATGAGAAAATTAATAAGATTAATGGGTGCATAAAAACTAAGGAAACAACAAATACCAGATTAAGCAAGCATAAATAATAGAATTTCTTTGAATTGACAAGCTGCCATTCCAAAAATGAAACATAAACTATGAACCATGAAATGCCCTGAACTAATTCACACTGTGGCCAATAAAAAGAATGCCCAATGATAAGAAAGTGATATATTAAAAATAAAATAGCATTTTTTTTATCCTTAAATACGAATGCAATGAATACATAACAAATCCCATATACTATAGGAAATGAAGCAGAATAAATCCGAGCAATTATTTCAAGAGAAAAATTTAATTTGACTCCAATTAAAGGGAGAATCTGTGTAAAAAAAGCTAGATAACGATTTACTTGGATCGTTAAATATTCTGATTGAACTATACTAAACAATTGAAAAGCAGAATCTATCATAGAAACTCTCTCCATGTATAAGACTAGCGCTAAAAGAATATAGAACAAAAAGGAAATTACTCCGAATATTTGTATAAATCGGATATTCATAACTATCCTAAAGCATTAACAATGCCTCCACAGGGTCGGAACCTATGAGCATTTTTTCTGGATTTTCGAGAAAGTCTTTGACAGTCACTAAAAAACCTACACTTTCTTTCCCATCTATGATTCTGTGATCATAACTCAGAGCTACGTACATCATGGGTCTTACCACTATTTGACCATTCTCCACCATAGGCCTATCTTGTATTTTATGCATACCTAATATAGCTGATTGGGGTGGATTTATTATCGGAGTGCTCATGAGTGAACCAAAAACTCCTCCATTAGTGATAGTAAATGTGCCTCCCTCCATATCTTCCATAGAGAGATTACCATCTCTACCTTTAGCCGCTAAATGTGCCACCACTTTTTCAATACCATCCATAGTCAGACTCTCGGCATTGCGTATTACAGGCACTACTAGTCCCTTTGGAGTGGATACAGCTATAGATATGTCTGCATAATTATGATAAATTAGTTCACCTTTTTCGACATCTATATACGCATTCACCTCTGGATACTTCATAAGAGCTAAACTGCATGCTTTGGTAAAGAAGCTCATAAAACCCAGATTGATACCATGTACCTCTTTAAATTTATCCTTGTACTTAGCTCTAATATCCATTATAGGCTGCATGTTCACCTCATTAAATGTGGTGAGCATAGCTGTACTATTTTTAGCATAAACTAATCTTTCGGAAATGACTTTTCGTATCCTAGGCATTTTTTTAACCTCCTCGCCTCTGCTAAATATGGATTGAGAGTTAGCGAGTGTCTTAAAGCCATCTTGCATAGCACTAGTGCCATTTTTAATAGCATTGATTACATCTTCTTTGGTTATTCGCCCATCCTTACCTGTACTCGCTATTTTAAAAACATCCAGTTTGTTTTCCGCAATCAACTTCTGAGCCGATGGCGATGGTGTTTGAGCAGCAAAGTGATGAATTTCTTTGATAGGATTCGCTTTTTTCTCTTCTGCTACTGGCTTTTGAGATGGGGCTGGAGATTCTATCTTTTTCTCGACAACAGGCACCGTTGCAGGTTCTGCAGCGCTGGTATCTATTTTAGCTATTAACCCACCTACCTTGACATCATCGCCTTCAGATACTACTAATTTAATTTGACCAGCCTTTTCAGCTATGAGCTCTTGAGAAGCTTTGTCTGTCTCCACCTCACATAGAGGTTGGTCTATGGTTACATAATCACCATCCTTGACCAGCCAGGTACCTAAGGTGACTTCTGTGATAGATTCTGCGACATTTGGGATTACGACATCTAGTATCATGAGGAAATAATTACTTTGAGGCAAATATAAAGAGTATCTCGCTGAATTCACGCTAAGATTTGCTAAATTGAGCCAACTCAATAGGTATACAAATTAAGCCACAACATTTCGACAGTATGTGGATGACTGTTCTAATGATTTTAAACCATAAAAGTATTTTTGTGTTCAAAGACACTGAATAAATGCGAACATACTTAGATTTACTAGACAAAATCCTTCAAGATGGCACGGATAAAAGTGACAGAACTGGTGTAGGGACGCGAAGTCTATTTGGCTATCAAATGCGATTTAATCTCAATGAGGGCTTCCCTCTAGTGACAACCAAGGAATTACATTTGAAATCAATCATATACGAATTACTGTGGTTTCTTAAGGGAGAGACCAACATAAAATATTTGATAGATAATGGTGTAGGGATATGGAATGATTGGCCGTTTGAAAAATTCAAGAAAAGTGAGACTTATCAGGGCGAGACTATTAAGGAATTTGCTAAAAAAATAAAAGAAGATAGCGATTTTGCAGATAAATGGGGAGATCTAGGTCCTGTATACGGTCGTCAATGGAGGCATTGGGAAGGACTCAATGGCGTCAAGGTGGACCAGATAGTAGATCTGATGACGCAGCTAAAGAATAATCCGGATTCAAGGCGACATATAGTCAGTGCTTGGAACCCAACCGAGATAGGTAATATGGCTTTACCTCCTTGCCATTGTTTATTTCAATTCTACATAGCAGATGGAAAACTCAGCTGTCAGTTATATCAGCGCAGTGCTGATGTATTTCTCGGGGTACCTTTCAATATAGCTTCATATTCACTTTTCACGTATATGATTGCACATGTCTTAAATTTAAAACTAGGCGACTTTGTGCATACTTTCGGAGATGTCCATTTATATCACAACCATATAGATCAGGCTAAGCTTCAGCTGTCGCGAGAGCCATTGCCACTTCCGAGTCTTCATTTTAGTAGAAAAATAGACTCTATTTTTGATTTTGAATATGAAGATATCGAAATTAGAGACTACCAATTTCACCCAAAAATCAAAGCCGAAGTAGCTGTGTAAAAACAAAAAACTACTCTATGAAATATAGTTTCCTAATTTTGATTACCCTCATTCACCTGAGCCTACATGCCCAGAAAAAGGTAAAGATTGATACTAGTCTTAAACCCTTGCAGTATCTCCTCCATATACTAGATACTACCAATGTCAAAATAAACAATCTAAAATTTCGAGGACTCAAATCATCTTTAGGCAGGTTTAATATCCAGGTAGATTCATTTGAAATTAAGGAAGGAATTGTATTTACCACAGGAAATTTGAATACCTTAGGCGGGGGAAATAAAACGCCTGGGACCAGTGGTCTAGCCTGGGACAATAAATATAGGTTTAAAGGCGATAGAGATTTAGGAAAATTATCTAGAGGCAAAGTCTGCGATCAAGTTTATTTAGAATTTGATTTTATTCCACTTGAAAATGAAATAAAATTTAATTATATTTTTGCTTCTGAGGAATATAAAGAGTATGTCGGTAGTCGATTTAATGATGTGTTTGGATTTATCATTACAGGAGATGGGAATTTTTATAAAAACTTAGCCCTCATACCTGAAACTAGGATACCTGTAACTATTAATAATGTAAATCACTTAAGAAACAACCAATATTTTATAAATAATGCATGCTTTGTCAATTCCAATATTAAGAAAGACGTTTTAGACGACCTAGAGCCAAGAGAGCCTTTTATTAAGGATATTATCGTTAGACTTTTCGGAGATAAGTCGAAAGATTTTTCGGTAGACGATCTCGAACGAAAGACGCTCAATGATGAACTCTTTAATAATATTGAGTTTGACGGACTGACTCGAAAATTAACTGCTAATTGCTTTTTAACACCCTATAAGGTATATCATATGAAAATAGCCATTGGAGATATTGGAGACCCTATGTTTGATAGCGGTGTATTTCTCGAACATCAATCTTTTACTGCGCAGAAAAACCCGAAAGCTCCTTATTTTAAAAACTATGAAAATTTGAGAGGGAAAATCAATTTTGATAGTCTATTTCAGTTAAAACTAATCACTCCAATCACCATCGATTCCCCGAAGCAAATTGAAGAAAAATTTGAAATTACAAATATAAATTTTGAATATAACAAATTTGATATTCCTGATTCAAGTCAAATAGATGTGAGAGAGCTCGCTATATATCTTAATAAGAATAAAGATTATCGAGTGCACCTTATAGGTTATACTGATAATATAGGAACAATAGACTATAATCAAAAATTATCCGAACAACGGGCCAAAACAGTGAAAAAATTATTGCTCGAAAACGGCGTGGAAGAAGACCGAATCAATTATATAGGAAACAACTATGACAATCCACTGGCTAACAATGAAAGCGAGCATGGTAGAGCAAAAAATAGACGAGTAGAGATAGTAGTATTGGAATAAAAACGTCAGTAAAGCAAACGCTTAGAATTCAACTCAACAAGACTAGTAGTAAATTTTTAATTTCTCAAGTCCCTCTTCTAAAGCAGTCAATTCGCGGCCTAATGCCAACAACATGTTAGAGATATCTGGGCATCTGCGAGTCATATCTCCTTCTTCTAAAGCAGGGAGGTGAATAATTTCTGATTTTGAATTCGTCAATTTAATAATGAGCTTGGCTAAATCTAACATAGAAATTTCATTGGAATTTCCAATATTGATAGTGTCATTAATGAATAAATTTTTATAAAGACAATTGACTGTAGCCTGAATATTGTCATCTATATAACAAAGAGTGCGCGACTGGGAGCCGTCTCCATATATGGTTAATGGTTCTTCTAACAAGGCAGCATGCATAAATTTCTTCACCACGAAATCCTTGCTCTGCTTAGGTCCATAGGTATTGAAAAATCTGAATACAGTATATTCCAATCCAAACTCTTTATTATAACTTCTTAAATAAGCCTCTGCAACATTTTTAACTATAGCGTATGGCAGTCTGGAGTTCAATGGAGTGGTTTTCTCATGCTGAGGATGCTCAAATGGCTCTCCATATACTTCGCTGCTAGAAGAGAAATAAATTCTCTTTACCCCAGTAGATACAGATAACATCAAAATAGATTCTATTCCTTTAATATCATTTAATACCATTATGGGGTTATCTATTGTTCTTTTCACACCTACCACTGCAGCATAGTGAAATACAAAATCAAACTGAAAAGAGGTCATGACAGCAGATATCTGCTTTTTATCATTAACGTCGCACACAATAAACTTATAATTTGTGGGGGAATTATTAGGTAAATTCTGCCTAGTTCCTGTCAGTAAATTATCTACAGCTACGATGAAGTTTTCACTATCTTCAATTAACTTGTCTACTAGACAACTACCTACTTGACCAGCAGCGCCAGTCACTAATATTGTCCTTTTATAATGCTTACTTTGATTTTCAGAGGTTGGCATGAACTTAAAATTTCTCATTTGCTACATCTAATAAATACTGTCCATACCCACTTTTTCTAAGAGGCTCTGCTATTTTCAAAAGCTGAGATCTATCGATAAAACCTTTTCTATAAGCTATCTCCTCTATACAACCAATTTTAAATCCTTGACGATTTTCTATTACCTGCACAAATTGAGAAGCCTGCATCAAAGATTCATGCGTACCGGTATCCAGCCAGGCAGTGCCTCTCTCCAATATACTGACATTTAGCTTATTATTTTCTAGATAGATTCTATTTAAATCAGTAATTTCGTACTCTCCTCTGGGTCCCGGCTTTAAATTTTTAGCGAACTCTACCACTGAGTTATCGTAAAAATAAAGCCCCGGTACGGCATAATTAGACTTGGGAGAGGAAGGCTTTTCTTCCAGACTAATCGCTTTTTTATTCTCATCAAATTCTACGACGCCATATCTCTCTGGATCTGAAACTCTATAGGCATATATGATACCTCCGTCTGGATCATTATTCTTTTCAAGCAATTTTCCAAGACCGGAACCATAGAAAATATTATCTCCAAGAATTAAGGCACATTTATCATTGCCTATAAATTTCTCGCCAATAACAAAAGCTTGAGCTAATCCATTCGGAATTTCCTGAACAGCATAGGAAAATTTACACCCAATCTGACTTCCATCTCCCAATAATCTCTCGAACTGAGGCAAATCATAAGGGGTAGAAATAATTAAAATCTCTCGTATACCACTGAGTAATAGTGTGGATAGAGGATAATAAATCATGGGCTTATCGTAGATAGGCATGATCTGCTTACTAATAGCATAAGTTATCGGATACAATCTTGTACCACTGCCACCTGCCAGAATTATTCCTTTCATGTAAATTAAATTCTACTTTATCAATTTTTCTATTTCAGCATCCAATGCAGCACCACGAAGATCTTTTGCTGCTATTTTACCTAATTTATCGATAAGGTATGTCTTAGGAATATAACTGACATCGTAGGTAGAAGAAGCTACGCCGCCTGCCATGTTATCTGAAAAATGTGTTTTCCAAATCAATCCATCCTGACCTATTGCAGCTTTCCATTTTACCAAATCTTGGTCTTGTGAAATACTCAGTATGACTAAACCTCTATCTTTGTATTTATTGTAGGCCGCCACCACATTTGGATTTTCCATTCTGCATGGTCTACACCAGCTTGCCCAGAAGTCCATTAATACAATTTTTCCTTTGAATGAAGATAACTTTACCTTTGAACCATCATCTTTTACTAAGTCAATATCAGGAGCTAAAGAACCAATATCCAATTTATTTTTGGATTCAGCCATTTTCTTTTGCAAATCCAAATTATTAATAATCGCTTGAAAATCTTTAGTGTATTGTGAGTTTGGCAATTCTTTAGTCATCTTATCAGCATATAGTCTGATATCCTGTGTCAATTGCTCAGGGACTGCTTGATTCTGAAACTGCTGCAGCATGACTGAATATAAGTAATATTTCGTCATCAAGTTCTTTGATGTTTGAATCACCCCAGTGACATATTTATTGAAATTATCATTCTTGCTATTAATCTGCATCCCTATTTCCTCTGACTCTTTTGAGTTTGGATCCTTTTGAGAGAGGGCATTATACTGCTGATATAACTGACCGATATCAGCTTGATGCGCTCCGAAATTTTTCAACAAGTCTTGGAATTCTTTCTGAGCTTCATTGCTTGTGATAGTATAGCTCACAGGATTCTTTTCATCTAATGTTGCTTGAACTAGTTCTTTCTTATTGAGACTTAGAAACCAAAATAATTCACCTTGTGGATTATTCGCTCGTATTCTCAAACGATAAAAACCAAGGCCTTCAATTGGCCCTTTCAATGTAAATAGTCCATTCTTTAGGATAGAACTATCTATCATCTTAATCTCTGTATGAGAGATACGCTCTAAATATATAGATTGAGCGGCAGTATTATTAAGTTTGCCATTGATTACATAATCATCTCCACCAATTGCATTGCAATTTGTTAAAATAATGGTCAAAAAAGCAAATAGTATTCTCTTCATTTTTTTATGTTTTATTTTAGTAAAAATATAATTTAATAGTGTAATACAAAAATATTGAATATTAGATTAAAGCTTCACTTCTTTTAGGCTAATCTTTGTACCAAAGAATTTTTCGGCTGATTTTTCAAAATTTTTAGTTAAATCAGAGACAATATAGTCATTTTCTTTTTCCCTGTTTTGGCTTAGAAGTTCTTCCTTAGCTAAAATGACTTTTAACTTTTCTGCCACTACAGGACCTGATAATAGAAGCTTGACTTTATGATGATAATACTCAGATATATCAGCCGCTATCAGCGGATAATGAGTGCATGCTAAAACAAGTGCATCAATACCTGCCAGCTTTGAGTCACTCAAATATTTACTAATGATAGTGGATGAGATTTCATCATGAATAAAATTCTCTTCAATCATAGATGCTAATAGTGGAGTAGCCATAACTGTATAATCTTGACTGGGAGCTCTGCGTTGAAGTTTATCTTGATATACATTAGAGTCCACTGTTCCTCGAGTAGCGATAATACCTATTTTTTTGTATAAGGAGCCTACAATAAGCTCTATCATTGGGTCTATAACATTAATAATCGGAACTTGTCCTTCATAAAGAAGTTTCAAATGATTATAAGCGACAGCCGATGCTGTATTGCATGCTATGACAACTGCTTTACATTTTTTCTCTTCAATAAGGTATTGAGTAATTTTAGTGGCAAATTCTTGAATCAACTCTGGGGACTTCTCACCATATGGCATGTGCTCTGAGTCTCCAAAATAAACTATATGCTCATTTGGTAAGAGACTAGAAATAGCATTGGCGACCGTAAGGCCGCCAATACCACTATCAAAAATTCCTATACTCTGAGAGCTCAAAAGGAAATATTCTAATTATTTTTTACCCCCTATTGCAGGTGCTGCAGTATTCGTATTCGTGGCTGGAGTCAAAGGAATACCCATCTTAGTCTTTGTAGCATCTGTAATATCGTCTCCTTTAGGGAATACGATCATACCTCCGGCAGATACATCAAATACATGACTGTAGCCTCTTTCTGTTGCTACGACCTCTATCATTTTCTTAGCTTTCTCAAGGATTGGGACTGAAAGTGTTTGTTCCATTTGCTGTACTTCTTTCTGAGCAGACTGCTCGAATTTTTCAATTCTCTTTTGCAAATCCTGTAATTCCGCCACCTTAGCTTCTTCTATTGCAGTCATTTTTTGAGGATTAATACCTTTTAACTCAGCCATTTTGGTTTCATATTGCTTATACATTGTTTCCAATTGCTTACTTAATTCAGCGCTTTTCTCCTGTATTTTCGCTTGCAATGCTTTAGTCTCAGGCATACTCATTACTAATTCATTCGAATTGACAGTAGCTGTTTTCACCTGTGCACTCGCTGTAATTGTTATAAAACCAGCCAATAAAATTAAAATTTGTTTTTTACTCATGATGTTTATTTTGTTAATAATTGAATTCGTGTTCCATTTCATGGTGCTCATTTGTTTGTTTATAAAATTGATTGTTAATATTTTTATTGCAATAATAAGTAATTAATCTAATTACCCATAGCTTTTATGACTTCTTCACTTATATTTAATCTAGGATTGCTGAAAAGCACCGTATTACCACTACTTTTATCTAAAACTATATCATAAGATTTAGCTTGAGCTATCTTTTGTATTTCTTCAATCATTTTATTCATTATCGGTTGAAGAAGTTCTTGTCTTTTCTTAAACAGCTCGCCATTAGGTCCGAATCTTTTCTGCTGGAGTACAGCTACTTCTTTTTCTTTTATTTCTATTTCTAGAATTTTCTCTTGCTTCATCTGAGTAGTGTATAATGATTGCTCAGCTTGAAATTTTTTATAAATGGACTCTAATTCACTCATTCTATCTTCAATATCTTTCTGCCAATCTTGAGATTGTTTTTCTAGTTTCTCATTAGCTGCAGTATATGACTTCAACTTTGAAAAAATATACTCTGATTCTACTAGTGCTACCTTTTGGGCTTGACTGGAAAAAGAAGCCAGTACTAAAATGGAAAATAAAAAAACTTTGTTCATATTGTTAATTTTAATATTTAGAGTGACCAAAATAGATAAGGTTTAGTCTTTAAATACTTAAAAATTTATAAAACCTATGGGACAATAAACTTTTTAGTCTTTCGCGAGTGAGCACTAAAATAACCTAAGACCTCGCCACCAGTTATGTTCGTTGGAGGATTGGTGGGAGAGGCGCTTTCATTTCCGCCGCTTACGGCTGCTTGATTTTGAATTAAAATATTCCAATAGTTGAAATTAGCTTTATCCATGCCTAAGAATATAAACTCACCAGAGTCTCCCTTCTTAAATACTTCTCTAAAGGCCGAAAATCTCCACTTAGAACCGTTGATTAATTTATCGTCTGATACATAACTAAACTCAGGAGCGCGTCCATTTTTACGCACAAAATAGCGGTAATAATTTTCTTCATTAATTGGTTCATTTATTACAATGGTAGGATTTATATTTTCCTGAGTTAGAAAGAAAAAGAAATAAAAACTATCTATTTCTGGACTTGAGTTTAACTTAGATTCCGCAGTGTAAACTCCGGATTTATCATTTACTGTCAGGAAGTATGAGTTCCCTAACTTACCTTGAAGGGAAGTGGTTTTATAAATTCCATCCGCATGTTTTACTAAAGAATCTTTATTCCCCTCATTATCGGTGATAATAACTGAATTAGGTGAATGAGGTAAAAAAGTAGTGGAACTACCAAATTTAGTAGATCGAGATAGTTTTACATAATAGGGTCCTGCGCCATCATGAACTTCTCCTTCAATGATTAGTTTATTGACATCTTCTGCCAATGCTATATCAATTCGCTCCTTGCAGGAGAAGAGAGACACAATAAATATAAATGAGATACAATATTTTATAGACATATCGAATTATTTTGTTTCCAATGAACTAGGTCTTCTAGGTTTAAATTTGAAATTATAAGTAATGGACGGTACCTGAGCGAATAGGTAAGTCTTTTCAGCATAGGTTTCACTGAGCTGAGCATCATATAAAAAGTCTATCTGAAAAGCATTTCTAGCTCCTAACACGTTGTAAATAGAGAAACTCAATTCATGCTCCCAATTTCTGGTCTTCTTTAGAGACCAATTTAGTGCTAAATCTACCCTAGTATAATTCGGAAACCGATCTTTATTTCTTTTATCGTAGGAGGTATATACAATACCTGGATCCCCGGGATTACCTGATATATCTCCAGATACACTATATTTTCCTGTAGGATAATTAGTAGCATTTCCTGTATAATAAACTAACACTCCAGAAATATTGACCTTTTCAGATAAATCATACATGGCCACCACACTCAAGTCATGGGTTCTGTCAAATCTAAATGGAAACCATTCTCCCCCGTCAATACCCTCAAAGCTTCGCTCCGTTCTAGCGAGTGTATAACTTATCCATCCAGTTAACTTACCCACTCTCTTTTTCAAGTAAAACTCAGCGCCGTATGCTCTGCCTATACCATAGACTAGGTCTTTTTCTACAGTTTCGTTTGCTCTGAGTATTGTACCAGGTTTATAATCTACTTGATTTTGCAAATGCTTATAGTATCCTTCGAAGGATGCTTCAAACATGTCATTTGCAAAGTTGAAAAAATAACCAGCAGATACTTGATCTGAAATTCCTGGCCTAATATTTCTAGAAGTTAGTACCCATCTATCTGTAGGGGATCCAGCACTCGTATTACTCAGCTGCTGGATATACTGCACATTTCTAGAATATGCAAATTTGATAGATTTATCTTCGCCTAGGCTGTAATTTAATGAAAAACGGGGTTCAGAGTTAAAATAAGACCGATCTAACTGTCTATCCTTTAGTTTAGTGGTATCTAAAACTCTACCAGCAGCATCGAAGGAATAAAGGTTATTGGCTCCTGCTACGGTAAATAATGTAAATCGCATGCCGTAATTGATTTTCAATTTCGAACTGATGGTCTGTTCATTTTGAATATATAATGCATTCTCCCATCCATTACTTCTATTCAATCCGCGCTTAGCGATGAGCGTATCCGAGCTCTCGATATCACCAGGAACTACATTGTGCCATGTAGAGATACCTCCCATTTTAATTCGATTCTTACTATTTAAGAAATAATCGTAATCCTGTTTCAAACTATAATTATTTAAAATAGAATTCACTTTTAAGTCAAAATTATTGACGCCGATTTTCACTTGATAATTGAAATTATTATAAATGAAAGAAGTATTGGAAAACACTCTATCACTTATAATTCTATTCCATCGAGTGGTAGCGGTCACATTTCCGTATTGAATACCGAATGCATCTGCCAAACCGAAATGATCATTTCCGAAATAACCTGAAAAATAAATTCGATCCTTCTTGGAAACTTGGAAATTCGTCTTTAAATTTAGATCATAAAAAAACAAAGTACTTTTCTTAGCCACAGAATCACTCGCTAAAAAGAGAAACGCATCCGCATAGGTTCGCCTTCCTGATACAAAAAAGGAACTTTTATCTTTTTGTATCGGTCCTTCGGCATAGAATCGTGAAGCTATAAGCCCAATACCTCCACCAAATTCATAATTTTTATTATTACCCTCTTTCATTTTCACATCAATAACAGATGAAAGTCTTCCCCCATATTCGGCAGGCATATTTCCTTTGTATAAGGTAAGGTCTTTCAGTGCATCAGAATTAAAGGTAGAAAAGAAACCTAATAAATGAGATGCATTATAAACAGGAGCTTCATCTAGTAAAATAAGATTCTGATCAGCACCCCCACCTCGCACGATGATTCCTGACGCACCTTCTTGCTGAGGCATGACTCCTGGCAGCAATTGGATAGATTTCAATACATCGCGTTCGCCTAAAATTACAGGAATTTTATCTAACTCCTTGAGGTCTACTTGAATTTTTCCCATCTGTACCTCATCTGTTAGTTTTTGTTTCTTCTTACCAGAAACTGTTACTTGTTTTATCGCCCTAGACTTCTTCTTTAAACTAAAATTTTTCTTAAGATTATCTGTCAAGTTGATATCCTCTAATCTTTCCTCATAGCCAAGAAATTTGATTTTAATTTTTTGATTTCCTTTAGGTACAGACAGAGAAAAATAACCGTAGGTATTCGTTGCTGTCCCGATACCTGGCAATTCTGGCGCAGATACTATAGCTCCTGTAATGGTTTCGCCACTCTCTGCATCTGTAATAGTTCCGCTGAGGTTTATATTCTGAGCTTGTATACTTAAAGACAATATCAATAAACTAAAAGAGAATAATAATCTGGTAATCATAAAATAATTAAGGCACAAATTTAAGATGGGTGAAACGGAGTGTATGAGTAAAAATCTTTAAGATTTTAACAATTAGATTTTAAGTAATCTAATATCTCCCAATGTGAATCAAAAGACTTAGAAACCATAGAATTATACATTTCATTGGCCTGATTGTGCTCCTCGGGTAAACCTAGAACTTTTAATCCGGCAGCATGGGCCGCCTTGACGCCATTCATGCTATCTTCTATGACTAGTATATTTTCTACAGGTAGGCCTAAAAAAGCTATGGCAGAATGATATACCGCCGGATTAGGCTTGCCCCATTCCTCATCATAGGCTGTAAATTTTCGCTCAAAAAAGGTCTCCAATCCTACAAATTTAACTATATGCTCATATACATACTGAGACGAGGAAGTGACTAAACATTTTCTCCACCCCTTTTCTGCTATCCATTCTGTCAGATTCTTCAACCCAGGCATGGGCTGACCCTGCTCATAGACCAAGCAAACGACTTCCTTCTCTATCTCATGACCTATCTTCTCAATATCACAGCTAAATTCATATTTATTCATATGCATAGTGACTACTTCCGTTGTCTTCAAACCTGTAGTTTGATTCACATCGTCCTCTGTGAGCGCAATATTGAAATGCTCTTTGAAAACTTTGTACTCCGCCTCTCGCCAAAAAGGCTCTGAGAAGATAAGAACTCCGTCCATATCGAAGAAAATTGCTTGAATTTCTTTCATTTGTTTTTTGGATTAAGATATAATTTTTACTTTAAATAATTGATTGGCGGCTTTGTACAAATTGTTAGCAATTGATATGGTATTGTGCCATTCAAGATCTTACGGCTTTGAATCTTTTCTGCGTTCGAGTCTATTACTTTCTTTACATTTGTTTCAAGGTCGCAACACCTTGATAGGCAACAATCCTTGTCCTCCACAATAGACTAAAATTTCCAGCTTTTTTACAAAGTTAGTCAATTCTCTTGTCATTCGCAAACTTTTTCACTTCAATAAATTAGTCATTTGAAATACATTTCAAAAACCGCCAATTTCCGCTCAAGTCTTTTCTTTTTTCTATTTGAAATGCACTGGATTCCTCCAACTGAATGGTTTGACTAGTTTCGAAATAGACAAGTCCGCATGGATGAAGGTGGGAAGTAGCCAATTTTAAGATTTGCTTATAAAAAATGAGTGAGTCATTTTCTACGAATAAGGCTAAATGCGGCTCATAATCTAACACTGAAGAAGTCATGTCCTTCTTTTCTTCCTGCGTAATATAGGGTGGATTAGAGACTATAATGTCATAGTTCGCTAATTTAGACCATAGATGTTCATTCAAAATATCTAGCTGGATGAAATTTATATTCAAATTAAGATAAACAGAATTTTTATGCGCTATGTCTAATGCCGCAGCAGAAAGATCTAATGCCGTTGCTTCGGCATCAACTAATTTAGATTTTAAGGCCAAGGCAATACAACCACTGCCTGTGCCTATATCCAGTATTTTTAATCCAGACCTAGTTTGATTCTCATTCAAAATAAATTCGACTAGCTCTTCGGTCTCTGGACGGGGAATTAAGGTATCCTTGCTGACTTCAATTTTCAATCCATAAAAATAGGTATAGCCAAGTATATAATCTATGGGTTCGCCTAGATTTAAGCGATTGATTATTTCGTCAAACGGAATCGTCGGATTTTCCTTTTCAATATATTGCAAAAGAAAGCGTTTTTCGGACTCGGAAAAATTATCGGATAGGGAAGCCACGTATTCACGAATTAAATCAACTATACAGTATATTGCTACTCCTTACAATTGTCATCAAGGTGCGATAAAGTATATTTCAATTTTAAAGTTTTCAAGATCTTGAAAGACGGTAAGCTACGAATTCACGAATTAAATTTGAATCTTTTCATTATAAAATTTTCAAATTAACTCATTTTCAAATTAACTACCCAGCTTTCTGAGCAGCCTTCTTTCTTTCATTCTCATCGAGATGAATTTTACGTAAACGCATAGATTTAGGAGTTAACTCCAAATATTCATCTTTCTCTATATACTCCATAGACTCTTCGAGTGAAAAATCTATTTTAGGTGGAAGTCCTACGTTATCGTCCTTACCTGCAGCGCGGAAATTAGTCAATTGCTTTGCAGTACATACATTCACTATCAAATCACCGGGGCGAATCTGCTCTCCTATCACCTGACCAGCATAGATTTGATCTCCTGCATCAATGAAAAAGCGGCCTCTATCTTTCAATTTATCCATAGAATAACCTGTAGCCATTCCGGTATCTTTTGAAATCATAACACCGTTGATTCTTGCTGGTATCTCCCCTTTCATCGGCTCGTAATCCTTAAATCTATGGGCAATGATAGCTTGGCCACCAGACTGAGTCAGGGCAGTACTTCTAAATCCGTTCAGACCTCTCGTAGGTATTTCAAACTCCAAACGCTGCATATCACCTTTGGTAAACATAGCTTTCATCTCCCCTTTTCTCTGAGAGACTAATTCTATGATTTTCCCAGCAAACTCCTCGGGTACGTCCACTGTCAATGATTCAATCGGTTCACATTTCTTACCATTAATTTCTCTGATGATAACCTGTGGCTGACCTACCTGTAACTCATAGCCTTCTCTTCGCATAGTTTCTAGCAATACGGACAAATGGAGAATACCACGTCCGTAGACCAAAAAAGAGTCTGGAGAAGCTGTATCATGCACCTTGAGGGCGAGGTTTTTCTCTAGTTCTTTATGCAATCTCTCTCTAATGTGACGAGAAGTGACGAATTTTCCTTCCTTTCCGAAAAATGGTGAGTTATTGATCGTGAAGATCATACTCATCGTCGGCTCATCTATTTTGATTCTCTCCAAGGCTTCTGGATTCTCAAAATCGGCTATTGTATCTCCAATTTCAAAATCTTCAATCCCAGTCACAGCTACTATTTCACCGGCTTCTGCTTTCGCTACCTTTACTTTACCCATGCCTTCAAAGACATAGACCTCTTTGGTTCTCATTTTCTTAATAGATCCATCTGCCTTCATCAATGAGATTGGTTGATTTTCTTCTATAGTTCCTCTTTCAATGCGGCCTACAGCTATTCGACCTGTGTAATTAGAGAAATCAAGTGATGTAATTTGTAATTGCAAATTTCCTTGACTAATATTAGGGCATGGTATTTCACTGATAATCGTATCAAAAATTATATTCACATTATCAGTAGGTTTTTTGAAGTCATTGCTCATCCAACCTTGTTTGGCAGATCCATAAATGGTTTTAAAGTCTAGCTGCTCTTGTGTAGCTTCTAGATTGAAAAATAAATCAAATACATCTTCATAAGCCTGTTCTGGATTACAATTTGGCTTATCCACTTTATTTACGATAACAATCGCTTTCTTACCGAGTGCTAGCGCTTTCTGAGTCACAAAACGTGTCTGTGGCATAGGACCTTCAAATGCATCACATAAAAGCAATACACCATCCGCCATATTCAATACTCTCTCTACCTCTCCACCAAAGTCCGAGTGACCTGGTGTATCAATGATATTAATTTTGTGTCCTTTCCAATTAACTGCTACATTTTTAGCTAGAATCGTTATTCCTCTCTCTCGCTCTTGGTCATTATTATCCAGAATGAGTTCATTCATCTGTTGGTTATCCCTAAATAGCATGGCTGCATGCAGCATTTTATCTACCAAAGTCGTTTTACCATGGTCAACGTGGGCTATAATAGCAATGTTTCTAATTTTTTCTACACTCACTTTATTGAATTAATCTTGATAAATTAATAATTAATTATTCTCCAAACCATTCTAATAAGTGATTGAGAATTAAGAATTACCTTTTTTAATGGGGTGCAAAAATAGTTTAAAATAAATAGAACAGAGGCTAAAAGTTGGAAATTTACGATTCCTTAATGACTTGAAACTTGTAAAACGCTTAAACATACTTTCTCAAAATCTGCAGTGTCTTCTGAAAATCTTTCGGAAAGGGCGACTGAATATCTATCACCTCCTCGGTAAAAGGATGAAAGAATCGCATAGTGCGAGCATGAAGAGATAAGCGCTGAATAATAGAGCGCTCGTCTTCTTTACCTTTATAGTTTTTGATAAATCGTGATATGAATATGCCATTTTGCAAATTGTACAGGGGATCAAAAGCCAATGGACAGCCTAAAAACTGAGCATGGACTCTGATCTGATGGGTACGACCTGTTTCGATTTGAAATGAGACTAAACTGTGTCTTTTATACTTTTCTTCCACTCTGTAGTGAGATACCGCACGCTTTCCTTTACCTTGAAAGGCGACTCGATAAGTCCCCTTCACATTGGGGTGTTCGTCTAGAAAGTTTTCTATCGTATCTTCGTCTAATTTAGGTGTACCGGATAGAATAGCCATGTATTCTTTAAATATTTCATGGGATTCAAACAGCATAGACATGGCTCGCTGTGCTTCCTCCCCTTTCGCAAATAGGAGAATACCCGATGTATCTTTATCAATCCGATGTACCAGCCTCAGATCCTCATATTTCGCTTTAAAAAAAGAATAGATATCCTCTTCCTCACCATTTCGAGGGGGTATAGATAAAACTCCGCTGGGCTTATCTACTGCTAGAAAATGATCATCTTCAAAAAGAAT
>JAURJQ010000031.1 GCA_030832185.1 Chitinophagales bacterium | reverse complement strand
GTTGGAAGCTCCTACGATACCAGTTTTAGGAGTCCACCTGTATTTGGTACCTCCCCGTGCAAAAGATCGAACGGGTTTACCTCCAATACAATAATATAAAAACTGTTTATGCGTAGTCACCGATGGTCGGAAATTGATAACTAAAGTGTAATACTGCGAAACCTTCATACCTATGTTGGTACAGTAAAAAGCCTCTAACTCAAAAATTTCTTGACCAATTCCTCTGGTAGAATCAAAGTTAATTCTGCAGTGCAAGGTATCGGTGTTATTTTTTCTATCCATCGTCACAGTATATGTAAAGTTATAGACTGACGCTAGATTAGGGACACGCCAAACTTTATATTTAAGAAACTCCGCTGGAGCTCCTACCATTTTAAAGTTGATTTGTGTCAATTTTGAACCACAAACATCTACTGTGTTGAAGTTGATTTTATTAGCACTTCGCAATGAGTCTTCCGTCACACCCTCTGGGATAATAGGGGGACAAGTATTTCTGACTGTGAATTGAATATCTCTACAGACATAGCCAACGAGCACCCTAGAATATCCCGTACCATTCGGTACAGCCCTATGCTCACGCACAGACATGGCCATGATAGCATCCTGCTCTATAGATGGAGTACACGTAATAGCTCCTGTCCTAGGATCTACCGTTACTCCACTGGTAGTGAACAAGAAATTATTAGAATTTAGTGGACTAATAAACGTAACTGAAGGATTTAAATAATTTACCGCATTATTGACATTGGCTGCTACTCCAGTGAATGGCGTATACAATCTATACTCAAACGAATCTCTTATTGTCGTTACTCCATTCGGTAAAGTGATAAATCTAGGGTCGAAGGAATCTACCGCACCATGGTTATAGGTGTTCACACGAAGTCTACACCAGTATGGAATAGGAGGGGTTGTGAAAACTGGCGAATTATTTCTATAATTAGTATTAATCACAGCCTGTACCCACATACCTGCACTACCTGGAGCAATGATTGTACTGATTATGTTATTTCTACAGCAAGAGCCCCAACCTACAAAAGCCCAACCATTATTCTTTCCAAGAACATATTCACGGGTATATATCCAGCGCTCAACACCTTTGTATAGTCCTATAGCTCCGTTAGGACAGTTTGTTACAGGCTTAGTAGCTACATCTGGTGGGAGGCATATAGGAGTGACCTCTTGCACTATAGGAGCATTCATACTTACCGTAGTATTGACAGTTGACGTAACAATAGTCAATTGTTCACCACCATATGTAATTCCTGAGCAATCTCTGTATAAGGAGAGGGTGAATCTGTACCTGCCCGTATTAGTGTCAATCTCCCTGTAGGTAAGATCTGCACCCATGATGTGGGTAGCTGATAAATCTTGAAAAAGAAACATGGCAAGAAAAAAAGCAAAACTTACTTTCATTCTTTTGCACACATTGTCCATAATACTATTTCTATACATGTTGAAAAAAATTTCGAATTGTAAATTTAATACATTTTTTTGACTTTCTGGATTAAAATTTTTCATAACAATTTACATTTAAGTTTAGGGAAAAATCCTAAGTAGATTATTTGAATACAAAAATGAGGTAAAAAATTTAGGAAATTACTATCAAAAAATCGGCGGTGTTAACATTAAAATTGCTAAGTATTAATGCTAGATAATTGATTTATAGGCACAAATTGATATTTTTTGTTAATGGCAGCCTATTCGTATATACTAGCTCATATTCACTTAAAATACCCTCTGGCAGCTTGATGTTAACTAAGCATCATCTAAGCACTTTTTTGAGCTCTGCATTGTTTTGAGCTCCTTGGCCAAATAATGTCCAGTTAGACTTGTCTTATTTATAGCAATTTCTTCTGGAGTACCTTTTGCTACTATGTTTCCGCCTGCTTTCCCTCCTTCTGGACCCATATCTATAATGTAATCTGCCATCTTAATAATATCCAAGTTGTGCTCTATGACTAGAATGCTGTTTCCCTTATCTACTAGTCGCTTTAGGACGTTATAAAGCATTTGAATATCCTGAAAATGCAGTCCTGTGGTTGGCTCATCTAGTATATACATGGTATTGCCGGTATCCCTTTTACAGAGCTCTGAGGCGAGCTTCACGCGCTGTGCTTCACCACCCGATATAGTAGTGGATGGTTGCCCGAGTTTGAGATAGCCTAGACCCACATCTTCTAGCGTCTTAAGTTTCTGATAAATACTAGGTAAATGCTCAAATACCTTTGCAGCATCTGCTATAGAAAGATTCAGAACATCATAAATAGACAGATGTTTATACCGAATGTCCAAGGTCTCTCTATTATAGCGCTTGCCTTGACACTTCTCACAGGGCACTTGAATATCGGGGAGAAAATTCATCTCAATCGTCTTTAGGCCCGCGCCCTCACAACCTTCGCAGCGTCCCCCTTTTACATTAAAGCTAAACCGCCCCGGTTTATACCCCCTAATTTTAGACTCCATGGTGTCTGAGTATAGTGTTCGTATCAGATCAAATACTTTCATATAGGTAGCAGGATTGGATCTAGGGGTTCGCCCTATAGGACTTTGATCTATGCTAATGACCTTATTGATATGCTCCAGTCCTTCGACCGACCGATAGGGCAAAGGAATTGTATGTGATTTGTAAAAATGCTGTGACAAGATAGGTTGCAATGTTTCGCTTATCAATGTACTTTTACCACTGCCTGATACGCCTGTAATACAGCAAAGAACGCCCAGTGGTATCTTAACATCCACTTCCTTTAGATTGTATCCATTTGCGCCCTTAATAATTAACCATTTTTCAGGTTTAATCCTTTTTCTAGGCAGATCAAAATCCAACTTTCCTGCTAGATAATCTGCTGTGGCCGTCTTCATTTTCATAAAAGCTTTGGGAGAGCCTGCAGCTATAATTTCTCCTCCGTACTCTCCAGCCTTGGGGCCAATATCAATAAGAAAATCACTCTCCAACATGATCTCCTTATCATGCTCTACTACTATGATATTATTTCCTAAATCTCGCAGTTTTTTCAAAGATTTTATTAATTTATCGTTGTCTCGAGGGTGCAGGCCGATAGAGGGCTCATCTAATATATACGTAATCCCCATAAGCTCAGAGCCTATTTGTGTAGCTAATCGAATACGCTGCGCCTCCCCACCAGATAGGCTTTTGCCTCCACGATTAAGGTTTAAATAATGCAATCCCACATTAATAAGAAAACCTAAACGATCACGTATTTCCTTTAAAATATCCTTTGCTATCTTATTTTGATTATCAGAAAAATAGTTTTCTAAGTCATCAAACCAAACAAGTAATTCATCCAAACCCATCTGGCTAAGCTCTGAGATATTCTTTTCTTTTATTTTAAAAAATAAAGATTCTTTTTTTAACCTGTTTCCTTCACATGTGGGGCAAGGACTTGGCTGCATAAAGGTCTCTGCCCAGTTCTTGATCCAATCACTTTCACTATGATAAAAATTATTATACACGAAAGAAGAAACACCATGATTAAAATTGGAATAAACGAGCGGAATTTCTTTTTCATATTCGTCGTCTCCATTGTCGTTTCCGAAAAGCAATAGATTGATCTCGAGATCTGTAAGTTTTGATATTGGAGCGCTTATATCTATTTTATTCATCTTGGCAAATTGCTTGACTGTTTCCCAAAGCTGCACAGGTCTGTATTCGCCCAATGGTATTATCCCTCCACTCATTACGCTTATGCTCTTATCAGGAATCATCAACTCTCGCGATACTAAAAACTCCTCCCCCAATCCCTTGCACGTGGGGCAGGCGCCATAGGTAGAATTAAATGAAAACGAATTAGCCGATGGCTCTTCATAAGAAATTCCGTGCTCTAAATCTAATAAATGCTTTGAATAAAACTGCTGCTTTTTAGTATCGAAATCTATCATAACTAATGAGCCTTGGCCTTCTCGTAAAGCGGCTCTAATTGATTTTTCTAAACGATCTTTATTCTCGTCGTTTACAGCCAGTTTATCCATCACCACGTCTATATCGTGAATTTTATAGCGGTCTAACTGAAGTTTTGGAGCTAACTTAGTCAGAACCCCATCGATATTCATCTCTGTGAATCCTTTTTTGGCATAGGACTCAAAGAGCTCCCTATAGTGCCCTTTGCGCCCTCGAACTATAGGAGCTAAAAGTATAATTTTTTTACCCTCATAGTTTCTACAGACTTCCTCTATGATTTCATCTTCTGTCATTTTTTGCATCGGCTTATAACTCACATAGGAATATGCGGTTGCTACCTTGGCATATAGCAGTCTCAAGAAATCATATATCTCTGTAATGGTGCCGACCGTAGAGCGTGGATTTTTATTAACCGACTTCTGCTCAATTGATATAACTGGGCTCAATCCTTCTATATAGTCTACATCAGGGCGTTCTAAACCCCCTATAAATTGTCGCGCATAATTAGAAAACGACTCTAAATATCTTCGCTGACCCTCTGCATAGAGTGTCTGAAATGCAAGAGAACTCTTACCGCTACCACTCAATCCAGTTATGACCACAAGAGCATTCTTAGGAATGGAGATATTAATGTTTTTGAGATTATTTTCTCTTGCGCCAGATACGACAATGTGAGTAGAAGACATCTTACAAATGTAGATGATTTTTGAGAAAAAAATAAGAACTAAATTAAATATTTATTTTTTGATTATTTGATGCATAATCTAACATTTTCCGCAAAACTTCATTTTTTATTTTCGTTTCTCCTTGAAAAATTCTTGAATCAAATTGGCGCAGGCTTTTTCTTCTATACCTGCTAAAACTTCTGTTTTAGGATGAAGAATCGTAGGTTTATATAGGCTATACCCGCATTTATCTTCTCTGGCTCCATAGACCAGCATTCCAAGCTGAGCCCAGCGAATAGCTCCCGCGCACATAGCGCAAGGTTCTATAGTGATATACAGGGTACATTCTTTTAAAATTTTTGAGTTAAGAAAATTAAATGCACTTGTCAAAGCGATGATTTCAGCGTGCGCAGTGGCATCGTTTAGTTGCTGAGTTTGATTGTAGCCTTTGGCTATCACCTGGTTATTTGCTACTATGACACAACCTATAGGTACTTCATCTTCTTCGTAAGCTTTCATAGCTTCCTTGATAGCCAGAGCCATAAAATGGCTATGATTCAAATCTAACATTCAAGAAAAAACTGTATTACTTCGTCAAATAAAACCTTAATCCAAGACCATAATGAAACGTAGTTGGATTATAATGAGGAACAGACTCAGAATTATTTATCAAATATGGAAGCGTATAGCCTCCATGAAAATTTAAAACGGTATAGTCTGACATCTTTATACCGAAATTTAAGCGTGGAGTAAAATTGATAAAGTTTCTATAAATAAAATTATTGTTTACATCTGAGAAGTTAGGTGTTTGAATTGTGAATTCATTATACCCTATTCTGAGCTCCGGGTCTACCAATATTTTACCACCAATTGGCAGATAAAAGCCAAAATTGATGCCCGTACCCCATTCTTTTAAGCTAGATACATCGTAATCTATGTCGCGATACATCATCTCTTGGTATTGATGTGTAGAGAGTATTTTATGTCTGAAATATGGTCCAATATGAAATAGACGGGCTATGTCAAAATTAAGCCCCAAGTGACCATAAACATTTATTATTGTAATATCTGCATCGCTAGGATAGCCTCCAAATTCTATAGTAGTAGACATCTTGGACGCGTCTAGCTTGGGATTAAAAAAAGAATTTCCTGAAGATTCCTTTTTCTCTTTGCTACCGGAAGTCTCATCTGTGGAAGTTCCTTTTTTAGTTTCTGTCTCGGAAGGCTTTTTTGCAGGGGTATTTGTTTTAGATGATTCTTTTTTGATCTCTGTTTTCGGTGCAGAATTCATTGCAGCCGTTCTTCTAGTCTGGCTATGGGTTTGCAACCCAACCATAATAAAAAAGACCATTATTAATAACTTATTCATAACTCATTACATTATAAGTTGGTAAAGATAGAATAATATCTAAAAAAATTCATAATTAAATCCGTAGGCTATGTTCCTCCGCTGTCGCTATAGCAATATCATATCCAGCATCAGCATGTCGTATAACGCCCATGGCTGGGTCATTGTGGAGAACTCGGCGCAGTCTCGCTCTCGCATCGTCAGTACCATCAGCTACTATGACCATGCCAGCGTGCATGGAATAGCCCATACCTACGCCTCCACCGTGATGTAAACTTACCCAACTTGCTCCACCGATGGTATTGATCATAGCATTGAGTATAGGCCAGTCAGCGATAGCATCGCTGCCATCGAGCATAGCCTCCGTCTCTCTATTAGGAGAGGCCACAGATCCTGTATCGAGATGATCTCGGCCAATCACCAACGGCGCCTTTACCTTGCCTTCCTTGACTAAATCATTAAAAGCTAAAGCTGCTTTTTCTCTTTCGCCCATCTTGAGCCAGCAGATTCTGGCTGGCAATCCTTGAAAGGCTATTTTCTCCTTCGCCTTTTCTAACCAACGAAGTAGTCCTTCGTTCTCGGGAAACAATTCTTTCAATTTAGCATCACAAAGCGCTATATCGTTTTCGTCCCCGCTCAGCGCCACAAATCTGAAGGGTCCGGATCCTTCGCAAAACAATGGGCGAATATAAGCAGGCACAAATCCAGGAAAATCGAATGCGTTTTTCAAACCTCTTTTATCTTTGGCTTGGCCTCTTAGATTATTTCCATAATCAAAGGTTATGGCGCCCTTTTTTTGTAGTTCTAGCATCAACTTTACATGATGCGCCATCGTATCATAGGCATATTCTACATATTTATCTGGATCGTCTTTGCGCATTTTATAGGCATCTTCCACTGTCATCTTCTCAGGAAAATATCCCGTCAAAGCGTCATGTGAGGAGGTCTGATCAGTTAGGGTATCGGGAACGATATCATGGTCGAGAAGATATTGCAATAAATCCACAGCATTGCATACCACACCAATTGAAATAGCTTCTTCGTTTTTTCTAGCTTCTAAAGCCCTGTAAACGGCTTTTTCTATCGAATTAAATTTTTCATCCAAATAGCGCGTCTCCAGGCGCTTATCTATCCTCCATTCTTCTATTTCTGCACAGAGCGCTACGCCCTCATTCATGGTAATGGCTAAAGGCTGAGCTCCACCCATACCTCCAAGACCAGCTGTGACATTCAGTGTGCCTTTCAAAGAGCCGTTATAATGCTTTCTAGCCAAACTTAAATAAGTTTCATAGGTACCTTGCACAATGCCTTGTGATCCTATGTATATCCAGCTCCCAGCTGTCATTTGACCATACATAATAAGACCTTTTTTCTCCAGTTCATCAAAATGAGTCCAATTAGCCCAATTCCCTACGAGATTAGAATTAGCCAAAATAACTCTTGGCGCATCTTTGTGACTTCTTAATACTCCTACAGGTTTGCCAGATTGAATGATTAGTGTCTCATCATTTTCCAGTTTCTTCAAACATTCAATTATTTTATCATAAGCCTCCCAGTTTCTTGCAGCCTTGCCCCTACCTCCATAGACAATGAGCTTATCGGGTTCCTCTGCCACTTCCGGATCTAAATTATTCATAAGCATACGAAGTGCCGCTTCTTGCACCCATCCTTTGCAGTTCAGGTCAGCACCTCGTGGTGCTTTTATATTTGTGTGAGACATTTATCGAAATTTATTTTACAAAAATATTTAGTATTAGAATAGACAAGGCCGAAATTTACAACTTACCTTCATCTGCATAGCTAAAATAGTTATCGTTTGCTATGATTATATGGTCTAAAAGTTGAATATCTAGAAGATTTAATGCCCCTTTGATCCTCTCGGTTAATTGGTTATCTGCTGCACTTGGAGTTAGGTTGCCAGAAGGATGATTGTGTGAGACAACAATTGTACTTGCTAAATAATTTAATGCCAATTTAGCAATTATTTTTATATCTACCAAGGTCGCATCGGTCTTACCGATTGAAATACGCTCTATCTTCATCGGCTTTAGTGCCTTATTGAGCAGAATGATATAAAACTCCTCTTGTCGCAAATCATTAAAATAAGGCTTTAAAAGTTGAAAACTATCACGGCTTGTTTTTATAGATTTGATGTCATTTCTAGGTTCAGATTGTTTTCTATTTCCTAATTCTAATGCTGCAGAAATAGTTATGGCTTTAGCTTCTCCTATTCCTTTGTATTCCATCAGTTCCTTGATAGTTAGTCTGCTCAATTTTTCGAGCGAGTTATCATTATCTGACAAAATATCTTTTGCTAGATCTAAAGCGGACTTCTCCCTAGATCCCATGCCTATAAGAATCGCTAATAATTCAGAATCGCTCACAGAGGATTTTCCTTTCAAATAGAACTTTTCTCGAGGTCGATCATCCTCCTTCCAAAGCTTAATGGACATAGTTTTAAGTGATTTTATGTCAATAGTATAAAATTTTTTCTATTTCAAACTGTTATATATAATGAAAATGCTATATTTGCCTATACAAATAAAAGTTTTTGATGAATCTTTTTATAAATTTATTTTTCTGCTTCGCTACGTTAAGTATCATCGGATGCGGTAAAATTAATTTATTGACTATAGCGGACGAAAGACAACTGGGAGAGCGAGCAAAGGCAGAGATTGCCTCTAACCCAGGGGAGTTTCCCTTATTGCCTAAGTCCGTTTATCCTCAAGCCTATGCTTTTATAGAAGGCTTAGCTGCGGATATTTTAAATTCTGGTCAGGTTCAGAATAGAGATAATTTCCAGTGGGAAGTCTACATCATAAAAAGAGATGATATCTTGAATGCGTTCTGCACACCAGGCGGTAAGATCTATTTCTACACAGGTCTTATGAAATATTTAGACAATTCCTCTGCCGTAGCAGGCGTTATGGGTCATGAGATAGCGCACGCAGACAGACGCCACTCCGGCAAACAATTAACCAGTCAGATGGGACTTCAATTTTTGTTACAGATAGTAGCCGGAACTTCTGGTCAAGATATAGCGCAAATGGTGAGCGTTTTAGGTGGTTTGGGATCCCTCAAATATGGGCGAGACCATGAAAAAGAAGCAGATGAATATAGTGTTAAATATCTCTGTCCTACCCGGTATCAGACAGACGGTGCACATTATTTTTTTAAAAAATTAATCGACGAAGGTCAAGCTAATTCTGGCACACCTACGTTCCTCAGCACACACCCTGATCCAGGAGATAGAGTGGCGAACATACAAAGTCAAGCTGCAGTGGCAGGCGGTTGCGTTTCTAAATCTGAGAACTACACCAATGATGCAAAGTATTTACAGCTTAGAAGTACTTTATAAACAGATACATTTATTGCCTTGAAAAAACTAAAAACCACTTTACTATTTATTTCCATTGCCTATGCGGATTATGCGATAGGTCAAGATGCGCATTTCTCCCAGGCTATTAATTTCCCTATGCTCATCAACCCTGCCTATTCTGGAGCTTTTGATGGTCAAACGAGAGCCATATTAGCTGTCAGAAATCAAAACCTCACTATACCCAATACGGCATTTTCAGGCACCTACAATACGTTTGGGGCTTCCATAGACCACAAAATTTTTCCAGACTACACAGACCAAAATACCTGGAGTATCGGGATTACAGCTCTTTCAGACTATGCAGGCAGCGGGACGTTAGCTACTAACCAAGTGTTGCTTCATACTGCATATTCACTAGCCATGGATAGATATAGTAAGAGTTTTTTATCTATAGGTGGGCAAGTAGGAATCACAAATCGTAGAATTTTTTCTAAAGATTTACTCTATGCTGCCCAGGTGAGTGAATTTGAATTTGACCCTCGATTGCCCAATTTAGAACCCTTTATAAACGATGGTTCTGAATATGCCTTTATGCTCAATATTGGGGCGCTCTATCAGCAGCAGATAGGCGATAATGCAGTCACTCAATTAGGATTTTCACTATATAATGTCAACAATCCTCAACAATTTTTCTTTACCAACTCCAAAGAAAATATTTATGCGCGAATGAATATTACAGGTGGTATTTTATTCAATCTAGATGAAACCTCTAAGATTTATCCTTCTATCATTTTTATGAAGCAAGGTAATTTTTCCTCCACCAATATTGGGATGAGCTATAATAAAGATATTACCGATGATGTGAGTATAATAGCTGGTTTGCGATCTAGGCTTGGCGATGCCTTTATAGCAGTAGCCGGCGTAAAATACAGACAGTTTCAAACTACGCTTAGCTATGATGTGACCACATCCGGTCTATCTAAGGCTAATAATACGATAGGTGCGCTCGAACTAAATCTAACCTATATCCTTGGAAAAAGTACTGAAAGCTATGGCAGCGATAAATTATACTGTCCTGGAATTTAAAAAATTAAACCTATTATAAATATGAATCGAATTGCATTAATTATGGCCTCTTTAGGATTGATTTTCATCTCTTCGTGTGCAAAAGAAGAAGAATCTGCTGTTTTTAAATCCCCCATTACTATTCTGCAGCCATCTACTGATCCAGCGAATGTAATCAAAGGTGCTCCCATCAAATATGATGTACGATTTACCAATGATGAATATATTGATTCGGTGATGGTATTTTATCAACTAGATTCTATGGGCACAGGGTATGATCCGCTCTTAGAAGATTCCTTAGTAAAAAAGGTGGTTTACCCATTGAATGACAGAAGAAATGAAAAATCATTAACGGATGTTTTTACTCCTTATGCCTTTCCGCCTGTAGGAAAAAAAATTCACCTAATTATCTACATGCGCTCAAAATCTAGAGATGTAAGTAAAAGAATTCCCCTTATAGTTAGCTAAAATTATGAATCTATCTAACTGGCGAGAAGAATACGACAAATATAGCCTCCACGAAGAAAACTTAACTCTCGACCCCTATGCCTTTTTTAAGGAATGGTTCGACAAGGCCGTCGAAGATTTAAATCCTGAACCGAATGCTTTCATCTTAAGTACGGTATCTGCTAAAATAGAGCCGGAGTCTAGAGTAGTTCTACTAAAGGAAATAGAAGATAGTCAATTTGTATTCTATACCAACTATAGCAGTCAGAAAGGACAGGATATATCTGCACACCCTAAAGCGTCTATGCTATTTTTCTTTCCTTTTAGCCAAAGGCAAATACGAATAAAGGGCCTTGTCACTAAATTATCTCGAGAGAAAGCGATAGACTATTTTTCTACTAGGCCTATAGAAAGTCAAATATCTGCTATGGCATCAGCACAAAGTAGCAAAACGACCAAGGAGGAATTAATAGAAAAAGCAACCCTTTTGAGAGAAAAAGGAGACGTTACTTGTCCTGAAACTTGGGGTGGTTATGGCATAATGCCTCACTACTTTGAATTCTGGCAAGGTCAGCCTGGAAGGCTGCATGATAGAATCATATACGAAAAGAGCCATTCCCAGTCATGGGAGCAATTCAGATTAGCCCCCTAAATTATGAAGAAAATAATATCTCTCATTGCCATCCTTTTTCTCTTTGATAGTATCGAAGCACAGACAGAAGATACGTCTGCTAATGCATTGCGCTCTGCAATTATAGATCACTCTGGCGTCCAACCTTATATCGTGGCCCATCCTATGATAGAAAAAAAGAAGGCCTTCTACCAAGGTTATCGAATTCAAATATTTAGTGGTAACAGTAAAGAAGAAGCGAATAAAGTGAAATCTGATTTTTATAGCAAATTTCCGGCTATGCGGTGCTACCTTTCATATCAGCAGCCATATTATAAACTGCGTATAGGAGACTACGATGATCAAGAAAGTGCGAAACCTGATGCTAGAAAATTAGCACGACATTACCCCTCCTCATTTTTAGTGCCAGATGAAATCAGACGCATAGGCTCTGAAGCAGACAAAGAGAAAAAATAATAATCTGCCCTCAGCTTAAAGGCCTTGTTTTCAGCATATTGTTGTTTTTTTGACAATTATTGGAAACATAATTCCGATATACTTGGTTTATTTTTTTATTATTGTGCAGTATAAATAACTCTATAGAAGAAAAGTTTTAGAATTAAACGATTAGATTATTGAAAATAATATGGCAAAAGAAGTATTTGAAATAGATTACGTATTAAAAGCATCTCCCAGAATCCTTTATGATTTTGTGAAGCAGCCCACACACCTGGCGCAGTGGTTTTGCGATAAATGTGAGTCCAATTTGGATCAATATAATTTTATATGGAAAGGCTATTCTGAAAAAGCCATTCTGATAGATGATATAGAAGAACAACTGGTAGCTTATCATTGGGAAAACAGTGACGATGACGAGTTCTTCGAATTTGCTATTCAAGTCAACGAAATCAGTGAAGACACGATTCTTACCATAAACGATTTTGCAGAGCCCAATGAGGTAGAAGATCAAAAAATGTGGTGGGATAATCAAATCCAGAAGCTCATACGCGTGATGGGAGGTTGATAAACAGCCTATCTCATTCTCCTGATTCAATATATCCGTTTTTTGTCTAATTATATGTTTTATGAGTACTCAAAGAACAGCCAGTGAGCGCCTAGATTTTCTTAGAAATTATGTGAAAATTTTAGACTCCCAATTCACATTTCCTGGCAGTCAATTTAAGTTTGGGATAGACCCATTACTCAACATTATACCGGGTATTGGCTCCTATTCTGGTCTGATTTTAGGTATGATTTTTATCGTTCTCGCCCATATGCAAGGAGTTTCGGGAAAGGTTAAGGTTCTCATGTTTCGCAATAGTATCATAGATTTTCTACTAGGCTCATTGCCTGTTGCGGGATATTTCACAGACTTTTTTTATAAATCCAATGAAAAAAACCTCAGACTATTAGAAGAACATATATTGGACGAAAAACATGGCGGAAGTGGCTGGTCGCTTATTCTGTTATTTCTCTTCATCTGCTTGGTTATATTCTTCCTGGCGCTTGCCTTTTTTATATGTGTACTAAAATATATATACTCTCTGCTATAGATATATGAGTCTAAAATCTCTCGCTAAGCAAACAGCCATTTATGGTATCAGCACCATAGTCCTGCGCATGGCTAGCTGGCTTTTGAGCCCATATTATACTCGTGTCATCAGCCAAGAAGAGTTAGGCATTAATGCCAGTTTTTTATCTATCATTGCCTTTCTCAACATTATCTATATGATGGGCATGGAGACGAGTTATTTTCGATTTGTAAAATCCGATAACCAATCCTCCGTTTTCAGAAAGACCGAATCCGTCGTATTCTTCAATTCCATTATCTGGTCTCTGCTTCTTATTCTCCTGTCCAAGCCATTGATAACCTTGCTAGGCTATCCCGGTAAGGAGATATATATTTATCTATTTACGGTGACTTTATTTTTTGAAAATTTATGTAATATTCCCTTTGCCAAACTGAGACAAGAGAATAAAGCCATACAATTCGCATCCTACAAAGCGGCCTATATTCTCATCAATATAGCACTCAATATTTTCCTTCTCTCCTTTGTGCTAAACGATCAGATTCCGCTGCCTTTTCAGATAAGCCAAGACCCTGTAGAGCTCATCTTCTGGGCCAATATGATTCCATGGGCCCTTGTTTTTCTGTGTTTCTCACCCCAAATAGTAACTAATATATCTTGGTCTGAGCTACGACAATCTAAGGAAATCATATCTTATTCGCTGCCCCTCATCCTAGTAGGAACTGCTGGTATGGTAAATGAGGTGATAGACAGACCCATGCTCATGTATCTGCTGCCGGGCAGTCAGGCAGAAAATGCTGCTGCAGTAGGTATTTATAGTGCCAATTATAAATTATCTATTATAATAACGCTAGCCATACAGGCCTTTCGGATGGGCGCAGAGCCTTATTTTTTCAGGCTAGCCGACGCTAAAGACGCTAAAAAAACCTATGCACTCGTCATGGACTATTTTGTTATAATATGCTGTATGATTCTAGTTCTAGTTTCACTCAATAGAGAACTTATAGCCACAATTAATCAATCTGATTACAAAGTAGCTATAGACATTTTACCTTTTTTATTGCTGGCCAATCTCTTTCTAGGTATGTACTATAACACGTCTATCTGGTACAAGGCTACCAATAATAACATCAAAGGTGCTATCATTGCCATCATTGGAGCTATAATTACTCTTGTTCTTAACTGGATTTTAATCCCGTATATGGGCTATTATGGATCCGCCTTGACCACGCTTGTTTGTTATTTTAGCATGCTAGTCATTAGCATGATATGGGGAAGGCAGTATTATCCTATACCTTATCATTATGTATACAACTTTAGCTGGATAGCATGTAGCGTTATTTATTCAACTCTAGTATATGCCTTTTTTGAAAATCGAACATGGATCATTCTTGGATTTACATGCTTGTTTCTTTTGATATCATTCTATTTTGCGAGAAGAAGATACACTGACATAAAGTATTCCATTGATTAGAATCTGCTATTTTTGTAATTATTAATAAATTCTATGAATTCCTCCAAAAATAATTTTCTAGCTCGTCTATCTTCTTTTGTATTCGGAGCTATTTTTCTCTCTGTAGCCGTGCTGCTCGGTCTTACTTTTTTCGTACCAGAAGATAAAATTAGAGAGGTAGAATATACCCTAGACTATCCCATAGCTCGGGTGTGGCAGGCGGTATACGAGCCGAGCCACTACCTCAAAGCTAAAAAAGAAATCATAAAATATAGAATATATGACAGCATACTTCCCCGCTGGACAGAATACTATACCCCTCAGGATTCGATAGAAAATAAAACTACTGCCATAATACCTCAGAAGAAACTGACTTATGGAATTGTGAATCAAAAACATCAGCAAATCAATGCTTTTTCATTCAAACTAGAAGCTGTCAATGACAAGCAAACCAAGCTGAGCATTTATGAAAAGTCAAGATATTTTAACGTCTGGGGCTCTATCTATTTTCAACTTTTCAGACCGACTACAGTCATAGATTATGAATATGTGAAAATAAAGAACACGCTAAAATATATAGATAGTCAAAATCAATCATACTAAATGAAAAAACTATTTCTCTTTATTTTCTGCATCTCTCATCTTCAGTTCATTGCTCAAAACATAGATGAAACCAATGGCTATATAGACCGAGAGCAGCGCAGGCTAGATAGCCTAGACGGAATGGTAGATGGTAAAATAGAACTAAAAAAAAATGATGAGCAAAACAAGCTCTATAAGCAGATTTATTTCGGACTGGTAGACTCTTTTCAGAATAGGGTGAATCAAAGCCCACAGCTGGCAGAATATCAGCGCAGAAATCTACTCTATGGTATGTATATGACATTGACAGAAATCAGTGGCAAAACATTTAATAATATTCCTCTTTATTATCAGAAATTGTTTTCTCATGCTTTAGGTTTGGTGAAGGCATCAGAGAATAAAGATGTTATTTCATACCTTATCACAGACCCACTATATTCTGTCAAAAATATTTATTTTTATAAATACGATTTTTATGCCAAAGAGTTTTTGATATCTTCCTGTCATACTTATCCCGAAGAAGTACTCAAAGCATTTTCTAAATACAGTGAAAGACCCTACAAAGATACAGTGGTAGAAGTTTGCGCTATTTTGGCGCCTAATATTGCCAAAAATTATCTAATAGGAGAGACTGGTATCAAACAAATACTCATGAATAGCGGCAGTATGAATATCATGGGTATGCGAGGATTTTTTAATAAGTATAATATTCTATCCAAAGGGATGGTGCTAGTAGATGACATCGTAGATGGCAATCTCATAACCGTAGAAGACGCGCATACTATATCTCTAGACAAACGGAAATTTTTACGAAAAATGATAGAAATCAGAAATAGTGATTATATCATGGCAGAGCACTCCCTAGACCAGCAGCTAAAGGCCACCAGTCTAGAATATGTGAGAATCATAAACGAACTACATGATGAAAAAGACCTTAAGAAAAGATTTGCCTGCGTAGATGACTTTAACTGGAAAGAACTCTATACTCTCCTAGTATATAGTGAAGAGGAAATTTTTACCTCTACCTTCAATGGCGTATTTGAACGACTAATTTTTAGAATCAATCAAGAAAAAATCAGCGGCGATAAAATGCTCGATAAGGTCAAATATAATAAATTTAGAACCTTCATAAAAATAGCTGCCAACTTTAATAAACTAGGAGATTTCCTCAAAACTATGCCCAAGGATCAATCTCGAATGCTTATCACAAAGTTTACGAATAACCTCGATAAAAACGAAGGCGATTTAAGCTCTGCCATCAATGTGGCAAATGCCTTTAGCAGTATCAATGATTCCTTATTACTGACCTATATGAGAGAAAATATAGCTCAAGAATATGCCCGCACAGAAAAAGAAGGGAATAGAAATGGAGTAGCTATCTATGGGTTATTAAAAAGCTTATTTATTGTACCAGAGAAAAAAGATGCCCTGTGGTTTCAATCTATGGCTATGAAATATAAACTACAGCCAATAAATAAAATAGATAGTTCGGCTCTCTTCGGCATGGATAGAGTGCACAGACAGATACATTTTTTCTATGACGACGAAGACGGAGATGCATCATACGCATCCTTTATCACCACATTTACTACCCCTCACTATAGAATAATTAAGAGAAAAAATTGCGTAGCCATAGAGTCCATAAAAGGAAAAAAAGTTATCATTTATGCCAATCATCCTAAATCTGAACTCGAAGGGCAGGCAGATTTGATAGGAGTTATGGATTCATTTCGAAAGGATATTCAACTTTTCGTACACAGAGGTCATAGCTACTATGCTATGAATACCATAGACCACATACCTCCTCGCACTAAAATAGTTTTTCTTGGCTCCTGCGGCAGTTATCACAATATACACGAGGTGCTGAGCCGATCAGAGAATGTGCACATCATATCTTCTAAGCAAATAGGAACTATGGGAGTGAATAATCCACTTCTATTCCATATAGCAGAGACAGTGAGAGAGGGAAAAGACCTCGTATGGGCTGACGTATGGGCAAAAACAAGAAAGACCATAGCTAAAAATGTAGATGCTATGGAGAAATTTAGAGATTATGTAGCCCCGGATAAAAATCTCGGAGCTATATTTCTACAAGCCTATACGAGGCTAGTGACCCAAGATTGATGAAGGTTTTTCATTTAAGTCTCTGTTTTTTCATTTCAAATTGCTTATTCTCGCAAAGCGATTTTATTTCTGCTAGAAACCAAGAATTTTTTCTGAAAAATCAGCCTTATACATTCATAGGCGCCAACTATTGGTATGGTGGGCTCCTCGCAATGGACACCGCTAACGATGGACTAGGGAGACTTCAGAAGGAATTGAATTTTTTAAAACAACATGGAATAATCAATCTACGTGTATTGATAGCGAGTGAAGGAAACGACTGCTATCCCTATCGCATATCTCCCTCTCTTCAAGAAAAACCGCTTGTATACAATGAGTCTGTTCTTCGCAGTTATGATATATTTGTAGCGGAGGCATCTAAGCGGAATATGAGTGTAGTTTTTATTCTCAATAATAACTGGGAGTGGAGCGGTGGCTTCGGTCAATATCTAACCTGGGCGGGCTATCCTAACCCCATATTGCCTAAAACCCTTCAATGGGATTGGGGCCATTATTGTGATTACATAGCTCAATTCTATACCTGTGATAGTTGCCAATATTGGTATCAAGAGCTGATTTCTCAGCTACTAAATAGAAAAAATACAATCACTCATATCCAATATAAAAATGAGCCAACCATTATGGCTTGGGAACTAGCAAATGAGCCCAGACCAATGAAACCAAAAGCAATAAATGCATATAAAAACTGGATAAAACTAAATGCGGATTTTATTAAAACTATAGATAAGAACCACCTCGTAACCATAGGTGTCGAAGGAGTGATCGGCACTGCAATGGACGCAAATTTATTTAAGGAGATTCACCAATTCACTGCTATAGACTATGCCACCATACATATCTGGCCGAAAACCTGGCAATGGTATAATGGTGAGTCAGACCATTCAATTACGGATACTACTTTAGAAAGAACTAAATCATACATTCTATTGCATACCAGATTATGCCAAGAAATAAATAAGCCCTTAGTCATCGAAGAGTTTGGACTCCATAGAGATCAAAATAATTTTTCTGCTAGAAGTGCCACTGCGAATAGGGATTACTACTACAAGTATATCTTTGATCTAGGTAAGAAGGAAAAAATCGCAGGATATAATTTCTGGGGGGCAATAGCCTATAGAGACTCCAGACTAAAAACGGATTATTGGAAAAAAGGACTGCCCTATACTGCGGATCCACCACAAGAAGAACAAGGACTATACGGAGTCTATATGACAGACTCTAGCACATGGAAGATAATTCGCAATATGATGACTAAATAAAACTTTTCTTCAACTGAGCTATAGCATCTATATCGCTGTAGGAATAATTGCCGAACAAATTATCGTATTTCGTTTCTATTTTACAGGTAGCATGCACCTCGTTCAATGCTGAAAATAAATGAACATTAGTAGCAGTTATGCCACTCCCGACCATGATAGAAATTTGTTTTCCATATTTTTTATGTAGTTCTAATATCACTTCTATTCCTTGCTCCGCTATAGGTTGTCCGCCACTGGTTAGTATGCGCTCAAATCCTAATTGAATAATGGTATTGACAGCCATATCTATATTGCTGGTAGTATCTATGGCTCTATGAAACGTAGCTGATTTATTCTTCCATACTTCTAATAATAAGCTGCAGGCTTCATGATCTACATCATTTTCTTTTGTTAAAACACCAAAGACAATTCCATCAATATCTAACTCCGAGCAGACCTTTATGTCCTCGCACATAATATCTAACTCTTCTTTGGTATAACAGAAGTCTCCGCCACGAGGCCTTATCATAGCATATACTGGTATGTTCGAATATTCTTTCACTTTCTTCAGCATACCATAAGAAGGTGTGCAACCTCCATCGGTTAAATTTTCAAAAAGCTCAATACGATCAGCGCCACCTTTGTTAGCATTTATAGCCGACTCTAGATTACAACAGGCTATTTCCAATTTTTTCACACGATTAAATTTAGATATTGTGATACCCCTAATCTATATGCTCCAGCATCTATAAAACTCTGAGCAACCTCTTTGGTAGAGATGCCTCCTGCTGCTTTGATTTTTATTTCGGGATGGAGTTTTTTTCTAAATAACTGCACGTCCTCCAATTTAGCTTTCCCATAAACTCCCGTAGAGGTCTTTACATAATCAGGCTTGAATTTATTAGCCAAGACGAGTAATCGTAAAATCTGTTCATGGGTCAATTCGGAAGATTCGATAATCCACTTTGACGTCACGCTCTTTTGCTTACAAATACTTGTCCATGCCAAAGTTTCCTCTTCGATATTTTCAAAATCATCATTCGCAAGATAACCCCGGTGGACGACATAATCTATTTCATTCGCTCCACGCGCTATGACATCATTTAGTTCATAAAGTTTGCTTGATATAGTCTGATATCCAGCCGGAAAACCCACGACTGTAGCGATCTTCACCTCTGAGCTTAAAAGCCATTTTTTACAGTCCTCTATCATAAAAGGAGGTACACAAACCGCTGGAAAATTATATTGTCGAGCATCAGAGCAAAGCGCTAAATACTCTTCTTTTCTCGCTTCTGGTTTTAGTATGGTAGCATCAAGGTATTTATTCATGCATCTATTTTTTTTACCGATTGTTTTATCTTCCCATTGAAGGCTAAAACTCTAAAAAAGGACAGACTATAATTTTAGTTTTCTGACTCGGCGGATATCAGTTTATAAGAGGTTTTTCCTAATATTGATAAAAATTTTCGTGTGATTTTTTGATTAGTATCAAATTCAAATTCGTTCATAAAATTCACCACTTGATTATTCTCAATCTTACCTTTTCCCCATGCTTTCAAGTAATAGTTTTCGACTTCTATAGCCTCCACTTCATGATCACCATAGATGGTAAAAACATAGTATCCATTTTTAATTGGGCAGCAAAAATCCTTATATAACTTGTTTAGGAAAGTTTCGTTGTATTGCTTTATATGTATGTCTTGAAGTAATTCATCATCTACATAAATCTGCTTTTTCAGCACCTGTAAATTAGCTATCTCAGGACTATGATTGAATTTATCCTTTAATTTCTCCGCACTTCGAAATGAAGAACTAAATATAATAGGCGACTTGGTATCACTTTCTATGCTTTTGGTCCTGCTAATGGATAAAAAATTTAATCCTTTTTCATCCTGTTTTACATAGATAGAAAAAGTGGCGTTTTGGGCCTTAAAAGGCTTATTAAATCGAGGCCTCAATTGTTGAATATCATTTAGCATTTTCATCTCAGCCTTAAATAAATCATCCATTTCATCTAAGGTCAGAAAAAAAGTATTATCCAAAATGCGCTTATAAAAAAAGTCCTTTTGATTGGCTCCCGCTAAGATATCATAGACTTTTTTCTGATAATTTTTTGATATGTCTATATGTATGATTTCATTTTCCTGATTATGAAAGTATATAAGTCCCGCTTTATGTTCCACCTTCTTATCTCCATGAATGCGCCAATGCGAAGGGAGTTCTACGATATGATTTTGCTCCTTTATCTCATCATAAAGAAAGTCGAATTCCGCTTTCTCTAAGATTTTATGTAACAAGTGCGCCGTGGCTCTGGCATCATCCAGCGCTCTATGTGCATTAACCAATGGAATATCTAGATATTCTGTGATATTAGTCAAACTATAGGAACTAAGGCCATGAAAGGCTTTCTTAGCTGACTTTACGGTGCAGAGTCTTTTACTATCCAGTGGCCTTCCTATCTCTAGAAATTCACGCTTAATAAGGCCGTAATCAAAATCAACATTGTGCGCTACAAAGATTTTATCTTTAATTAGACTATTGATTTCATCTGCTAATTCTCCAAAAGTAGGTTCGCTAGCGACCATTTCATCGGTAATTCCAGTTAATTTAGTCACATACCAGTCAATTTTTCTTGTAGGATTGATGAGTGCTTTATACTCATGTAGAATATGTTTACCATCAGATATGACAATGCCTATTTCTGTAATCTTAGTATCTACAGGCCGTCCACCTGTAGTCTCTACATCTACTACTGCAAAAAGTTTGGAGGCCGTTTTAATCAAGCTCTATTTCTATAGTATTTCTTAATAAATCTTCTAACGCTTCTCGCCTTCTTATAACAGCATGCTCTTCCCCCTGCACCAGGACCTCGGCTGGCTTACAGCGCGCATTATAATTCATACTCATCTCATAGCAATATGCACCTGCATTATAGAATGCTAAGATATCGCCTTCATTCACCTCTGTAAGCATTCTATCCCACGCAAACGTATCCGTCTCGCAGAGATTTCCCACAATAGTATAAATTCTCTCGGTTCCCTTAGGATTTGATATATTTTCTATTTTATGATAGGAGCCATAAAGCATTGGTCGGATCAAATGATTAAATCCAGAATCCACGCCAACAAAAACTGTGGCAGGCGTAGGCTTAATCACATTCGCCTTGACTAGAAAGGTTCCCGCCTCACTGACCAAGTATTTACCTGGCTCAAACCAGACTTCAATCTGACTGCCTCGTTCTTTTTGAAACTCCTCTATGGGTCCCGATATAATCTCCTTTAGTTTCTCGACATCTGTTTCCTTCTCATCATCTTTGTATGGCACTTTAAATCCACTACCTAAATCGAGGATTTTAATATTTGGAAACTCTCTAGCAATATCTAGCATCACCTCCAAACCCTGAAGAAATACTTGCATATCCTTTATCTCGCTGCCAGTATGCATGTGAATGCCCTCTACGTTTATATTAAGTGTTTTAACCACTCTTAAGACATGACGCAGTTGATGGATCGATATTCCGAACTTGCTGTCTATATGTCCAGTAGAAATATTATAGTTTCCACCCGCCATGATGTGTGGGTTAAAGCGAACGATTACTGGATAGTTGTCTTGATAATAGTTTCCGAATTGCTCTAAGATACTTATATTATCTATATTAATATGCACGCCTATTTCTGCAGCTTCTTTAATTTCATCAAAAGCTACACAGTTCGGAGTAAATATAATATTTTTTGGATCAAAGCCTGCTTTAAGACCCAGCTTTACCTCATTGATAGAAACCGTGTCTAAGCCGCACCCTGTTTTGTTTATAACCTTTAAAATATTCAGATTTCCCAAAGCCTTACATGCATAAAAAAACCGAACATCCTTTCCCTTAAAAGCAGTGGTCAGTTTGCGATACTTCTCTTCTATCTTGGCTCTATCATATATATATAGGGGCGTACCATACTCCTTGGCTAAATCTAGCCATAATTTTTCACTCAGAACAGACATTATTGATTTTTAAGGATTCGTAAGGTAAATTCGCAGGTAGAGTCTAGCGCGGAAAACTTTGGGTTTAGCCTAACTACTGCTTTATAATTCGTTTTTTTCTTATCTAACTGAGTGCAAGAATCTTTATCACATACCAGTTTGAAATCTTTGATTTTTATACAATCTCCCGAATCTTTTTTGACAGAGGTTATCGACTCCTTGTAGACCAATAACTTTGCATTTGGAAGATTTGACTCCAGCACCCAGGTAATTTTTTGATTCGTATCAGCTGCTAGCGGATAGGTTTTTTCGGTATCGTTGTTAAGAATAGCGGTATAGGTTTGACCTTGACTGACGGCATCATTCATTAGTTTTTCTACATCCTCTACTGACAAGGCGTCTACTTTGACCTCTTGACTGCCATCTTCTTTTTTTTCTACCAGATTCTCTATATCGGTCTTTTGATTATTATTACAAGATGTAGAAGCCCAAGTTAAAAATATTATTAAATAAAAGAACTGTTTCATTTGTCTATACATTTTTTTATACTAATTGATAAATGGCATCTAGGTTTCTTCCGTATTCATTATAATCTAATCCATAGCCTACAATAAATTTGTTTTCAATTTCAAAGCCTAGATAATCTATTTGAAATTCTTTTTGGAAAGCTTCTTTTTTAAATATAAGAGAAGCTAATTTCACCGACCGCGGCTCATAATCCTTGAGATATTCAAAGAAATGAGCTAGCGTATGACCCGTATCTACTATATCTTCTACCACTATGAGATCGCGATCTTTGATATCGACTTGCAAACCCAATACCTCCCGGACTTTTTCCGTTGATTGGGTGCCTTCATAGGACTTCAACCTCACAAACTCTATATTACAAGGTAGAGAAACTTTTTTTAATAAGTCACTTGCGAAAATAAAGGATCCATTCAAAATACAAATAAACAAAGGATGCCGTCCTGCATAGTCCAAATCAATTTTAGAGGCCAATTCTCCTACCTTCTTATCTATCATTTCTGCAGACAAATAAGGTTTGAATTTTAAATCTAAAATTTGGATTTCACTGCTCATAATTCTTAACTCATCGGATTTAAACTTATGCTATAAATTCTGTATGAATTGACATCTCTTTCAAAATAAAACTTATCTAACACTTGGTATATGTTCTTTGCTCTAAAGTAGGACGTGTGCAGATTTTGCTCTCCTATTTTTATCCACTGTAGGGTATATGAATCCTCTTTCTGATAATGAAGCTGAACGTATTCAAGCAGTTTAGAAGCTGCCTCTAGCTTATCCAGTCCTTTGACAGAGTGAAAGAGAAAAGATTGGTGATGTCGCGGATTAAAGGTAATGATATCAAGCTGGGTGACATCATTCACCGCCTTGTAAGAAAACACCAAATGATCTTTTCCAAGACCTAAAATATCACTTATCTTAGCCTCTACTTCTCTTAAATTATGGTTATTGTCTACCATTATATTTTCAAAGCAATTTCATCTACTATTCCATATTCGAGTGCTTCTTTAGCATCCATCCAGTAGTCTCTATCAAAATCCTTGAGGATTTTCTCTACTGGCTGGCCACAATTTTCGGCTAAAATCTCAGCTAAAATTCTTCTTGTTTTAACTATCTGCTTAGCCGTTATTTCTAACTCAATAGCCTGACCTTGAACTCCACCGATTGAAGGCTGATGAATCATCACCCTACCATTAGGGAAGATTTTTCGCTTTCCTTTGACACCGTGACTTAATAACATGGAGCCCATAGAGGCCGCTAAACCCATACAAGTAGTATGAACGGGCGATTCTATCATTCGCATAACATCAAGCAAGGACAACCCTGCGGTCACAGAACCTCCCGGGCTATTGACATATAAATCAATTTCCTTTCCAGGCTCCAATGCATCTAGTAAGAGCACTTGGTTAATCGCTTTTTCCATAGACTTATCATCGACTACACCCCATAGGAAGACTCTTCTCTTTTTGAGAAAAGTTTCTTCCATTTTTTTAGATAAACCATTTTCTTCCTTTTCTTCCTTTTCTTCTTCGCTGAAAAACTTCATTTTATAAATAATTATATTTTAGGCAAAATTAAAACGCTAATTTAAATCTCTTAATTATTAATTCTTAATTTTCCATGACAATAGCCAATTTACCTATGGTTTTCCCCTCTTCTAGCAGTTTATGGGCCTCTACAAGCTGATTTTTAGTATAGTTTTGGCCTTGAATGTGAGCGAAAACACCTTGCCTATATAACTCATAGACGCCATTCATGCATCGGAGGATAGTTTCTGGTTTATTATCTGCTATGGCTAGCATGTTGATTCCTATCATCGATTTGCTAGGCATGAGAAATTTGGCTGGGGAGAAGAGTGTAGTGGCAAAACTCAATAATTCAGGAAGAAGTCCAAAAATTGTTTTAGGACCACTCAATTTCGATACCCCGAAAATAACATATTTACCTCCACTAATCAACGCCTTAAATCCATATTTTATATTTTTGCCACCCGCTACACTATCGAATATAAAGTCAATTTTTCTATGCAATCCGAAATCTCGGATTTTTTCATAAATATCATCTTTTTTATAATTAATGGTATATTCTACTCCCAGAGATTTTAAAAAGGTCAGTTTCTCATCACTCCCTGCTATAGCTATAATTTTACACTTCTTCCATAGCGCTATTTGAACTATACCTAAACCTACTCCTCCGGCAGCCGCATGCACTAAAATCGTATCTCCTTCTCGAAGATTTATACTCTCTATAGTGGCACAATAAGAGGTAGAAAGTTGGGTAGCCATCGCCAATTTCTTATAAGCTGCTATGTCTTTATCTATCGCAATACAAGCTCTTTCATCTGTAATAGCATATTCGGCATATCCCCCAAAACGAGTCAGAGCCAAGACATGGTCGCCTTGCTTAAACTTAGTTACATTCTCACCCACAGCAGCCACTTCACCGCATACATCATATCCTAATAGACAAGGCAAAGGTGGCATTTCAGGATATAGCCCTAAGCGGGCCATGACATCGGCATAGTTGAGGCCGAAGGCGGACACTTTGATTAATACTTCATTTACTTTTACATCAGGAATTTCTATTTCTCTCCACTCAAATGACTTATCAGATCTTCCTTTCTTGACTAAATATGCTGCCTGCATTTATTTACTTTTTGGCTAAATTAATAGGTATATTTTATACCCTTTATAAATCTTTTTTAGTTCACTCCTCCTAGTAGAATCATTTTTCATTATAAATATTTAGATAAATAGAGACTAGTTGGAACGAATATAAAATTAGTTGTTTGAATTTTTGGTAACTATTTGCCGTAGATCCTCTATGGATAATGCGCCAAAATAATTTCTGCTGCACGCTTAGAGGCATTCTTTTCGCCTATTAATTTTCGCAGACTCTGATAATTTTCTTTGAGCACTTTTCTATTATTTAGGTCTTGTAGCTTTTTTATTTCGGCTATCAAACTTGCTGTATTCAAATTATCTTGAATTAATTCTCTAACTATTTCTTTTCCAAAAATGAGATTAACTAGAGAGATAAATGGCACTTTAATCAGTCTTTTTCCTAATTCATAATTGAGCCAACCACTCTTGTAGCAGACGATTTGAGGGACTTCTGCCAATGCTGTTTGTAGAGTCGCTGTGCCAGAAGAAACCAATGCAAATTCCGAATTGCCTATAACCTCATCGCTATTATCAAATATCAATACTGCCTTTTTGTCCCCAATAATTCTTTTATAAAATGATTCCCCTATGTGACTCATCGCTGCTATGACAAATTTATAATCCGAAATTTCGGATTGAACGCTCAACATCAATGGCAAAATATGCTCCACTTCTTGCTTTCTACTCCCTGGTAATAAAGCAATCTGTCTACTTTCTTTCAAGTTTTGACTTTCAAGTTTTGACTGTAACAGCGGATGACCCACGAATTCTGTCTTAATACCTCTTGTTCGAAAAAACTCTTCTTCAAATGGTAAAATAACTAGGAGTTCATCAATATACTTTGCCATTTTTTTCACTCTATTTTCTTTCCAAGCCCAGGCCTGTGGTGCGATATAGTATATCACAATAAAGTCGTTTTGCTTCAACCATGACAGTAATCGAAGGTTGAAACCAGGATAATCCATTAACACCACGACCTTAGGATTCACATCTAATATTTGTTTTTTTATCACTCCGAAATTTCGGATTATCGTAGGAAAATTTCGTATGACTTCATAAAAACCCATAAATGCTAAGTCTCGATAATGCTTTAAAATCTTAGCACCTGCTGCAGCCATTTTATCCCCTCCCCAAGCGAATATTTCTAAATCAGGTGAATTTGTAAGCAACTCCTTGACTAAATTAGAGCCATGAAGATCGCCCGAGGCTTCACCTGATACTATGAATAATTTTTTTATTTCTTGTTTCACTCAGCTATTCCATTGACTTATTGCTACTATTCCTGCGGTCTCCACCCTCAGAATGTTTTCCGATAACGTGACTTCTTTCACCCCCAGCTTTCTAATCAAATTAAATTCCCCTTCTGAGAAATCTCCTTCAGGGCCAATGATAATTAGGTCTTTGTCAGACTTCTTCATTTCAGTCAGTTTTGCTGACACCCCAATCGAAGCAATATAACTGGTTTTCGAACACGATAAGATGAATTTATCAAATTTCACCGCTTCCTCCAATATTGGGAAATAAAGGACTTGAGCTTGTTTACACGCTGACTGGATAATTTTATTCCAGCGATCCAGATTCACTTTGCTTCGCTCCGTTCGTTGGCAGATAAGCGGCGTAATTTTACCTACACCTATTTCGCAGGCCTTTTCTATAAACCATTCTATTCTATCATTTGATTTAGTAGGAGAAATAGCAATATGAAGAGTGGATGGGTTTTGATTTGTTTCTATTTTTTCAATAAATCGCAACTGTGTTTTCTTCGTATTCGCCAGAACAATCTCGCATAAAACTTTAGAACCTAGTCCATCTATAACATAAATGAGATCACCCGTATTATGCCGAAGCACAGAAACACAATGCCTGCTTTCTTCCTCACTGAGAAAAATCGGCTTAGTCATTGACCATAAGGGTGAATAGAAGAGCTGCATTAGTAAAAACTTATAATTTACAACTCAAAATTAAGCACTAAAACCCTATTCTTACTCCCTTGCCGCTCTCTAAGAAATCATCTTTCGTCGGATCTAAATCTTTTACATCATCCATCGTTATTGTCGAGCGAATTTTATCTGTTCGTTTTTCAGATGGCATTTCCGCCAATCGTAGATTTTGAGTTTTGATTACTTTTTCTACCAGCTTACGAATAGCGCGTCCATTTCCAAAATATTTTGACTTCTGACGGACGAGTGTTTTTAAATAGTCCATCATAAATTCACTAGCCTTCTTATCTAATTTGAGTCCTTCCGTGACTAGCATACTAAAGAAGATACTTTGTAATTCGTCTGCACTATAATCTTCAAAATCAAACTTTCTATCAAATCTAGAACGAAGACCTGGATTACTCTCTAAAAAATTCATCATTCTATCAGTATAGCCCGCTACGATGACGATAAACTCGCCCCGCTGATCTTCCATGCGCTTAAGTAAGGTATCTATGGCTTCATTTCCAAAATCGCCTCCATGCCCTGAGGTTAGAGAGTATGCTTCGTCTATAAATAAAACGCTTCCTATAGCCTTATCTATCATTTCTGTCGTCTTGATGGCCGTCTGACCCACAAAAGCACCTACCAGTTTTTCTCGATCACATTCTATTAAATCACCACGCTCTATGATTCCAATCGCTTTAAAGATTCTAGCCAAGATTCTAGCTACAGTGGTTTTTCCTGTACCTGGATTTCCTAAAAATACTGAATGGAGTGGAAATTTATTCAAAACATCCTTTCCTTCTTCTTGATAGAATCTTACCAGAGTTATTAATTCATTGACCTCTTTTTTCACATTCGTAAGACCTACCAGTGCATTGAGTTCGGCTAAGCTATCTTTAAGCAGCTCTTCGTCTACTGGTATATGCGGCTTCTTCTTCTTCGTATCTTCGAAGACTTCTCGCACATCATCCATTGTGATTTCTGCAAAAACTTCTGCAGGCAATTCTTTGACATTTTCGTTTTTCATCAATCGAATTCCCATGTTCATCTTGGACTCGTTGACAAGAGAAATGACCATACGCGCGTTTCCAAAGGAATTGGTTCTTGAACGATAAGCATCTACCAATTTCTTTGACAATAAGGCTTTAGCATCAGGCAAGAGATTTAGCTTGTGCTTATTGTATTCTAATAGAGCGATTTCCTCTAGCTCCTGTGGCGTATAATCTTGGAAATAATAATAATGACTAAATCTAGATTTTAAACCAGGGTTAGAGTCTAAAAAGACTTCCATTTCTTTGGGATAGCCTGCTACGAAGACCGCTATATCACCTTTACCATCGCTCATTTCTTTCAGTAAAATTTCAATCACTTCACGACCAAAATCTTTTGTGTCTTCTCCTGATCTATATAAAGAATAAGCCTCATCTATAAATAGAATACCTCCTCTAGCAGCATCAATAGCTTCCTTAACTTTCGGCGCCGTCTGACCAATATATTCTGCTACTAAGTCCGCTCTGTCTACTTCATGAATATGCCCTTTAGATAAAAAGCCTAATTTATGAAATATCTTACCTAGTAATCTAGCCACGGTTGTCTTACCTGTACCAGGATTTCCTAGAAATGCAGAGTGAATGGAAATGCCAGAGCTATCATCATAGCCCTTTTCTTTCCTTATCACTAAAAAGTTTAGATATTGCACATAATCCTTCACTTCCTGTTTAATATTCTCGAGACCTGTCAGACTATCCAGTTCTTGAATTAAATCATCTAATGATTTCGTATCGATTTCTTCTTCAATATTTGCAGGAAGCAGCCCCATGTTATTGAACATTTCACTGCCTATGGTTATCAGATTAGACTCCCCTTCGGTGTATCGATCGCCCATTTTAAAAGGAATGACAGCAATGAGCGTATCCATAAATACCACTTCTACTGTATAATTATCCTCAAACCAAGAGCCTTTAACATCACTCCCCCAGCCCGTTTCGAAAAGGAAACTCTCTCCACTTGGTATTCTTGCCATTCTCACAGAACTGCCTTTTAGCTGCCTAGCATCATTGTAAAAATTAAACGTTAGTTCACACATCCAATCTTTTTCAAGAAGATTCTCTATTTCACATTCGACCCATACAAATCGAGTTTCTTTATAGTCAAATTCTAATAAATATTTTCGATCATTGATGTTTAGATTGCTGTCTGGACCTTCGTATAGAGCAGCAGCTGAAATAAAAAAATATTTATTTTCAAAGCTATTTACCAAGCCTACATCATAGACATAAAAATAGCTAGTAGCTACGAGTTCATCATCAATATAGGCTTCCCAGCAGTACTCTCCTTCTTTCCAGAAGCTTCCGGGCATTTCCTGGCCCCAGCCTTCTCTGACGAAGACAATATTGTCCTCTGCTTTTACCACCCTTGTAGCATGAATATTGCAAAGTTCTATTCGTGCAGTCTTTGTAGAAAATGCTTTTAGATTAATCCTTGCTGTCCATTCAGCTTCATCAAAGCGTTTATTAAAAAAGGCGAGTTCAGCATAGATATGTCTTACTTCGTTTGAGTCGAAGACTTGTCTGTACTTCTTAGACTCATAGAGCCACTCATTAGAGGCATATATTTTTAGGCTTTTGTATTTATAATTATCAGACATCTTATACCATTTAAGTTTTAAAACTATACCAATTATTTATGGGTATAACACCGTCCTTGCTGTAGTTTCGGTCTTTTTTTTGACCGATTACTAATTCATATACGGTATTATTTCTATTAAATTAAAAACTATGCGAATATATACCTTTTTCGAATGCGCTTGTATTTTTTTGCTTTTGACTCTCGATTTTAACAGTTGTTTGAGCGTATATTATAGAAAATACAATAGTTCTTACTGAAACTATTAGATTTGCTTGTGAAATAAGTCACGATGGAGGAAATCATAAAAAACATAATAGCTATAGGGCCCATATGGGCGACCTTAATAGCAACTACATTTACGTGGTTGCTAACGGCTAGCGGTGCGGCCTTGGTATTTCTTTTTAAAGATATGTCCCGGAAAATGCTAGACGGCATGCTGGGATTTACAGGAGGTGTTATGGTCGCCGCAAGTTTTTGGTCCCTGTTGGCACCCGCTATTGAAATGAGCCCTGGCGAAGGATTCGCAAAAGCTTTTCCTGCTGCTTTTGGTTTCTTTTTTGGGGCTATTTTCTTATTCGGCTTAGATAAATTATTGCCTCACCTGCATATCAATTTTCACCATGATCAGGCAGAAGGTGTTAAAACTAGTTGGCATAAAACGACGCTGCTTGTATTAGCCATCACCTTGCACAATATTCCCGAAGGACTGGCTGTGGGTGTATTATTTGGTGGGGCGGCTGCAGGGATTGAAGGTGCTACCTACGGCGGCGCTTTAGCGTTGGCCATTGGCATAGGTATTCAGAATTTTCCTGAGGGGCTTGCGGTCAGTATGCCACTGCGAAGGCAGGGGTTAAGTCGATTCAAATCTTTCAATTATGGTCAGTTATCTGCCATAGTAGAGCCCATTGCAGGAGTTGTAGGAGCTTTGCTTGTCTTGCAGATTCAACCTGTTTTGCCTTATGCGCTAGCCTTTGCAGCTGGAGCCATGATATACGTAGTGGTAGAAGAAGTCATCCCTGAAACCCAGCTAGATAAATACACAGATGTCGCTACCCTTGGCTTTATAGCTGGCTTTATAGTGATGATGCTTCTGGATGTAGGGCTAGGGTAATAAAGGGTGTAGATATATAAATTAATAACTCAAACGAATTATACCCATAATTATCGCCGACCTATTAATCATTTAACAAACCAATTGCCATCTTTGCCATGGCACTGCTGCCAACAATTAAGGCATCTTCGTCGATTTCGAATTTAGAATTATGGACTGTAATTGTTGTGCCTTTTTTATCATTTCCTGTACCTAGACGGAAAAAAGAGGCCGCACAGTGATGCCCATAAAAAGAAAAGTCTTCAGCACCCATGCGCATGGGCATTGCTACTACATTTTCTTTTCCTAATAAATGCTCTGCTAACAGTGATATCTTATTTGTCAAGACTGGTTCATTATTCACAAATGGAACTCCTTCAGGTATGTCAACGACACAATCTCCTCCAAAGCTCCTGGCTATACCTTGGGCTATTTCTTTAGTTTTCTGCTGAACTTCTTTTCGCCACTTTTCATCAAACGTACGCAGCGTACCTTTGAGTTCAACTTTTTCCGGTATGATATTCGTAGCCCCCGAACCGTGAATATCACCAAATGTCAATACTGTAGGAGTCTTAGGGTCTGCATACCTACTGATTAAATTCTGCAGAGCTAGAATGATATGGGCACTCAACACGATGGGATCTATACAGAGATGGGGAGAAGCTCCATGTCCTCCTTTGCCTATGATGGTCATATATATTTCATCTGCAGAAGCCATAAATGGTCCCTCGTGAAAACCTAGCTTACCTACTTCTAGTTCAGGCGTAACATGAAGCCCTAAAATAGCTTCAATCTTTGAATCTTCTATAACTCCGGCTTTAATTAAAGCTTCTGCTCCCGAAGGTTGCTTTTCTTCGCTTGGCTGGAAAATCAAAACGATGGTTCCCTGCCATTTATCTCTATTTTCTATAAGATATTTAGCGGCACCTAGCAAGCAAGTAGAGTGCACATCATGGCCACAGGCATGCATGACGCCATCGTTTTGGCTTTTATAGCTACATGTATTTTGCTCCGTGATTGGCAGAGCATCAATGTCTGCTCTTAGGGCTACACATTTTCCTTTACCATTTTCTATCTTAGCTACTAAACCTGTTTTCAAAGGTCTAGATATGTCTTCAATCCCTATCTTTTTCAGTTCATTTAAGATAAACTCTGTGGTCTCAAACTCCTGCCATGATAACTCAGGGTGACTATGAAGGTGTCGCCTCCACTCAAGAAGTAGATCTTTAAAGGTAAAGGTAGGTAAGGATGTTAAATTCATCAGTTACAAATATACATAAAAATTTTATAGTGATGATTGATAAGCTCTTAGAATGAAGTCCCTGATGACAAGATGAAAAAGATGGGAAGGAATGTTTTCTCGCCTTTATTTATCCTGCAATAGGATAAAACTTCATAATGGAGGCCTCTGTGGGCGGCATAAGTATAAAAATCAACAATAAGGACATGGGTAGATGTGATTCTTTCAATATTTCTTTTCCAATTTTATTGAAAAATATTCGGTAAGACTAGGTTTAAAACCTAAGACTTTATAAATCGAACATTATATCTAATTTTGGGTAATTTCTTGATTTCTTAACTTAGTTTTCCACAACATAACTTATATTTGTGAATTATTCCATAGATGAAAAAGGGACTCTTGTTTTTTTTACTTGCATTGGCGCATCATTCGCAGGCTCAGACTCATGAGTTAGGCGGAGGCATGGGCTTTGCTTATTACTTTGGCGATTTAAACATTGTTAATCACCATCGTCACCCCTTTACTTTTATAACGGAGTCTTTCGATCCTAAGAATTATAAAATGGCCTATTCATTGAGCTACAGATATAATATGGTAAATAGATTTAGTTTTGGGGCCAATTTCAACCACCTATATTTAAGTGGATACGACTCTGATAATAAATCAAAGGAAAAATATGACGAAGAATGGTCTAGGCTCGTTAGAAATTTAAATTTTCATACGGCGATTAATTCCTTGACCTTTGATGTGCGCTATGAGTATTTTCGCACAGAAGATGCTTGGGGAAACAATAATAGTGGTTATATTAATGATTGGATATTATCTCCATACGCAGCCGCTGGCCTCGGTATTTTTAGTTTCAATCCGAAAACGTGGTATAAAGGAGAAGAGATAGAGCTACAGCCGTTGGGCACAGAAGGCCAAGGCATAAAGCCCTATGGTCAAAAATATAGTTTAATGGGGCTCATTTTACCTTTGTCCGTAGGCATTCGTTTTATAGAACCGAATAGAGTGTATTCCATTGGTGTTGATTTTACCTATACTTATACCTTTACTGATTATCTAGACGATGTCAGCGGAAAATACTATGTAGATCCTGCTGTATTTAAATCAAACTATGACCCCGCCAAAGCAGCATTAGTGACTGCCCTTGCCAATAGAAACCCCGAATCTGAATATCCTGGAGTTATAGGAAGTCCCCTAGATATCCGTGGCAACCCATCCCAGAGCGACGCCTATCTTTCGGGTCAAGTTAAGTTTACCATATTCCTAGATGCATTCCAGCAAAGGTACTGGAGATTTTAATTTTTACTATTTTTTAAGGCGCAGAATAAAAGCAAATCGCTTTTTGTAATAATCCTCATTCAAAGAATTTATCATCACGCCTTTACTTGTGCTGGCATGCACAAATTTTTCATTTGCAAGATATACTCCCACGTGCGAGACTTTTGAAGATTGATTTATTGAAAACAAGACTAAATCTCCTTCACGGGCTGCAGCTTTGTCAATTTTTTTTCCTTGATCAGTCAATTTCGAAGTAGGAAAATAAAAATTAGGTGGAAATTCGTATACTTCTCTGAGCAATTGACAACTGAAGTTAGAACAATCCACTCCTGCTTTAGTTTTACCTCCGAATTTATAAGGGGTCCCTGTCCATTCATCTATAAAACCATAAAGTTTTTCATCGCTCACATCCTCTCCAATTAGTTTAGAATATTTTTCTAATAGGGCTCGCTTTCCCGCCTTGTTTTTAGTTTTAACTGTTGTGCTTAGATTAGATTTTTTTTTAAATATGCTACAGGAAGATAATCCTAGAAGCACTATAAAAAAAGAAAAACAAACCAACCTGTTCATACAAATACAAAAGTAGCTTTCCGTTTAGTTTTATTTGATTTTAGCTAATCACATAGAAATATTTCTTGTCTATTTTATAAAGCATCATACGATACTAAAAAATTCTATTTAAAAATTCTATTCGTTCTTTATTGATATAAAATAAGCTTTTTCTTCCCTGTGTTTTTTTCTTTACCAGATGCAATTCGGTTAAAATTTTTAAATTTTGCGATGCTATTGATTGAGTTTGTTTGGTCAGTTCAGATAATTCGTTTACACTAGATCCTTGAGTCCTATCTAATATTTCCATCAAAACCAATCTGCCTGGCTGTAGAAGAAATTTCAGATACTTATACCCCTCTAACAAGGTTGAATAGGCGCTATTGAGTGCTAGATCTGTTTTCCCTTTTCCATGCCTTATTTGATAACAAAATTGGATTAAGCTATCTAGCTCTTCTACGTGGATAGCGTATTTTCTTTCTTTCATATGCGCTACGGAATATACCAGGCTTGCCTTTTTCAAAACAGCTAAATGCTGGCTGACTATGGACTGCTCCATATTGGTTATTTCTACTAAACTCGTTACATTGATCTCAGGATTATTCTTTATAATATTTAACATATAATATCGACTAGGGCCAGTGATTGCTCTAAGTTTAAGATACATCAATCTGTATTTTTGCAGTAGAATGGGATCAAAAATCATTTCTTCACTAAATAATTATTGATTAAATACATGGGTTCAAAACTTGTTAAGTGAACAAAATCCTGGGATTTCCATTTTTCCAATACCGCCATCTTTAGTTTTTCAGCGCTAAGTTGTAATATATCCACTTTGTCTATATAATAAATCCGCGGATGCTGACATTTTTTTGCCTCATTTTCAATATTCTCTATAGAGTTAAATGCTGGTATAGCTTCTTGACTACATTCAGATATATGAGTGTAAAAATAATTTGATCGCCGGGCATCCAAGAGAACAAATACATCCGTCACATCATCTCCTTTTTCTGAGTATAGATAATTTGCGTAAGCCACTAGCCCCGAGATAGCTATCAGCGGTATATTGAGAGCAAAACATATCCCTTTGGCCGTCGAAGATCCCACGCGCAATCCCGTAAATGAGCCTGGCCCTTCATTGATGCCTACAGCAGAAAGATCTTTAAATTTATGGCCGGTCTGATCTAATAATTGAATAATCGCTAAATTTATTTTCTTAGCATGACTATTTTCTTCCGTTTCTTCTTGATAGGTTGCCAGTATTGCTTGACTTTCTATATCTAACAAAGCCAAAGACATTTTTTTAGTAGACGTATCTAAAATCAGAATAATCACGGGTGTTCTTTTTATTATTTCTGCAAAATTATCTGACACAAGAGATGTAAGGGCATATTTCTTAATGGTGTATAATTATCTTGCATTTATTAAATAAATATTATCTTTAAAGTCGAATTAGATTGCTAATGGCAGGAAATACAATATCTCAAATAAATCTCTCCGAGCTGCTTCAAAAGAATTTTGGATTTAACATGTTCAAAGGAGAGCAAGAAAAAATCATAGAGTCTATACTCTCTGGCAGGGACACGTTTGTGCTTATGCCGACTGGCGGGGGCAAGTCGCTTTGCTACCAGTTGCCTGGAATTATTTCCGAAGGGACTGCAGTTATTGTGTCTCCATTGATAGCTCTTATGAAAAATCAGGTGGATTTGGTTCGAAATTATAACGAAAATGAAAATGTAGCGCATTTCTATAATAGTACACTGAATGTGGGCCAGAAAAAAGCAGTAGAACAAGATGTAAAAGATGGTAAGACTAAGCTGCTCTATATCGCCCCTGAAACCTTAGCTAAACCTGATAATATAGAATTCTTAAAGTCGTTTAAAATTTCCTTTGTGGCCATCGATGAAGCCCATTGTATCTCTGAATGGGGCCATGATTTCCGACCTGAATACAGAAAGATAAAAGATGCGATAAAAAAGATTCCCTATCATGTACCGATTATGGCTCTCACCGCCACTGCCACGCCTAAGGTTCAACTAGATATTGTAAAAAATCTCAGCCTTAAAAATCATAATCTTTTCGTCTCATCATTTAATAGGGCCAACCTATATTATGAAATACGATATAAAATTAATGATGACTGGGCGGTAAAAAACATCATTCAATTTATCAAAACCCAAGAAGGTAAGACGGGCATCATATACGTTCTAAATAGAAAGTCTGCGGAAAAGATAGCGGAGACTCTCTGCCTCAATGGCATAAAGGCAGCGCCTTATCATGCGGGGCTAGAAGCTAAGCTAAGAGCGAACACCCAAGATCAATTTCTAAACGAAGATATCCATGTCATTGTAGCTACAGTGGCCTTTGGAATGGGAATAGACAAGCCCGATATACGGTTTGTCATTCACTATAATATAGCCAAGTCTCTAGAAAACTATTATCAGGAAACTGGCAGGGCGGGACGCGATGGTCTAGAGGGCAACTGTATTGCCTACTTCAACTATAAAGATATCACCAAGGTAGAAAAAATGCTGAGTGATAAAACGGTAACCGAACGCGAGCGCGGCATGCTGCTTATAGATGAAACCGTAGCTTATATAGAATCAGGAGAATGTAGAAGAAAGTTTTTGCTCAATTATTTTGGCGAAGAATATGATAGTAAAACTTGCACCGAAGGAAAAATGTGCGACAACTGTGCTAAACCTAAGGAAAAGGTCAATGTAACAGAGGATATATCTTTATCGCTCAATATTATCAACTCCTGTATTGAAGCGCACTATCTGCCTCACATTATGAATATCGCTCTGGGAATAAAATCCGATGGAGTGGCGTCCTATAAACACGACCTTATGCCATTCTTTGGACAGGGTAAAGATAAAAACGAACACTATTGGACATCCGTGCTTCGCACTACCGTGATTCATGGATTAGTCTATAGAGAAGTAGAAGAATATGGCACATTAAAGTTGACAGATAAAGGTCGAGCCTATTTAAAAGAGCCTTTTAAAATAGAAATATCTCTGAATCATGACTATGAAAGCGAGGGTGAAATAGTCTTAGCGGGCAACAATAACTCTAGCATGGACAAAGAGCTCTATAATATTCTTCTAGATATAAGAAAAATAGAAGCAAAAAAAGCCAATAAACCGCCATATGTGCTTATCCAAGCACCTTCCCTAGAAGAGATGTGCTTAAAATATCCTATCTCAGAAGAAGAATTTAGCCATATAACGGGTGTCACCAAAGCCATGGCTGCTAAGTATGCATCGGCTTTCTGCCCTGTTATCAAAGATTATGTAGAAGAAAATGACATTATTCGGCCCGATGATGTCATGGTTAAAACGATCGTGAATAAAAGTAACGATAAAGTCAAAATCATAGGGGCTATTGATAAAAAAATATCTTTAGAAACTATTGCTAAAGAATTAGGGTTGAAATTTTCTGATTTAGTAGATGAATTGGAATCTATAGTCCTCAATGGCACAAAACTCAATATCAGATATTATTTGAAAGAAATACTCGACGATGAAGTAATAGATGAAATGATGGAGTTTTTCCAAAAAAATGAAACAGGTGATATTAAAGAGTGTTATGAAACCTTCATAGACGACGATTTACCAGAAGATGATATTCGCTTGGTAAAATTGCAGTTTATAGGAGAAAATTTGATGTAAGTTTTTGAAAAATTTGGCCTTCTAGATATCCTATTCAGACTGGCCTCTGACTGGCGCAGACATAAACGAAGTGGCGTCTTTGATTTCACATATGTATACTGGCAGAAAAATCATAGCACTAATTTCTGCGTTAAATTTTTGTAGTGCATCTCCACGTTAGTGGGTGACCAATACGCTGTGATTGGGCATTCAGTAGAGTCTGTCACTCTCTATTGAAATCTCTGATTTCATTTTCATTCATTGAATATCCATAAAAACAGATCATTCTTTAGTATTCTCCAAGATTACTATCCTTGTAGCATTTAATTTTTCTATATTACTTTCGCTGGCGAAGTACTAAAATTTTATCATTCAAAAAGCGCTTTAATTAAATGGAGACTTCTCTTTTCTCGACTGCCTCATTGATGGCTATTCTTACGCTGACTTTTCTAGAAATTATTCTGGGAATAGATAATATCGTTTTTATCTCTATCGTCACGGGTAAGCTCAAGGAAGCTGATCGGCCTAAGGCGAGGAGAATTGGTCTATTTCTAGCCCTTCTATTTAGAATTCTGATGCTTTTTGGTCTGACGTGGATTCTCAAGCTCAATCAACCCTTTCTGTCACTGGACACCCAGTTTCTCGATGTCGGAATTTCAGGCCAGAGTATAATCGTTCTTTTCGGAGGACTTTTCCTTCTTTACAAAGCGGTATCTGAGATACACGATAAAATGGAAGGCGCAGAGCATAGTTCGGGTAAAACGGCGTCTTCTGTCTCTAAAGCCATTGTTCAAATCGCGCTTCTGAATTTAGTCTTCTCCTTTGATTCTATATTGACAGCGATAGGCTTGGTGAGTCTTGCGCCTCCGCCCGTTGGTTTTGGCTATGCTACAGGCATGGAAATTATGATTATTTCGGTTGTCATCTCTATTTTGATTATGCTCAAATTTGCCGGTCCCGTATCCGATTTTGTCAATAATCATCCCACGATACAAGTTCTTGGACTGTCCTTTCTCATCCTCATCGGCGTGATGCTAGTGGCCGAAGGAGCGCACATGGCACATTTGCGTATTCTAGATTCTGTGGCAGTACATAGTATTCCTAAAGGATATCTCTACTTTGGTATTATCTTTTCTCTTTTTATAGAAATGCTCAACATGCGAATGAGAAAAACCTCAAATAAAAAAGTGAAACTCCATGATAGTGAAATCAAAGATAAAGAGCTCTATTAAACTCATTTTTCAATCTTTTTTCGGACAGAAAAATCTCTTTGAAGGGTCGGCGATACAAGCAATCTTGAACTTTAACGCCGCGCCATTAATAAATACTATATCCATGTTTTATATAAAATCCAACTCGCCCAATATGAAATCAACAATTAAAACTTCTTTTGCGTTCTGCTTGCTACTTAATATCATCGCCTGTAAATTAGAAAAAAAAGAAAACACCCCTTCCAAGCCCGATGGAAAAGCTATTTATATGGATAGATGTACTTCCTGCCATGGAATGGATGGTAAAATGGGTTTCGGCGGAGCCAAAGACATCACGCAAACCATAAAGTCATTAGATGAAATTATCCACCAAGTCACCAACGGCAAAGGAGCGATGGCTCCTTATAGAAATATTTTGGCTCCCGAGGAGATATATGCTGTTTCTGAATACGCTTTGAGTCTTAGTAAAAAATGAGATAATCATTTTTTGTATTACTTTTTGCAGGATTAGATAATTTCTTGGAATCTACATAATATATTTTAATCACCCTAGGTAGTTGAAAATCAATATGGACCTGGCCCTAAAGTCAATGATTGGGTCGTGGCAGATATGCAACTTCACTTGAGAGCCTATTTGGCCGGTTTTATGGCCTGTTGAGTGCAGGAATAGCCCATATTGAAAACTTCTGCTTGCTTGGCATTGGTCTAATCCACCTATGCTTTTAATTTGTCAAAAAGTATTCGCATTTCTTGTTTTTTTCAAGGGAAAGCTATTTTTGAGATTTTTATGAACTATCGGTAATTTTTAAATAAGTTTCGATAACTTTGTACTCCTTTAAAAGTGAACCATGATACTCAGCGGAAAAGAAATAGAAAAAAGAATAGGCAAGGATATCATCATAGAGCCTTATAGCCCCGCTCAGCTAAATCCCAATAGCTATAATCTTCGACTTCATAACGAATTGATGGTTTATGACCAGCACGAACTCGATATGAAAAAAGAAAACACAGCGAGCAAGCTTATTATTCCCGAAGACGGTCTTCTGCTAGAGCCACATAAACTCTATCTAGGTCGCACGCTTGAATTTACAGAAACTAAGTCTCATGTTCCTATGCTAGAAGGCAGAAGTAGCATCGGCAGACTAGGTATGTTTATTCACGTCACTGCTGGTTTCGGCGATGTAGGCTTTTCTGGCTTTTGGACGCTTGAAATCTTTGTCATCCAGCCCCTGCGCATCTACCCTGGCGTAGAAATTTGCCAAATCTATTACCACAATATTGACGGAACGTATGATCAATATAAAAGCGGTAAATATCAAAATAACAGCGATATTCAGCCTAGTTTATTATTCCGAGATTTCGAGAAATAGTCAAGCGTATTGTCTAAGTTAAATCTAACTTAAAAGTTTTCATTACAATTTTTTAATACGGACGAATCCGTCTTTTCTATTATTTGTTATATATTTACACACCATCACCATATAAAAATTTAGTTCATATGGAACGTCGATCATTTCTAAAATTTATTTCTGCTACAACCGCAGTATCTGCTTTGGATACTGGTTTTGCTGCCGAATTGCCTAAACTAAAATACAAACCTAGCCTATCTGAAGTGGACTATGAGGGTATCGCTTTTTCCAGCGAAGACAATGTTGTTCTGACCAAAGAACTTCAATATGATTTGCTTCTGAAATGGCAAGATGCTCTGACAGAAAAAGAAAGCTTTGGCTTCAATAATGATTATATCAATTTCGTGCCCTTGACCAAAACGGGCACAGAGGGCATATTATGGGTCAACCATGAGTCTCCAGATAGATTTATGATACTCGATCACGTTTCTAATAAACCTACCAAGGAAGAAATAGAAAAAGAGATGTATTCTGTAGGAGGATCACTTGTACATATAAAAAAAGATGATAAAACAGGAAAATGGACCTATATAAAAAACAGTCCTTACAATAGACGATTCAGCGGATTGAGCCTGATCCCTTTCGCCAATAATGAGGAAATTATGGGTAAAACAATCGCTATGGGCACATTGGGTAACTGCGCAGGAGGTAAAACACCTTGGAATACCATCCTCACCTGTGAAGAAAATTATGATTTATTCTATGGGGAAACGATCCTCAATGACGGTATGGCCTCACACCTTAAAAGCGAATTGGGTTGGGAAAACTATTATGACAATCCTCCTGAGCACTATGGCTGGGTAGTAGAAATAGATCCTATCAGCGGTGAAGCTAAAAAACATACCAGCATGGGCAGAATGGCGCATGAATGTGCCACTACTACACGAGCTAAAGATGGTCGAGTAGTAGTATATACCGGAGATGATTCGCCTAATGAGCATTTATATAAATTTATATCAGATAGTCATGACAATCTAAATAAAGGAATGCTTTATGTGGCAAATTTAGAGGCAGGAATTTGGACTCCACTTGATAGAGAGATTCATATGGAGCTAGGGAAGCATTTCTCCACTCAGCTCGAACTGCTTATTCAAACTCGCGCAGCAGCCAAGATGGTCAAAGGCACACCACTAGATAGACCCGAGGACATAGAGATTCACCCTATATCTAAGGATGTCTTCATATCTTTAACTAATAATAAACCTAAGGGCAACTATCACGGCGCCATTCTCAAACTGATGGAAGAAAATGCCGATGCCGGATCTTTGACATTCAAGCATGAATATTTCCTAACTGGCGGCGAAGAAAGTGGGTTTTCTTGTCCCGACAATTTAGCATTTGATGATCAATACAACCTATGGTTTACCTCTGATATCGCTGGTGGATCTCAAAATAAAAAACAATATACTCCTTTTAAAAACAATGGGCTTTTCATGGTGCCCGTTAAAGGAAAAAATGCTGGAAAAGTAATACAAATAGCATCTGCACCCAACACCGCTGAATTCACGGGGCCCTACTTTAGCCAAGACTACAAAACATTATTTCTCAGTGTGCAGCATCCGGGGGAAACATCTAAAGATAAAGATAATTTTATTAGTCACTGGCCCAATGGAGGTAACAGTAAGCCGATTCCTTGCGTGATTCAAATTTCGCTGAAATAATGCCATGAATAAAACGAAATATTTGTTTTCTTTTTTAGTTCCGCTGCTTATTTTTTTTTCTCTTTGGAGTAATAATTTTTTGGCCTACAGTGCTTTGTTCTTCTTGTTTGCCGTTATTCCTGTTTTGGAACTTTTTACCAAAGCTTCTACATATAATATGACTATCGAAGAGGAAACCAGCGCTAAATCAAGTTTTTTTTATGATGGATTGGTTTATCTTTTTGTTCCTATTCAATTTGGGCTGCTTTTTTATTTTTTATCCACACTCGCTGCCGTCACCGAGGTTGACTACATCGTTGTTGGGCATATTATAGCTATGGGCCTGGCTTGTGGGATCTTTGGAATCAATGTAGCCCATGAGCTCGGACATAGATCTACGTGGTATGAAAAACTCTTCAGCAAGGCTCTTTTAATGACTTCGCTTTATATGCACTTTTTTATCGAGCACAATTACGGGCACCACCAGAATGTCAATACAGACGAAGATGCCGCTTCCGCTAGAAAAGGTGAATCTATTTATGCATTTTATGTTCGATCCATTTTTACGGGATGGATCTCTGCATGGCAGATAGAGGCCAATCTCTTGGAGCGAAAAGGGAGAAAAATAATTTCTTTTCACAACCAAATGATTGTTTTCTCCGTCGTTCAAATGAGCTTTCTTGCTGTGATTTATTTTTGGTTTGGCTGGCTTGCTTTAATTGGATTTGCATTAGCTGCGACATTGGGGGTACTCCTTCTAGAGACAGTAAACTATATAGAGCACTATGGGCTTCGCCGAAAACTTAAAATTAACGGAGACTATGAGCGCACTATGCCTGTGCATTCTTGGAATTCAAATCATCCCATTGGCCGCATTCTATTGTTTGAATTGTCTCGTCACTCAGATCACCACTATATTTCTAGTCGTAAATACCAAATTTTGAGGCATTTTGATGAAAGCCCTCAAATGCCTACTGGCTATCCAGGTATGATGCTATTGAGCTTAGTGCCTCCGCTGTGGTTTAAGTTCATTCATAAAAAAATTGATGTTTATAAAACGAGGTCTTTTGGCTCTCAGTTAGGTTAATTCTATTTTACAGCTATGAAGGAAGTCAACATAAATTTACTCTTTTCAAATCAAAAAACCTTTTTTTCGAGTCAAAAAACCAAGCCTGTTGATTTTCGGATTAAACAACTGCGGCTTCTTAAGAAATCAATTTTAAAATTAGAAGATGAGGTATACGCTGCTCTTTTTGCTGATTTGAAAAAATCAAAAGAGGAAAGTTTTTTCTCTGAAATGGGCATTGTGTTAAACGAGATTGACCTATTTATTTCTAAATTAGATTCTTGGTCTAAACCTAAACGCGTCTCTTCGCCTTTTTATTTATTGCCATCGCAAAGCTATATTCAATATGACCCTCTGGGATTATGTTTAATTATTGCGCCTTTCAATTATCCATTTCAGTTAGCTCTTCTTCCATTGATTGGTGCTATTGCAGGCGGCAACTGCGCCATAGTTAAAGGCTCTGAGCATACCTTAAATACAAATGAAATTTTGCAGAAAATTTTTGCCTCTTTTGATACCGACTTTATTTCTTTCATTTCTGGCGATGCAAAACAAAGTCAAGAATTGGTTAAGTTGCCTTTTGATAAAATATTTTTTACTGGTAGTACCTCTGTAGGAAAAAAAGTTTTAGCTGCTGCTGCTGAGAACCTAACTCCTGTGGTCCTAGAGCTCGGCGGGAAAAGTCCTTGCATAGTTGATAAATCTGCCGATATCAAACTGACTGCTTTACGCATTGTCTGGGGTAAATTTATGAATGCCGGTCAGACTTGTATAGCTCCTGATTTTGTGCTCGTGCACAAATCGGTGCATAAAGAATTGGTAGAGGCTATGGTCATAGAAATAGAAAACCTTTATGGAGCTGAATCTTCTCATTCTGCTCATTATGGTAGGATTATTCATGCAAATGCTTGGGAGCGATTGGTTAATTTAATAGATCAAAGAAAATTAACGTTTGGGGGGAAATACGATAAATCTAGTTTATTTATTTCCCCTACAATTCTTGACAATGTAGATATCACAGATAAGTGTATGCAGGAAGAAATATTTGGTCCTATTTTACCAGTAATGACCTTTGAACAAGTAGAGGATTTGCCTGCTTTTCTCTCGAAAGAAAAACCCTTAGCATTGTATGTTTTTGGTTCAAATTCTTGGGCACAGGCTATTCTTGCTCGATTTCCATCCGGCGGAGCCTGCATTAATGACACTATGATTCATTTCTCCAATAGTAAGATGCCTTTCGGCGGTGTGGGCGCTAGTGGACTCGGACATTATCATGGTTTCAATAGCTTTCTTTGCTTTAGCCATCAGCGCAGTATTATGCGCTCTTTCACATGGATTGATTTGTTTTTTCGCTATCCTCCTTTTCGTCATTTTGGTCTTATAAAACATTTGCTTAGATTGTAGAAATGCTACACAATTACTATTCTTTAGGTCTTATGTCTGGGTCTTCCCTAGATGGATTAGATGTTTGTTATTCTTGTATCACTGTAGACAAAGATGTTTATTCCTATAAAATTCTTTCTAGCGAGACAATCGCTTTTCCAGAAAGCATTCTAGACTCTCTAATGAATTGTAGATCTTTTTCTTCCGAAGAATTGAAACAATTGAATTTTGATTTCAGTCAATGGGTGGGTACATCTTGTAGAACTTACTTGCAGCAACAAAAAATTTATTCTCTTGATTTTATCGCTTCGCACGGTCACACGGTATATCATTACCCAGAGAAAAAACAGACCTTACAGATTGGCTGCGGACAGACTATCTCTGATTTGACAGGGATTCCTGTAATCAACAATTTAAGAGAAAAAGATATGATTGCTGGTGGCCAAGGCGCCCCTATTGTTCCAATTGGCGATTTGCTTTTTTTTCCAGATGTCAAATACTGCTTAAATCTAGGCGGTATTATGAATATTTCTATTAAAGAAAAAGACAATATTGTTTCTTTTGATCTCGGTGTTTGTAATCAAGTTATTAATCATTATGCACAGATAAAAGGATTGGCATATGATAAAGATGGTGAACTAGCTAGGAGAGGAAAATTAGATTTAGCTAGTTTCAAACGACTAAATGCTCTACCTTTTTTCAGTCTTCCATCTCCTAAAAGTCTGGATAATGGTTTTTCTCGAGAGCTCATCAATATTCTTGATAATACCAATTTGAGTATTGAAGATAAATTGCGAACATTTTATGAGCATATCGTGTTTCAAATTTCTAACCATATTTTTGATAATAAAACGCTTTTAATTACAGGTGGTGGAGCGCACAATGTATTTTTAATGGATTTAATAAAAGCTAAGAATTTAAACTTTTCTCCTGCGGATACAGTTCTAATAGACAATAAAGAATCGTTAATTATGTCCTTACTGGGAGTGCGGTTTTTAGAAAATAAATTTAATGTCCTAGCTTCCGTCACTGGTGCCCAGTTTAATACTATTTGCGGGGATTTATATAAACCTATTGAATCTATATAGATTTTCTTCTTTAGTTTTGCCTTTTAAACGATAATTACATCTTATGTTCGACATTTTATCCAAACTTGGTGAGATAAAAGAAAAAGCCAATCACCTTAAAACAAAGGTTGAGTCTACTTATTTTACAACTTCTGATCCTCAGAATATAATTACCATTACTACCAACGGGAAAAAAGATATTACTTCTATTAAATTTAGTGAAGGTTTCTCTACATTAAGTCTTATCGAGCAGGAAGTTCTTTTACAAGATACTATAAAAAGAGCATTGAATGAATCTGAAGGATATATAATGAGTGAATTAAAATCTCTCGTCCCGAATATTCCTGGTATGAACATATTTGGATAAAAACTGTTAGAAAATAAATGATAAATCCCTTTTTATACACAAGACTCTATTCCCATATTTTTATTTAGCCATTTATCCTCATTTTCCTTGATCTATTTGTTATTATTCTCATATTCTATTCACAACTCACATAAAAAAACTTTTCCTTTTCATTTAATCCACACATGTATATAATAATATGTAAATTACTAATTATAAAGTTTTTAAAAATATTAATTTTGTTCGTTACCTCCCTTAAATTGTTTAATTTATCATTGTCAATACTTATAACCAATATTTATCACCCAATTCACACAACTAATAATAGGGCTTAAATTTCTCTATTTAAAAAAAGATTTATATAATATTATTACTGTTGTTAATTTCGTTTTATGAATAAATTTTTATTTTCTTTTTGTTTTCTTTTAATAATGAATACTTCTTCATTCTCTCAAGATTGGCTAGCGAATCAATTACAGCAGCCTCGTGTTTCAGTAGCTAATTTATCAAGGTATAATAATGTAGTGTCTCTATTTAATACTAAGAGCATAAAATTTCCTTCGAATAGAATCTTTTGGCGGGCTATGAAATGGAATAAAGTACTGGAGTTATGGGCTTTTTCAGATGATAGTTCTAAATATGTTTTAATAAAGTCGTTTTCTATCTGTGAAACTATAGGTGATTTAGGACCTAAACGACAGGAAGGAGATTTCCAGATACCAGAGGGTTTTTATTATATAGAAAATTTTAATCCATGTAGTAAGTATCACTTATCTTTGAAAATATCCTATCCTAATGAAAGTGATAGAATACTAGGAAATAAAGAAAAATTGGGTGGGGATATATATATTCATGGAGGCTGTGAAACTATAGGTTGTCTGCCTATGACTGATTCAGTGATGGAAACAATATATTTAATTAATATATACGCTAAAGCGGTAGGTCAAGAACAAATACCTATTCATATATATCCTACAAAGTTAACGCTAAACAATTTTAATAAAATGAAGAAGGATTATTTTAGTGGAAAACAAGAGATATTAGATTTTTGGACTAATCTTAAAGAAGGATATGAATATTTTGATAAGAAAAGATTATTACCATCTATAACTGTGGATGAAAGTGGAAAGTATAAATTCTTTTAATATGGTAAAGAAGCAAGTTTTTATTGAATTTAATTACTCAAAACCTAAATTTAAGAATCTAATAAAAACCACTATTAATAAAGAGTGTTTATTAAGATATATAAAAAAGTTGTGTGGAAAAAAAAGAGTATATATGAGTTATAATTTCATCTGTTCTCAAGAACAAATAAAGATGAATACTACGTTTAAAGACCACAATTATAATACAGATATATTGACATTTGGTTTAGTTAATACAGAATGTGAATTAACAGGAGATGTTTATATTTCACTAGGAGAGGTAAAAAAAAATGCGAGAATATATAATGTAGAGATAAGTGAAGAAATTAACAGAGTGTTGATTCATGGTTTTCTTCATATTATTGGCTATAACGATGAAACAAATAGTGAGAAAAAAATTATGAGAAAAGAGGAAAATAAATATATTAAATTTATACAGAAGAATTGTTCCACGTGGAACAAGAGTGTTTATCATTATTAGAACGTTCCACGTGGAACAAAAAAGAAAAAAATATAATATAACCTAACGTCATCTATGTTCGATCCATATGATATTATTGTAGTCGGTGCTGGTCACGCTGGTTGTGAAGCGGCCTATGCAGCAGCTAGTATAGGAAAGAAAACACTCCTTATAACCATGAATATGCAGGTGATGGGACAGATGTCTTGTAATCCAGCTATGGGTGGTGTGGCTAAAGGACAAATTATAAGAGAAATAGACGCATTGGGCGGAATGTCTGGCATTATTTCTGATAGATCTATGATACAGTTTCGTATGCTGAATAGGAGTAAGGGACCCGCTATGTGGAGTCCAAGAAGCCAAAATGACCGAAACCTTTTTTCTTCTATTTGGAGACATACCCTAGAGAATGTATCTAACCTTGATATTTATCAAGAAATGGTATCAGGTCTTTTAATAAAAGGTGATAAAGTGGTAGGAGTAAAAACTCAGCTGGGAATAGAAATCCAATCGAAGGCAGTGGTACTAACCAACGGAACTTTTCTCAATGGTTTAATTCATATAGGCGATAAAAACTTTGGAGGGGGAAGAGCAGCAGAGAGCAGAGCAACAGGTATTACTGAACAGTTGCTTTCTTTAGGTTTTGAGTCGGGTAGAATGAAAACAGGTACGCCCCCAAGAATTGATGGACGAAGCTTGGATTATTCTAAAATGGAAGAACAACCTGGAGATGAAATTATAGAAGGATTTTCTTTCATGGATACAGAAAAACCAAAAGAACAGCGATGTTGCTGGATTACATATACGAACGAAAATGTTCATGAAGCGCTCAAAGAAGGATTTGATCGCAGCCCTATGTTTAACGGAAGTATAGAAGGCGTAGGTCCAAGATACTGTCCCAGTATTGAAGATAAAATAAATCGATTTGCAGATAAAGAAAGACACCAAATTTTTGTAGAACCAGAAGGATGGAATACGAATGAGATCTATGTCAACGGATTTTCCACCTCGCTTCCATTTGATGTGCAATACAAAGCATTACAGTTGATCCCCGGTTTTGAAAATGCTAAAATGTATCGCCCAGGTTATGCCATTGAATATGATTATTTTCCACCTATGCAGTTGGACCACTCCTTGCAGACCAAGCTGATCAAAGGACTTTATTTCGCAGGACAGATAAATGGCACCACAGGATATGAAGAAGCAGGAGGGCAAGGCCTCTTAGCTGGCATTAATGCTACAAGAAGCATAGATGATTTACCACCACTGGTATTAGGAAGACACGAAAGCTATATCGGTGTTTTAATAGATGACCTTGTGCATAAAGGTACCGATGAACCCTATCGTATGTTTACCAGTAGGGCAGAGTATAGAATTTTATTGCGAGGAGATAATGCGGATCAGAGATTAACCCCTATAGGGAAGGAAATAGGCCTCGCCAACGAAGAGCGAGTATCTAAATATCAAGAACGCAAAACGGAGATAGCGAAGATATTAAGTTTATTTCAAGAAGTTAAGATAACCCCCGAAGAAGTTAACGGCTTATTTGCTGAGCTGGGTACGGCAGATTTGAAGCAGCAAATGCCTATGGCTAATATTCTGACGAGACCACAAGTAAGTCTAGAACATCTTATGCGTATAGAAAAAGTTAGATCTAACTTTGACACCTTTTCATTTTCTGCTTTATCTTCCGCAGAGATAGAACACAAATATCAAGGCTATATCGAGAAGGAACAAGATGTGGTCAATAAATCCCTCAGCCTAGAAGAACTCATTATTCCCGAGACATTCAATTATGAAAAAGTGAATTCCTTGTCTACAGAATCTCGACAGAAATTTACCAAAATAAGACCTAAGACGCTTGGCGCCGCCAAGAGAATCAGCGGTATAAATCCAAGCGATATTGCTATTTTAATGGTGCACATAGGGAGATAGTGGTAAGCTTTATAGGTGAAAAAAACCTATCTACTGTCACGGTCTATCGAAGCATAGGTAAGGAAAAAGCTCAATACGAATAGAAGAAATGCCCCCAAACACCATTCTTGCTCCCGAAATAGATTATCTCTATACGGCACTATCTAGTATTAATGATGCCGGCCAGGGATTATTTACTGCTATAAAAATATACAAAGATGAAATTATATCGGTCTATACAGGAGAATTATTAAGCAACAAAGAATCCATAAAAAGAGCAGAAAGATATGAAAATCAATACTTTATTACTTTATTAAGCGGGAAAACATTAGACTCTAAGTATACGCCGGGGTTTGCTAAATATGCCAATGACGCCCACCTCTCTTTATTTAAAAACAATGCGAAAATAGCATTGAACGATAAGAACCAAGTCTGTCTAATCGCTACTAAAAACATCGCTCAATACACAGAAATATTAACAAGTTACGGAAAGGCTTATTGGCTCGCCCAAAGCATAGTAAATAATCAAAAATAAGCCTAAAGCTGGTTTGAAAGTGCCGATTTTTCTGAGCGAGCCGGTTAGCTCATGTGGCTTATGAGCTCTCAATAAATTCATAGTAAAATTCATTGTAATATACAGGAATCTACTTAGGCTTAATCATTAGATTTAACCCTAAGATTTATATATCCGTCATTTAGTACTCGTCATTTCAGACAAATAGATCTATCATTCAGATAGGTGGCCCTCCTTACTTTCCTGCGCAGCCAGGTGCTTTTCAAATTTATTATAAATCATGAGAACCAAGAGGCCAAATACAATAGCCGTAACAATCAATAAATTATTAATTATGCCCTCTACGGAAAAGGAAATTCTTAGTAAGATGGTAGAAATAATAAATCCTGAATTGCGGATGACTTTATGAAACTCGTCTGTATGAAAAAAAGACACTAGGAGCAAGATAACATCCGCAATGATCAAAATATTAAAAAACTGCTCAAAGAAAATATTATTAATATTCTTAAAAGAAAGCGGCTGTACATCAATGGGCTGAAAGATGCCGATACTCCAGTGCAGAAATGCATAGACTGCACAGATAAATAAAATAGGCACCAAGGCGGTCGCTATCCATTTTTTAGCGTTAATAAATTTAGATATACTAGCAGAAGGATTTGCTTCTGATTCAACAGCCCTATAGATTTTGGTTCGCTGAATATGAAAAAGGTAGATGAGACAGAATAGAAGAATGGATGTCACGAGGTCATAGGTAAATTGTAAATCGTTTTTTATTTTGAACCAATCCGTCGAAAGGGACAAAACCGAGAGGTCCTTAAACAAGCGCCGAATGATGATGAGGGTGATAATTTCATATTGCTTGGAGATATAGATAGACGTAGACTTAGGCAGATAGTAAACCAAGAGATAAACCTCATACACAAGAATGAAAGAAAAGGGCGTATAAATAGCCGCTATCGGATTTTTTAATAAATTATTTGGCTCACTGAGGGTTATAAAATTAAAATTCACCAACCCTATCAATACTAGGTGAATAATAAAACTGACTAAAGCTATCCATAATATCGCACGCTCACTTCGTTCTCTAGATGTTTTGGAGAGAAAATATTGATATAATTTTTCAGAAAGCCTATATAGTTCCGCGGAGATTGTATTGGTCATGAGAGCATGGATTTAATAGTTAGTATCCCGCAAAACGCTGGACAGTTTTTTAATATAGGGCAAATTCCCCATGTTTAGTGCGACACAATAGCATATTTTCTGAAAAGAAACTCGC